>CBFGRU010000197.1:0-6149 GCA_965651255.1 uncultured Phycisphaerales bacterium
CCGCTGTATCCCTCCGATTTCTGGATTGAGCACTCGTTCACGGGGGCGCTGCTAATCTTTCTGTTCGGTCTCGAGAAGTGGGGGCGGCCGCTCTCGAACGCGGCGTACACGCTGCTCACGGCGTTCATGCTGCTGCATGTGCTCGGCGCGCATTACACGTACAGCTTCGTGCCGTACGACGAGTGGTCGGTTGCGCTGTTCGGTCAGGACATCACCACGACGTTCAACCTGTCGCGCAATCACTACGACCGGCTCGTGCACCTTGCGTTCGGGTTGCTGCTCGTGCGGCCGATGGCGGAACTCGTCATGCGCTGGATGCCGCTGCGCTCGGGGCACGCGCTCATCGTCGCGGTGCTGATGCTCGCGACGTTGAGCAAGGTGTATGAACTCATCGAGTGGTGGTTCGCAATCGTCATGAGCCCGGAGGAAGCGGAGCTGTACAACGGTCAGCAGGGTGATGCGTTCGACGCCCACAAGGACATGGCCCTCGCGCTCGCGGGCGCGATCGGGGCGGCGATCGGTTGGTGGATGGTCGGCTGGCGGGGGGATCGCGGTCTCGTCCGAAATCGTCTTGACACCCCTAACAATTGCTATAGCTTTTGACGGACGCGGCGACAGAAGTCGGAAGAATGATCGAGGCCGTCATTGTTGAAGATCGAGACACGTATAGGTAGAACTGTCGATGGAAGAGCCAAAGCACAAGCTAGGGGACCGATCATGAAATGGTGGACTATTCAAACTGTGCGGAGTCTGATCGCCGCGACGATCGGTCTGGCGTCCGTTCAGGCGTCGCTCGCGCAGGCTGAGGTTCCCGCGAAAGGCGAGATCCGGAAGTCAATTCTCGATGCCCGCTCGCAAGTGAAAGACGTCGCCGTCGAATTCACGTTCAGTCTTGCAAGTGAAGCGCCGCAGAACGCGGTGACGCGCGAGCACTGGTCGGTGCAGTGGGGTCAAGGGCGCATTCTGCTCGATCGCCGCTACACACTGCGCGGCCCGAATGGAGAACGTGAAGCGCACATTGGCGCGTCATTTGACGGTGAAATGGCCTGGGGCTTTCAATCGGTGAATCGCGTGGCGAGTTGCCAGGCAAAGCCGAATCTTCCAAAGATCGGCACGAAAGGTAGCGGGTTCTTCGATCTCATGATGTGGTTTCCCGCGGAAGAGATTGCGGAGGGCATGGTTCCGTTAACTGACGTCACCGCGCTGCTCGGCTCGCAGGCGTCGCAACTGCGCCCGGAACTCGAGACATTGCCGAGTGGAGAAGTCTGCGCCGTGCTCGAGGTGTTGAAAGATGATGGTCCGCCGGTCATCGTAGTCTGGCTTGATGTGAATCGCGGATATCTCCCCGTTCGCCATCGAACGTACCGTAGAACCGGCGACAAGCCGACCGTCTGGACACAGTACGAAGTGCTCAATGCAATGGAATTACTTCCCGGTTTGTGGATTCCAACGGAAGGCATCCGGTGGAGTGTGCTGAATCCGACGGAAATCGATCCGGACGCCGATGCCGACGCACCGAACGTAATCATCGTCCACCGCTTAAACTTAGCGAAGGACGTGGGAACCGGTGCGTACGCAGTCACCCTCAATACCGACGCGCCGGACAGCGAGTTCCGATACGTCGATCGACTCCCTGCGGGAACGATGGTGTTGAATCTGGATACCGGTGAGTCCCACATCCATTCGAAGCCTGCGAACGAGGCGGTGAAAGGTGTGAGATAGCCCGAGTCGGAAGCTGCGCGACAGATACGGCGTCTCGACAACTGGAAGCGTTGAACTGGTGTGCGAACATGCAGTTTCAGACGGTTGACTTGGACCACCTGCGCGCCGCCGCCGCGCGCGGGTATCCTGATGGCCTATGCAACTCACTCAGCGATCACTGGCGCTCAAACCCTCCTCCACCCTGGCGGTCACCGCCCGCGTCGGCGCCCTGAAGGCGCAGGGAGTCGATGTCATCGGCTTCGGCGCAGGCCAGCCGGACTTCGACACGCCCGACCACATCAAGCAGGCGGCGATTGATGCGCTCAAGGCGGGGATGACCAAGTACCAGCCCACGCCCGGCGCGCCGGAAGCGCGGGCGGCGATCGCGAAGAAGCTGAAGAACGAGAACAACATCGACTGCGCGCCGGAGCACATCGTCATCACCGCCGGCGCGAAGCACGCGATGTTCGAGACGATCCAGGCCCTCGTCGAACCCCGTCGCGAGGTCATCATCCTCACGCCCGCGTGGGTGAGCTACCGGCCGATGGTCGAGATCGCCGGTGGCAGTGTCGTCGAAGTGCCCGCCTCGATTGACAACGATTTCAAGATCACGCCCGACCAGCTCGAAGCGGCCATCACCGACCGCACCGCGGCGGTCATTTTCAATACGCCCTCCAATCCCTGCGGCACGATGTATTCCGAGGCGGAGCTGCGCGAACTCGGGAAGGTGCTCATTCGTCATCCGAACATCGCGGTCATCGCCGATGAGATCTACGAGAAGGTCACCTACGGCGGCATCCCGCACTTCTCGATCGGTTCGATCGATGAGTTGCGCGAGCGCACCGTGACCATCAACGGCCTGAGCAAGGCCTACGCCATGACCGGCTGGCGCATCGGCTATCTCTGCGCGCCGGGGAACAAGGGTGAGCTCGCGAAGGCGGTCATCAAGATGCAGGATCAGATGACCAGCAACATCACGAGCTTCACGTATCCCGCGATCATCCGCGCGCTTGAGCACGGCGGGCCGGATGTCGAGCGCATGCGCAGCGCGTTCGCCGAGCGCGCGAAGGTGATCAACCGACTCATGAGCCAGATTCCCGGCATGCCCTGCCCGACGCCGACCGGCGCGTTCTACGTGTTCCCGAATGTCGCAGCCCACTTCGGCAAGACCTCACCCGGCGGGCGGTCAATCGACTCCGCCCTCAGCTTCGCCGAAGGGTTGCTCGAAGAAGCCAGGGTCGCGGTCGTGCCCGGCGAAGATTTCGGCGAGTGCGCGAAAACACACGTTCGGTTTTCGTTCGCATGCTCGAAGGAGCAGATCGAAGAGGGCTGCCGGCGGATCGATGGGTGGGTAAGGTCGTTGAAGGATTGATCAACAACGATCGCGTGGGATGACGAACTCCGGCTAGCAACCCGGACAACCAGACGGCCCGAACTCGTCATCGCCACAGACTTTCTCAATGTTCGCGCAATTGATGCCCGAGATCGTTTCCGAGAAGCAATCATTGTCGAAAGTCTTTCCACACTCGACATCATCAAGATCACCTGCCCCCCCGATCCAAACGCATTCAAACTGTTCGGGAAGGCCGGTGCAACTTGCTGCGACGGTCAAAGTCCACCAATAGGACTGACCGCTGGGACACTCTTCCGTCGAAGGGCACGCTAAGAGCAGATTGTCCCACGAGTTTCGCTTGATCCATCCTGTGCTGACCTGTTGTTCGGAATCTTCGCACCAGATGATGCGGACCGGGTAGGCGGGGCAGAGTGCTGCCGATGCTTCCGAAGATCCTTTCGGAGACATCGCGTAACCGCGTACGTTGAGACTGTACAGAGCGAGATACGCGAGGCCGCTCGCCTCGGTATCAGTACGACCGATCAGGCGGAATGCGTGGGAAAGGATCTCTTCCGGTTTTCGATCCTTCCAGTCCGCATGCGAGACCGACATTCCCGCTTCCACCCAGTCGGCATGCTTGCGTGCGACCGCTCGTTCGATGCCAGCCGCGTGGAACGCCTGGTAGACGAACTCGTGAAGGCCACTCACCTTCCAGTTGTAGTACGGTCGCTTGTTCAACGGGCGTTGTGCGCTGATGCCGGGCGTCCGGATCGGCGGCTGAGGCACCGCATCGTCAGCCGCACGGCTCTTCCCGGCCAACGGACGGACAACCCCGATCTTCCGCTCGATCTTGATGAGCGAATCTTCTGCTGCCGCAATCGCTGCATCTCGTTCCATACCCATCGCATGAAAGGCGTACTGAAGAAACTGTTTCGGGTCCGTGACATGCTCGGTTCTCGTTCGATCCAGGATGCCGCTTGCCAGCCGCAACGCGCGGTCGCGGTCGATTTCCTGCGTGGAGAAAGCATTGACAAGAAACGAGTAAAGATTGAATTCCCAGCGGTAGACCGGGCGTTTGGTGTCTGATGTCGGTTCGTCCGAGTGTTCATCCTGCCCGGGCTGGACACGTGAGAGTCTTGAATGCGGTGCGATGTCGCCGCAGCCGCAGTTCGCCGGAGAATTAGACGTGTCCCTGCCTGCTCCGAGTTGAGGAGTCGCCAGACCGAGTGCAATGGAGCCGGAGAGGAGGGCGACGACCATGAAGAGGGCCTTCATCTTGAGTCTCCTTCGATTCGTGGTCGGTGAGATCACCGCTCACGGTGTACGATGCTATATCCCCTCGCCCATCTGCGACAGATACGGTCCCAGCCATGCAATGTACTTTGAGAGAATCCGATGATCAATGCCTCGCTCGGCCTGGTGTTTGGAAGGCGTTTGGAGTTAATGGAGTGTTGCTCCCCTGTTCAGCGTCCGAGCTGCTGGGTGGGCACAATTTCTGGTTGGCCAACCTCGATTCCCCGCCGACACTGTCCACTCGACCAGAGTGGTCGAACGGCTACACTATGGGCTTCAACAAACTGGTCCGACAAGCAGGTGCTCGCATCCGATTGAAGCGGTGCGGGCACACAGGGTTTGAAACACGATGATTGCCGCGGAAAAGAAGCAGAACACCATCCAGTCATTCCGTCGTCACGATGGCGACTCCGGCTCCCCCGAAGTGCAGATTGCGATTCTGACCGATCGCATCGGTGAAATCACCGAGCACCTGAAGGAGCACAAGCACGATCATGCCTCGCGTCGCGGGCTGATCATGATGGTCGGTCGACGGAATCGCCTGCTGCGGTACATGCAGCGGAACAACCGCGAGTCATACCAGAAGTTGATCAAGCGTCTCGGCCTGCGCAAGTAATCCGCGCAGGCCTTTCTGAAACTGCCGTCACCGGGGTGTCCAGGGCGGCAGTGGCCAATCGGCAGCCGGGACCGCGCGCATCGACTGCCCGTTGACTTCTGCCTTCTTGCTGATACCTCCTGACGGCCTATGCCGGCGCGATCGATGTGGTCATGTCGAATGCACGACGACCGCGCCCTACGAAGAGGTATCACACATGTTGAAACACACAATTGTCGAGCGGGAAATTGGCGGACGCATGTTCCGGTTCGAGACCGGGAAGGTCGCCAAGCTCGCGAGCGGCGCGGTCATGGTGTCCCACGGCGAAACGACTGTGCTTTGCACGGCGATGCGCGCGAACCCCCGGCCGGGGCTTGATTTCTTCCCCCTGCAATGCGATTACCGCGAAAAGATGTCCGCGGGAGGAAAGTATCCCGGCGGCTTCCGCAAGCGCGAAGGCGCGCCGAACGAAAAAGAAGTCCTCACGATGCGGATGATCGATCGGCCCATTCGGCCGCTCTTTCCCGATGGGTTTATCGACGAGGTGCAGGTCCAGTGCTGGGTGATGTCGCACGACGGGCAGAACGATGCGGATGTCATCGCCTGCACCGGCGCTGCCGCGGCCCTCGCCACGACCGATGCGCCATTTGAAGGGCCGCTCGCCACCGTGCGCGTCGGCCGCATCATCACCGATGACGGTGAACGTTTCGTCATCAACCCCACACAGGCGCAGCTTGAGTATTCCGACCTGGACCTGGTCGTCTCGGGTCACCGCGATGGGGTGAACATGATCGAAGTCGGCGCGGCAGAGGTGCCCGAAGCCGATGTGCTGGCGGCGATCAAGTTCGGATACGAAGAAGGCATCAAGCCCCTGTTGGAACTCATTGATGAGTTGCGAGAAAAGTGCGGCGCGCCGGAGATTCGGCTGGGTGAACTTTCGATGCCCGCGGAGGATGTCGTTGCACTCGTCAAGGAGAAGGCAACGGCCGAGCTGACCGAGCTCCGACAGATCAAAGGCAAGCATGATCGTGGAGAGAAGATCGATGCGCTGCGGACGAAGATTCTGGATGAGCACTTCGCCATCGCAGAAGGCCTTTCGTACACCGATCACGTGAAGGCGGAGAAGCGCCGCAGCGATGCGAAGGAAGCGTTCCGCCAGCTCGAAAAGAAGATCACGCGCAATCTCATCGTGCAGAAAGGCATTCGCGCCGACGGCCGCGGGTTCAA
>CBFGRU010000198.1:0-6133 GCA_965651255.1 uncultured Phycisphaerales bacterium
CGGAAATGGCTGAAGTCGAGAGTGAATTGAGTGCGCTCGGTCTCGCGGGGGAAGTACGTGATTCCGGCATGCCGATGAAGAAGCGGCGGGGGCGTCCGCCGGGCAGTAAGAACAAGCCAAAGACCGGCGCGAAGCGCGGTGCCAAGCCGGGCAGCAAGCGGCCGCAGAACGAAATGAGTCTGGTCGACGCCCTGCACAGTGTGCTGAAGGGCAAGACCCTGTCGATCGGTGATGCGTGCGATGCCGTTCAGGCCGCAGGTTACCGGACGACCAGTCCGAACTTTCGGACGATCGTGAATCAGGCGCTCATCTCGAATGATGATAAGTTCGCCAAGGTCTCGCGCGGAATGTACACCGCAAAGTGATTGCGGTTGGTCGCCGGCGACAGTGAACAGAACACCTGATGAACCGCAGCGCCCTTGGCGCTGCGGTTCTTCCTTTTCAGTGGAGACCGAGGTTTTCTCCAGAATCGGCAGGATTTGCGCTCCGGCCGGCAAAAGTCGCCCTGAGTCCACGCCGATAACGCGGGTATGAACGAATTCACCGGCACGGCCAGATCCATGTCTTCGAATCCGGCCCTCGGGTCAGTTTCCGGCAAAGCTTTGTCGCCGGTCTCGCCGATGCAGAGTATGGCGCATGTGAGTGCGTCGGACGCGGTCGCGGAGGCGCATCGCATGTATCACCGCATGCTCGCGGGTTGGGCACAGGATGTGCTCATGCTGCGGGGAAAGCACGGTGGGGGGCTGCGTTGGCGCTCATCAACAACGGACGATGGCGCTGGCGCGCTCGCTGCTTGAACCACGCCAAGAGCGGCGCGGAGGCCTCGTATGGGTTCGATTTCAGCCGGTGTCGGACTGATCAGCGGGATTGACACCGCCTCTCTCATCCAACAGCTTCTTTCGCTGGAAGCCCGGGGACGAACCACGCTCCAGCAGCGCGTGTCGAACCTGCAGGCACAGCAGACGGCGATGCTTGATGTCAACGCGCGCCTGCTGAACTTCAAGACCGCATCCACGGCCTTCCGAACGAGCAAGATCTTTCAAAGCGCCACCGCGACGAGCTCGAATGAGAGCGCGCTGCTGGCGACCGCATCGGCTGGAGCGCAGCCGGGAACCTACGACTTCGTTGTGCAGCGACTCGTCTCGAGTCACCAGATGATGACCCGCGGCTTCGCCGATCGAGATACTACCGGTGTCGGACTCAGCCAGCTGAGCTTTGAAGTCGGGCGCGGGCAACTCGAAACCAGCACCCTGCTGACCGAGCTGAACGGTGGAAACGGCGTCGGCCGCGGCAAGTTCACCATCACCGATCGATCGGGCGCTATTGCAACAATTGATGTATCAACCGCCGCGACCCTTGAGGAGGTGCTCAGCGCGATCAACACCAACGCGGATATTTCGGTCACCGCGCGCGTGAACGGCGATCGTCTGGAAATCATCGACACCTCGGGCGGCGGCGGAGCCCTCTCGATCGCCAATGCCAGCGGGTATTCAACCGCGACCGATCTTGGGATCGCAACGGCCGATGGCGGCGCGGGTGATGGTGATGGCAGCGCCAACGGAACGATTCTTGGCGCGCAGATCAATCGACTGACGGGCAACTCTGCGCTCGCGGCCCTGAATGATGGGAACGGCGTCGTGCTTTCGAGCGGCCTGGACGTCGCGGACTTCCGCATCACTGATCGCGCCGGCACGGTTCACAACATCGTGCTCGGAAAGTACACCGATGGTGAAGGCGAGATTCAGGATGCCGTCACCACGCTGGAAGGGGTGATCGACCGAATCAATACGATCTCGGGCGGTGCGGTCACCGCTGCCATCGCCGCAGATGGAGTCAGTCTCGAGCTGACGGATACCACCGGCGGTGGAGGACTGTTCACCGTTGCTGCGGGAACGAACGGCGAGGCGACTGCCCGCGATCTCGGCATTCTTGAGACCACCGGCGTCAGCTCGAACACGATCGCCGGCCAGCGCGTGCTCGCGGGTATGAACAGTGTGCTGCTCGATCGACTGAACGGTGGAAGCGGGCTGGGCGGTGCGACCACGCTGACGTTTACGGATCGCGCGGGCAACAGCTTCTCCGTGGCTGATCTCGAAACGGTCAGCAGTCTGAGTGAGCTGATCGCGGTGGTGAACGATCAGGCCGCCACGGCCGGCGTCGGCATTACCGTCTCGCTGAATGATGCGAAGAACGGCCTGCAGGTGACCGATTCGACCGGCGGTGGGAGCAATCTCATTGTTTCGGGTGATGCGGCGACCGCACTGGGTATTGCCACCGATGTTGCGGGCGTAGCCGCCAGCTCGGTACGCGGCACGAATCTGCAGCATCAGTACGTCTCTGGCGCCACGCTGCTGAAGGACCTGAACTTCGGTCGGGGCATCGCAACCGGCAGCTTCCGCATCTCCGATGCCGAGGGTGACAGTTCGATTGTCGAAATCACATCCAGCATGAAGACCGTGCAGGATGTGCTGAACGCCATCAACTCCAAGGGCCTCGCAATTGAAGCCCGTATCAATGATCAGGGTGATGGCATTCTCATCGAAAATACGAGCGGTACCGGCACGCTGGCGATTCGCGTGGACAGCGAAAACGGCACCGCAGCGCGTGATCTCCGCATTCTCGGTGAAGCGTCTGACCCGCTGACATCAAATGTCATCGACGGTTCATATGAGATCTCGGTCGATGTAGAAGAGACCGATACGCTGAACGAGATCATCGCGAAGATCAAGTCATCCGGCGCCCCGGTGTCCGCAGCAGTCCTGAACGCAGGCACCGGATCGACTCCGTTTCGGCTGACGCTGAACTCGCAGATTACGGGGACGCGCGGCCAACTGTCGATTGATGCGGGCGGCTTCAATCTGAACCTGACGACGCTCTCACAGGGCCAGGATGCGCGCGTGTTCTTCGGTTCAAGCGATCCTGCTGCCGGTGTCCTGCTGTCAAGCACGACGAATACGCTGGACAACGTGATTGAGAATGTGCGCATCGACCTGAAGCAGGCGAGCACGAACCCCATCACCCTGACGGTTGCGCGCGATGATCAGGCGATTGTGGATGGTGTCAAGAACTTCGTGACGACGTTCAATGATGCCATTGGCCGAATCAAGCAGTACGACCGTTACGACCAGGAATCTGAGAAGAAGGGTGTACTCCTTGGTGATCCCGTACTCGGGCGACTGAATAGCGCGATGTATCGCACGCTGCAGCGATCGCCAGTCGGCGTGAGCGGGCCGTACTCCAATCTCGCTCAGGTCGGTATCACCGTGGCGCGGGATAAACAGGGGCAGATCACGCTGGATGAGGCAAAGCTGCGCGAAGCGCTCGCGAATGATCCGCAAGCCGTCGCGGACCTTTTCAGCGCGTACGAAAAGACAACCACGGCCGATGGCGAGGTCACTGATGGCGTCACCACCGGCGCCGTGACGGAGTCGTTCACGAGACTGGGTGTGGCTGAGCTTTTCGGTCAACTTCTCGATGAATACACGAGCACAGTGGATGGCGTGATGAAATCGGCCGATGAGACGTTCAACCGTCGCATCGAGCTGACGAACAACCGCATTGAGGCGTTCAATCGTCGCCTCGAGACCCGGCGCGAGTTCCTTCAGCGGCAGTTCGCGGGCATGGAGTCAACGCTCGCCCGACTGCAGAACCAGCAGGGAGCGCTGACGCAACTGGCGTCTCTGGCGGCGACGGCGAGTCTGAACTTTGCTCGATGATTGAACTTCCAGAACGCAATCGACCCTGACTGAAAGATCCCATGGCTGAATCGAGTCCAAATCCATATCTCAAGACGAAGGTCCTGACCGCCAGCCCCGAAGAACTGCGCCTCATGCTTTTCGACGGCGCGATTCGCTTTGCGGAGAAGGCGCGCCTCGGCCTGGAGAAAAAGGATTACGAGGCGGTCTACGAAGGTGTGACCCGCTGTCAGAACATTCTGATGGAACTGATGAACGCTTTGCGGCCGGATCACGATCGCGAACTGTGCAATCGGTTGAGCGGCCTCTATACGTTCATGTTCACGGAACTGATGATGGCAAGCCACGAGCGTGATCCCCGTCGCGTGGAGTCGGTCATCAAGCTGCTGACGTATGAACGCGAAACCTGGCAGATGGTGATTGACAAACTTCGCGATGAGAATCGCCAGGCCGTCGCGACGGGAACGGTTCCCTCGGCCACCAGCGTGGCTGCAGCAGATGGCCCTCCGAAGTCACCCGCGATTCCTGCGGCACGGCCCGCGGGTGAGCCGCGACGACCTGCGGTTAAGAGCTCCCTGATCGGTGGCACGCTCAGTCTGCAGGGATAAGGCAAGCACCGTACGAAACAGCCGACCGAATCCCGGGCAACCATTTCCTGCGGGAATGCCTGAGCGATCAATCGCGCGGTAGCATGCAGCGCGATGAGCACTGTTCCGATGATGCGCGGCGACCGAGTCCTGATCACCGGCGCGACCAGTGGGCTGGGTCGCGAGATGGCCAGGCAACTTGGACAGCGCGGTTGCCGCGTCGCCATCACCGGTCGGCGCGATGCCAAGCTGCGCGAGGCCGAGCGCGCGATCGTCGAAGCGGGTGGGGAAGCGCTGGCGCTGCTCGGTTCGGTCAGTGACCGCGCAACGGTCGAGGCACATTACGGCGAGATCAGGTCACGGTGGGGGGGGTTGGATGTGGCGATCCTGAACGCGGGTGTTGCGGACAGCCGGCCTGCGCAGACGTTCACCGCCGATGATTACCGCTGGACGTTCGAGACCAACGTCTTCGGCGTCTGTGAGTGGGTCGAAGCGGTGCTGCCGGACATGCTTGCATCGAAGCGCGGCGTTATTGCCGGCATCTCAAGTCCGGCTGCGTGGCGCGGGTTTCCCGCCACCGGCTCGTATTGCGCGAGCAAGGCCGCACTCTCCACCATGCTTGAGAGCATGCGGCTGGATCTCCGCGGAACCGGTGTTGATGTCATCACCGTCTGCCCCGGCTGGGTCCGAAGTGAGATTACCGATCGCAACGACCCCGGAGAGATGTTCATTCTTCTGGAAGTGGAAGATGGCGCGAGGCGCATTCTTCGCGGAATCGATCGCCGCCGCCGACTCGTGCACTTCCCCTGGCAGATGACCTGGCTGGTTCGCTATCTCATCCGGCCGCTGCCGATGTGGGTCTATGATCCATTGATTGCACGATTCGTCAAGCGAAACAAACAGCCATACGTCGATGAATCAGCCGTCAATACAGACGGTGACCGGCCTGCCTGAATCGGCGCATGTCTTCGCGCGTCGGCATTGAGAAATCGGTTGCTTCTTCTTCCGGGTTCGGCAGCAGTGGCGGGTCACCCGCCTCGACCAGTCGAACACACTCGATGATGGCTTCGGCAGCGAGATCCTTTGAACGTTCCATGACCGCCTCGAGCGAATCATGCGGATGGATGCGGTAGCGCTTCTGAACGATGATCGGGCCGTTGTCGATCTTCTCATCCACGAAGTGCACGCTCACCCCGCCTTCGGTTTCGTTGTTGGCCAGTGTCCAGAAGCTGGGCATGAGCCCCCGGTACTTTGGCAGCAAGGCGCCGTGACAGTTCACAATCCCGTGCGAAGTCTGTTCGCGCAACTTGCGGCCGTAGAACTGCGTGCCGGAGATTGACATGATGAACTGCACGCCCTTGTCGCGCAGATGGGTGCGGAACTCATCACTGTTGACGTTCACGGCTTCGCTCACCGGGACGCCGTACTTGCGAGCAACCGCGCGAACGGAGTAACACCGCCGGGTCGAGCCGAGCATGTCGTTGACAACTTTGGCCTGAAGCTTTCGCCACATGTACTTGCGCAGTTTCCATTGGAAGTACATGAACCCATACAGGCGGTACAGATCCATCGCGGTCTGAATGACGGTGCGTTTGCCCTGCGCGACGGACTGGATGTTGATGCCGGCGGTCGAATCGGCGAACTCGCGCAGATATTTATCCAGCACCTTCGGCAGGAGAAACGGATCGTTCTGAATGAAGACGTACTTCGTAAGCGACGGCATGATGGTGTGGACCGCACCTTCCGTTCAAAGATGTTTCGCGTCATTCGGCGGATGAATCACACCGGCTCCATACGCGGTTGAACTGAATCTCGCGGCGCATTGAGTGAGGCCAGGACCGCGTCGAACTG
>CBFGRU010000199.1:0-6080 GCA_965651255.1 uncultured Phycisphaerales bacterium
ACAGTCCGATCGCGTAGTAGGTGTAATCCGGCAGATCGCTGATTGATCTTGCCAATTCTCGAAGTGCGGTCTGGATCTTCAGGTTGTCCGCCATTGATCCGGAGACATCCACGACGTAGGCGAAGCGCGTGCCGCGACCGCTGACGCCGAAGAACGATGTGCTCGCGCCGCCGCCGCCGATTGCCATGCCGCCTGAATCAGACCCCGCGCCTCCCAGCGACTCCATCGCCCCCCCTCCGACCACGCCCAGATCGGAGATCGCGGTGTTTTCCATTTCCAGCGTCGATTCATTCTCGGGCATCTCTGTCATTTCGGAGATGATGTCCGCCGAGTCTTCGAGTTCCGGCTGCTCGAGAGCAGTGAGTTCCTCCCGGTCGAGCGAGTTGAATTCAATTGACACTGCTTCAGTCAGCGGCCCGGCTGGCGCATCCCGCCGAATCGAATCCAGGTACCACAGAATGCTCAGGTGCACCAGCAGCGACAGTGCAGCGCCACCGATGAGGATGTTGCGTCGCCGCTGCCGACGCACCAGTTCACGTTCGAGTTCGAGCTGGTCGAGAATCGCCCGAACTTCTTCCACGGTCGCCGGTTTTCTTTTGAAAGTCGTCGGCGGTGGTTTGTGAATCATGCCGACCTCCTCCATGAATACGCGGCCTGCTGAGCTTCCCTGCGCATGCGGCAAACAGTCGCACCATCATAGTCAAACGTCCGATACCCTGAAACGGTTTCACAAAGCCACTTGACCGCACGCCCTGATTCCGGTGCAATCTGGCGCCACCACACGCAAGGATTCTCGCCCAATGCCGGATGCCTCTGTTCCCCGCTACCGTCGCGTCATCCTGAAAATCAGCGGCGAAGGATTCGCCAAGCAGAAGGAGTTCGGCATCGATCCCGAGGAGCTTTCGCTCATCGCCGATGAAGTCGTCGATGCGGCCTCCATCGGAACACAGGTCGCTGTTGTCGTCGGAGGAGGCAACATCATTCGTGGAGCCGTACTCGCCCAGGACGGCCTGATCCAGCAGGCCACCGCCGACTACATGGGCATGCTCGGAACGGTGATCAACGCCCTCGCCCTCAAAGAAGCACTTGAATCCAAGGGCACACCGGCTCGTGTCCTCTCGGCGATCAACCTCACCGCGGTGGCTGAACCCTTCATTCGCGGCCGTGCGATCCGCCATCTCGAAAAAGGGCGCGTCGTCATCCTGGCCGCCGGGACCGGAAATCCATTTTTCACCACCGATACCTGCGCCGTCCTCCGCGGCGTTGAACTCGGGGCCGACATTCTGCTCAAAGCGACGAAGGTTGATGGCGTCTACGACCGTGATCCACACAAACACAAAGACGCCCAGCGCTACGAATCACTCACCTTCGCCGAAGCGCTTGACAAGCAGTTGCGCGTGATGGACCTCACCGCGCTCTCCATGTGCCTCGAACATCGCCTGCCCGTCATGGTCTTCGACTTCAAAATCCGCGGCAATATGCGCCGCGCCGTGGCAGGCGAGTCCGGCGGCACACTCATCACCGTCTGAACGGTCGAAAGATCAACTTTCCGACTCTGAATGATACTTTCTCGAATCTTCGCCAATTGATCCCAAATCACTGAGATTTGCACACTCGAATTCGGCGATCCCCAATTCTCGCCAAAATCGTGATATTCAGCGCACCCAATGACACTCTTTGACACGAACCGCGGCGCTCCGTGCGTGTCCGAAAAAGAGTTTCAATCCGGCCATATTAGCTGTCACTTACCGCGCACTTTCGACCCGAACCAGCGCGCCAGAGTGACCGTTGCGACCACCCCATGCGCGCCGATCATCTGCCGATTGATGCTCGGATCAATCATGTCCAGCGCCGTGCGCACCGATTGTTTGCCGTTCGTTTCATCGATGCCCGCTTCGGCGCGCACCGTTTGCACGCCCTAGAAATCGCGCTTATGAAAGATCCATCCCGCTGCCAGCAGTACCAGCAACTCAAACGCAAGACTTGTGCCCAGCACCCACCAGACCGAACGATCGCGCAACTCGCGCACGAACTCGAGTTGCGTTGCCTCATTGTCGGCGCGAAACTGTCCGGTCTCCGGGTCGTACGAACCCATCGCATCACCACCCGCATCCGTCCCCCCCGGCAATTCGGCCAAGTCGATCAACCAGCGTTCAAGCAGATCGATTGTCTCGCCGGTCTTGGGGAGCACGGTCTTCAGGCCGTACACAATATTGTAAATCACTCCAACGGTTTGCCCGTTTCCCTGCGCTTCCTCCAGATCGGCCTGCGCGCGAACCAATCGTTCCTCAACCGCAGGCACACGCTCGGGGTCCCGTTCATGCCACATTTCGATTGATCGTTCGTTCGCCTCGATACTGCGCTCGATCGCCGCGATGCGCTGCTCGTTGGTCGTCTTCATCATCAGGACGATGCCATCAGCCATGTTCAGGAGGAACAGTCCGAACCAGACCAGCAGCGTCAGCAGCAAAGCCGCAATGGTTGATCGTGTCACCAGGCCCAGCAACGTGCAGATGGCAAACAGATAGCTGAAGAAGATGACAACCAAAGGAATGGCGATGAACAACGCCGGCTCCCACACATCGCCGCGCACCCCCAGCACCAGAAACGACGCGGTGCAGAACACCGCGACCTGCAACGTCACGAAAAGCAATCCACCACAATACTTCGTAATGAACAGCCGCCAGCGGCCGATCGGTTTCGAAAGCACCAGGTCAATTGCCCCGCTCGAGATGAGATCGGGAAAGATGCTCGCCGTCGAGACCAGCGCGAGGATCGTCGCGATCCACGCCAGCCAGAACGCCACACCAAAGTTCGTGAACAATGTCTTGTAGAAGACATCCCGCGGAATCAGCGCCGTGGTGATGTTCAACTCACCGGTCGGAAGATGCCACCAGAGGATGGTCAGCCCCTCCTCATCGATCCCCACGGCGGCAAACACCGCGACCACCAGACCCGAGAGAATGAGCGTAATCCAGAACATCTTTCGGGCGTTCAGCTCACGGTACGCATCGACCAGAAGGGCAAGGGTCTGTCTCATGACGATGCACCTCCCGTCCCGCCAGACGTCGTTTGCGGCGGAGCCGAAGGACGCCCCGGACCACTCCCGGCCTGCCGACGTATCGCCTGCGCCGCGCCGGGCAGTCGCTCTTTGCCCGTTTCGGGATCAATGATCGCCCGCATGAAAAGATCTTCAAGCGACTCCCGAACCGGTCGCACACTCACGATCACGCGCCCTTCCCGCCGCAGTTCATCCAATAATGGCTGCACACCAGCCGGGTCCGCGCCGTGACGCACCACGCGATGCCGACCGTTCACCTCGCTCATTCGCAGGTCATTTCGTCCGATGAATCCCGCCGGCGGGTCGCCCTCAAACTCCACTTCATACCGCTGGCTGTCGCGGGTCAATTCATCCAGCGTGCCGTGCAGCGCCACCTGCCCCTGCACCAGAATCGCCACGCGCCCGCAGACCATCTCCAACTCGCTCAGCAGATGCGAGTTCAACAGGATCGTGTGCCCCCGCGCACGAAGTTTGATCAGAACATCACGAATCTCGCGGCGACCGACCGGGTCCACACCATCGGTCGGTTCATCCAAAACGACCAGGTCAGGATCATTCATCAGCGCCTGCGCGAGACCAATTCGTTGCATCATGCCTTTGGAGTAGCTCGACACGCGCTTGCCTGCCCAGTCGGTCATGCCAACCGTCGCGAGCAGTTCATCGGCGCGCTTCTTCCGCGTCGGTCGATCAACATTCGAGAGGGCGGCAAAGAACTCCAGCGTCTGACGACCCGTCAGATAGCGCGGGAAACGGTGATGCTCCGGCAGATACCCGATCCGGCCGAGCGTGGCTTTGTGACCGACGGGCCTTCCCAGCACCATGCCATTCGCCCGGGTCGGCCGCACCACCGTCATCATGATCTTGACCAGCGTGGACTTTCCCGCTCCGTTGGGTCCGAGCAGGCCAAAGATTTCCCCGCGTTGAATTCTCAGGTCCACGCCGCGGAGGGCATGCACTTTTCCCCGGTAGACCTTCTCGACACCGTGGAGATCAACGGCCAGTTCAGATTGAGAAGCGGTGCCAACCATGTTCGATGCGTGCCTTCAGCGTGAAAAAAATGCTCGCGGGCTCGTGAATCGTTCATTCTTGCGGACCATCCGCTGCCCGGCACGACGGCCGGAGCAGCTTTCGTACCCCGTGAGTGGGAAATCGTCAAACCGTGTTTCAGCACCAACGCCGATTTCCCGGCGATACGGGAGTGCCGTGCCCGATGCTCTTGACTTGAGCATACCGTTTGGTATGCTTGGCCATACTGATTGGTATGTCGAAATCGCACCCCACCCAACCCGACTCACGCACACGCCTGCTCCAGAGTGCTCTGTGCATCATCCGCCAGCGCGGGTACACCGCCACCACGGTGGAGGATCTCTGCGATGCAGCCGGCGTGACGAAGGGAAGCTTCTTCCATCACTTTCAGAGCAAGGATCATCTCGCCCTCGCCGCCATCGAGTACTGGAACGATTTCGCCGGCAGTGTTTTTGCCGCCGCGCCGTACCAGAACGTGTCCGACCCGCGCCGCAAGCTGCTGGGGTACATCGACTTTCGCAGGGAGCTGATCGTCGGCGAGACCGCGGAGTTCACCTGCCTGCTCGGAACGATGGCGCAGGAGGTGTTTCTTTCGCATCCGGCGCTGGCGGCCGCGGCCGGTGAAGGCATCGAGCGACATGTTGCAACCCTTGTGCCAATTGTTGAAGCCGCCAAGAAGCAGTGCGCCCCGCGTGCCCGGTGGAAGGCCGAAGGCCTTGCTCGCCATCTGCAAACGGTGCTGCAAGGGGCGTTCATCATGGCGAAGGCCGGCGGTGGCGCTCCGGTCGCCCGCGAGAGCGTTGCTCACCTTCGCCGCTATGTCGAAACGCTGCTGCCCGCTGCGCCAGCCCGAAGAAACAGGACGTAAACCACTTCGATGGCGCGTTTCAGAAGCGTCATCGTCTGCCAGTCACATCACTTCAACTCAGATTCAGAACAGGAGATTCACCATGCCCAATTCCGTTCATCTTCAACGGGTGCTGCGCGCTTCGGCCGATCGCGTGTACCGCGCCTTTCTCGATCCGTCCGCACTCGTCAAGTGGCAGCCACCGAACGGCTTCACCGGCACGGTGCACGAAATCAATCCCGTCGTTGGCGGCGGCTATCGCATGTCATTCACCAACTTCACCACCGGCGAAAGTCATGCCTTTGGCGGAAAGTATCTCGAACTCCGCGAGAATGAGCGCATTGTCGCCACCGATACATTTGACGATCCGAACATGCCCGGCGAAATGACGACCAGCATCACCATTCGCCCCGTCACGATCGGCGTCGAACTGGACATCGTGCAGGAAGGCCTGCCGGAAATGATCCCCGCGGAAGCATGCTGCCTTGGCTGGCAGGAGTCGCTTGATCTGCTCGCGCGCCTCGTCGAGCCCGAGATTCGCGGCTGCGCGGGTGGAGATTGATGTCCAACTGACCGAGGAGCATACTTCACGGCAGCCACTGCGGTGCATGACTGAGATGCAGCTCCGGTCAGAGGTCATCAACCGCGCCACTCGATACCCATATGCAGAAACACTCATCACCAGCCCCTTGGACGAGCCGTGGTGTGCGTTGCTGTGTTGACGGAACCTTATCCCCGAAAGGCGAGCGGTCGCGATGCTGAGAAAGTGCGGCTGAGAGATCGAACCTCCCGGAATTCCGCGATCTGACGCGCAGGACGAGGTTCCGACACGAGAAATGCCCCCTGCCGCCTTTCCGGGCGATCTGACCGAAGTCATCGGCGCGTGGCAGTCACTGCCCGATTCTCTGCGCCACGCCGTTCTGACGATCGTGCGCTCGTGTGCGGAGTCTGTGCCGCAGTCAATCGTGCCGCACGCCGCCTCGCCCGCTCCCACGACACAAGGGAGTGTGGATCGTGGTTGATCGTGCGCGCAGGCCATCGTCTGCGAACCAGTCGGCAGCATCCCGCCCAGTGTTTCGTCCGGCACGAATGAACGTCGGTTGGCCAGTGACGGGATCAGCAGAATCACCATGTACGATTCCATCG
>CBFGRU010000200.1:0-6052 GCA_965651255.1 uncultured Phycisphaerales bacterium
GGCGATTACGGTGGATCGATCGCGGAACACGAGCACGCTCATCGCTTCGGCGGAGGGGGGCGTCGAGATTGAGAAGGTGGCGGAGGAGAATCCCGATGCGATCATCAAGGAGCCGTTGCACCCGTTGATGGGTCTACAGCCGTACCAGGCGCGGGAGGTGGCGTTTCGGCTGGGGTTCACCGGCAAGCAGGTGAATCAGGCGGTCAACATCATGCTGAAGCTGGCGAAGCTGTTCGTGGACAGTGATGCATCGCTGGCGGAGATCAACCCGTTGATCACGACGCCGGCGACGGCTGAACACCCGAACGGGCAGGTGCTGGCGATTGATGCGAAGTTCTCGTTCGATGACAACGCGCTGTTCCGGCAGAAGAAGATCGCGGAAATGTTCGACCCGACGGAAGAGAACCCGGCGGAACTGCGCGCGAACAAGTTCGGGCTGAGCTACGTGGCGCTGGATGGGAACATCGGCTGCCTGGTGAACGGGGCGGGGCTCGCGATGAGCACGATGGACATCATCAAACTGCACGGCGGCGAGCCGGCAAATTTCCTGGATGTGGGCGGCAGCGCAACGGAAGAAGCGGTGAGCGAAGCGTTCCGCATCATCCTGAGCGATGACCGGGTGAAGGGCGTGCTGGTGAACATCTTCGGCGGCATCATGCAGTGCGATAAGATCGCGCGCGGCATCGTGGGCGCAGCGAAGGAAGTCGGCTTCGAGGTGCCGCTGGTCGTGCGCCTGGAAGGCACAAACGTAGAAGCAGCGCGGAAGATCCTGAAGGAAGCGAAGAGTGAGATTCCTTCGATGCAGTCAGCGATGGACCTGACGGATGCAGCGAAGAAGGTGTGCGCAGCGGTGTGATCGATTGATTGTTGATGACTGACAAGAACGGCCGATTGCTCGCATGCTCATTCTCTTCGACATTGATGGCACGATACTTCGCACGCAGGGCATTGGTCTGCAGGCGATGGAGCGTGCGGGGTGCGAGGTGGTGTCGCCCCGGTTCTCGCTGGAGGGGATCTCGACCGCAGGGCGCCTGGACCCGTTGATCTACCTCGATGGAGCGCAGCGGGCGCAGGTGGATGAGCCGGGCCGGTTTCATGATGCGTTTCGCGCGCGGTACGCGGTCCACCTTGAAGCGATGCTGGAAGGCGGCGCGCCGGTGACGATTCTGCCCGGCGTGGTGGAATTGATCGACTCGCTTGCGGCGGATGATCGGGTGATGCTCGCGCTGTTGACGGGCAACTACCCGGAAACGGGGCGATTGAAGATCGCGAAGGGCGGCATCGACCCGGGGCAGTTCCAGTTCGGCGCGTGGGGGATTGATGGCCCGAGCCGTCGCGACTTAACCCCGGTGGCGATCGATCGCTATCGCGAGCGGACGGGAAAGATGATCGATCGGGACCAGGTCATCATCATCGGTGATACACCGCACGACATCGATTGCGCTCATCACCACGGCTGCCGCGTGATTGCTGTCGCGACGGGCGGCTCGACGCGCGAGGAACTGACCGAGCACAGACCGGACCTGCTGGTGGATGATCTGGCGGATACAGCGGGGATCATGCGTTGGCTGCTGGACGACGGAGCATGATTGCGGTGATAATCCGCGGACACCTTGTGGAGGGTTTGCGTGTCACAGCCACCCCCGGTTCCCCCGGCACCCCCGGTACCCCCGGTACCCCCGGCACCGCCGACAACGAACGTCGATGCGACGCTGACTGATCCGAACGTCGGTCCGGTGAAGGAGCGCGATCGACTGGCGGTGCTTGATGCGCTGCGCGGGTTCGCGCTGCTGGGCATCTTCTGCGTGAACATTCACCTCTTCGCGCTACCGATCGCATGGGCGTATGACCCGGTGGATGTGGATCCGAATGATGGGTGGAGCCGATTCACGGTCTTCTTCGTCAAGGCGTTCTGTGAGTACAAGTTCGTCAGTCTGTTCTCGATTCTGTTCGGCGCGGGGTTTGCGATCCTGCTGGATCGATTCATTGCGCGGGGAACGTCGCTGAAGGTGTACTACCGACGCCTGCTGATGCTGGGCGTCTTCGGGCTGGTGCACGGCCTGTTCTTCTGGTGGGGCGACATTCTGACGCTGTACGCGATCATCGGGTGCGTGCTGCCGCTCTTTCGCAGAGCGAAGGTGAAGACGCTGGCGATCGTGGGCATCGCGTTCATCGCGGCCTCTGTGGTGATGTTCGTCATCATGATGGGTTTGCAGATTGTTCTGACCTCGCAGCTCACAGAAGACGCCGCGACAAACGGAACGGCTCTGAGTGCAGAAAGTGTGGATGAGGACATTCCGCGCTGGCTGGATCTGCTGGCGACTTCGCAGCTCAATCTGATGAGCGCTGAGTGGGTGGAGCTGGAGATGATGGCCTATGCAGAAGGGCCGTACTGGCTGACGTTTCTGGTGCGCGCGATCGAGTTCCTGCTGATCCTGCTGAGTTCGCTGACGTTTCAGGGGTTCGGTTTCCGCGTGCTGGGGATGTTCCTCATCGGAATGGCGCTGTACCGGAGCGGATTCTTTCGCGGTCGTGGAGGACCGGCGCCAATGGTGCTGGTCGTGATCGGCCTGGGGCCGGCGCTGTTGGCTGAGAGTCTGATCGGCGCGAGTGCGGTCAGTACCGGCGGATCGTTCGATCTGACGTGGCTTGCGATCGAGACGGGCCATGCGGTGGCCAGTGCTTTTCTGTGCCTGGGGTATGTGGGGTTGTTTGCACTCATCGTGCAGGTGCGCGCGTTGCGATCAGTCATGCGCGGACTGGCGGCAACCGGTCGAATGGCGCTGACCAACTACCTGATGCAGACGGTGCTGGCGACGACCGTAATGTACTGGTACGGGCTTGGTCTCTTCGGCACGACGACGCGATGGGAACAGATGGTCATCGTGGGGCTTTTCTTCGGATTCCAGGTGTGCTTCAGTCTGGTCTGGCTGCGGTGGTTTCAGATCGGTCCCATGGAATGGGTGTGGCGCTGGGCAACCTACGGCCGAAAACCTTTGCTTCGGCGCGTTGTGATGGCTGATTCTGAAGTTTGAACCATGATTCCACTCACGAATCATTACATTCTGATTTCACGATGAGCAGCCCGTGCTACACTTCATCAGGCCCAGGGAAACGGGGCTGTGAAGGAGTCACCCATGTCCAACGGGTATGGAGCCCTCTGCTCGGACTTTTATATCAATCAGAAACTGGCGTTGCGGATGGATCTGGGGCCGGATCGCGAAGCGCTGCTCGGGCTGTTTGAGCGCATTCGCAAGGAACATCCGGAGTTGTCGCGGTTTCGTCGTTTTGATGAAGAGGTTTCGCTCGAATCCGAAGACCCGCAGGGACGTTACCAGTGGGTCGCGCTCCGTCGGGCGTCGGTGCGCAGCGGGGCGGTGAATCCGGAAAACATCGAAGACGCGATGGCCCTGCACCGGTTGGTACTCGAGACATCGCCCTACTTTCTCTCGATCAGCCCGATCGAGATCGAGCATCTCGAAATCACGTACGGCTTTGATCTGGAAGCCGAGACCAATCGAAATGATCTGGTCTTTGAGACGTTCTTCGGCGATTCACCGCTGGCGAACCTTGTCGATCGTGGCCAGGAAATGGTCTTCGATGCGCAGCCGTTCATCGGCTTTGCGCTCGATCCGCGTCTGCGGCTGGAGGCCTTCGTTGAGATCAAGGCCCGTACCCGCGCGAATGAACTTGTCTCGGGCGAGTTTCAGCACGAACCGATCAGTGTGCTGCTGACGGTGCGTCACCACGCGCGCATCGGAACGTTGAACGATCTCGTACCGACGCTGAACCAAATTCACCAGCATGCGCAGCGACTGGCTGATGAACGGGTGATTCCCGCCGTGGTTCTGCCGCTGCGCGAAGCGATTTCATCCCGGCCGGGATAAGTGGCATGGAGTTTCCCGTCGTCGCCGAACTTGTCCGCGCGGTGGAGATGAAGGACGTCTCAACCGCGGCCCATACGTGGCGGGTGGCGCTGTACGCGATGGCCATGGCTGAGGCGCTCGGTGTACCGATCGATGAACGAATGCGAATCGTTCGCGCTGCAGTTCTCCACGATATCGGAAAGGTCGATGTGCCCGATGCCATCCTCCAGAAGCCCGGCCGTCTGACGGATGCTGAATATGAAACCATCAAACAGCACACGACGCTCGGGTACGATCGCCTGAAACGCATGGGGGAGGGGGATGAACTCGCGCTCGCACTGGTTCGCAGTCACCACGAGCGGCTGGATGGGTCCGGCTATCCCGATGGGTTGCAGGGCGACGAGATTCCGCGCGTTGCGAGCACATTTGCGGTCATTGACACGTTTGACGCCATGACGTCCATTCGGCCATATCGCCGCCGTGTCGGACGTGATGCGGCGAAGATCGCCCTGGATGAACTCGAAACCAGATCGGGCGAGTGGTACGACCCGGCCGCGGTGCAGACGTTCCGTACCCTGCATGATCGCGGCGCGCTCGACTGGATCATGCGCTACTACAACGATGCCGAGAGCGTTGCATCGATTGATACCTTCCCCTGGCCGGAGGCCGTCCGCCAGGCGCAGCTTGATTATGCGGAGAATGTCGCGCGCGACTTGCGCGGCCGCGACGAAACCACGCGCCAATAAAGGGTCACATTCGACCCATCAGTTCCAGCATCTTCCTCGGTGTCTCGGGCTGTCCCGTCCGTGCGCTCAGTCGCGTGGCTTCACACAGCGCAAGCACGATCGGCATCTCCACCACCGGCGGACTGGAATCGCGACGTTCGATGCGTCGGCGCATCTGTTCGGCGAAGATTGAAACCGCATCGGTACCAATCGCCGCCTCATGGTGATCCGTTTGCGAGCCGTCCGGGGCGATCCATTCAAAGCTGCCATCATCAATGCGCAGGCATCCGCCATCGCCGAGGATGGTCACACCACGAAACCACCGCCCCGCACTGTCGCTGACGGCCACGCAGGCGCCCCGATTCTCGGAAAATCTCAGGTTCACCGTCAGATGACCGCGCAGCGCGCTCAGGAGATCCGGCGCGGTCGACGTCGGCCCACTCAATGTCGCATCGATCTGCACCGCCTGACCGCAGAGCGCTTCCACCGTGTCCATCGCGTCAAAGAGTCGGGCAAACAGTGTGCCGTGTCCGCGCCCGCCGCGAAAGGCGATGTTGATGCACCGAACTTCGCCGAAGGTCTCGAACACATCGCGCGCTGCCTGAAAACCGGGACTCCGCCGCATCAGCGGAACGAAGATCGCCGTATCGCTTTCACCGGGCTGGCTGGCCTCGGCCAATGAACTCGGTCGCGGTTCGGTCGAGAACACCAGCACTTCCCGCTCGCGCACCAGTCGTCTCTCATCGGCCGAGAGTGGCTGCGCGGTGACCAGCCACACAACTTCTACCTCATCCCGAAGCAGCGCCTGCCGCAAATCCGTTTCCGCCTGCACGCCGAGCGCCTGTGCGGTGCGGGTGCCTTCCGCTGCTCCGGGGCTGCCGGCTGCGATGATGGAAAGCTCAGCGCGCTCCGCCACCTGCTGAACAAACTCCACCTGTTCAGGATCTGCCCATACCACCGCGTTCATGCCGACTCCTTGGCGAAATGATTGCGACGCCAAACGGCGTCGCGGGCGTATGATACCGATGTGGACAGATGATCGCCTTCGATCCTCGTGATCGGGGGAGGAAAGTCCGAACACCACAGGACACGGTGGTGGGTAACGCCCACCGGCCCGGCCGCGGGTCAGGGAAAGTGCCACAGAAAGCAAACCGCCGATGGATCGAGCGATCGATCACAGGCAAGGGTGAAAGGGTGCGGTAAGAGCGCACCGCCCGACGGGTGACCGCCGGGGCACGGTAAACCCCACCGGGTGCAAGTGCAAGCAGTTTCGTGCGCTGTTCATTCAGCGCAGCGTCGGTCCGGCGCTTCACTCGCGTGAACGAAACGGGTCGCGCGCTCGAGGCGATCGGCAACGATCGTCCCAGAGGAATGATCATCACGCGCTGCGTTCATTCGCCGCGCGCACAGAATTCGGCTTACATCCACTGCGGCACACACGGCGGGCTTCGGCCCGCCGTG
>CBFGRU010000201.1:0-5996 GCA_965651255.1 uncultured Phycisphaerales bacterium
AGGACTTTGCGCGCACTGAGCCGCCTGCTCCCCGATTCGCTGCAGAGGCGCTTGGATGCGAACATTCGTTTGCATCTTCTCTGGGGCGCGCTGGATTGACCGATGATGGTCAATGCTTCATCCGCCACCCTCGAGGTGTCGGGCGCCGGGCAGTGAAACCCGAGCAGAGATCAGGTTGGAATGGAGCCGGGGGGAGTCGAACCCCCGTGCCGATACAGTCAGCCGGTCGCCTCTACGCGTGTAGTCGTTCATTTGTCTTGGTCTGAAGGGCCGCGAACGACAGCGTTCCTTCACACCATGACAGACAAGTTTCTCACTTCGCTTCGGCCTGTCAGCGTTGCAAAGCCAGCCCGATGATCATCGGTCGTCGCTCTATCGGGCGTTGAGCGTTGACCGTGCTCCCTAGTTGTTAGGCAGCAAGTGCATACTGCGGTTCGGCAGGTATGTGTTTGCATCCTTTTTACGAGGCCAGGATGCTCCTCGACGCGCCACGGCCGGCCTTCCCTGTCCGGTCGATGCCAGTTCGGCCCCAGATGTCAAAGAACTGGCGAATACATGTGCTCGCGCACTCGCATCGCCAACAACCATTGTACGCCGGCCGCGTCGTCGCGGTTCACACCGTCTCCCACTTCCGTGCCGCCAGCCGCGCGATAACCAGAAAGACCATCGTCATGCCGATCATCACCGCCACCGGAAGCAGCACCGGCTGCAGACTCTCCAGCACCGTGTGCGCGGGGTTGTCATTCCAGAACACCGCCAGGAAGCCATCCAGCGCCCAGCCGTTGAAGGTAAACCGCGAAAACATCTCCATGAACTCGGGCATGACGAATCGCGGCACCATGCTGCCCCCGAGCGCGGACATGATGAGAATCACCACCGTTGAAAGACCGTTCAACTGGGCGCGACTGCGGCAGGCCGCAGCCAGCAGCACACCGAACGCGCTCGCCGCCAACGCCGTCACGATTGCCATCACCAGAAACCCGGTCAGATGATTCACCGTCCACAGGTCCAGCCCGAACGCAATGCTCGCGAAGATGAACATCAGCACAACCTGCACGACGCCGAGTATGCTGAAGAACAGCCACTTTCCCGCAAGAATGGTGGTCAGCGAGGCGCGCGACATCAGCAGTCGCTCGAGCGAGCCGGATTCCTCTTCTTCCAGAATCGACCCCGCCGCACCCGCCATCGAAAAGAGCAGGAACATCACTCCGATTCCCGCGGCGTAGTACGGAATCATCGGCGTGGCGCTGCGTGCAGTTGCGGCCTCGGCGTTATCCGCCGCGCGCGCGTTCTCTGCGTTGACGCTGATCAACCCGCTGAACGCCGCAGCCGCCGAACCGCCCTCGGCATCTCCCGTCGCCGATGTCTCCGAATCATCCGCGCTGCCGGGCACCACGCCGTCGCGCAGGAACGATCGAATCGTACCGACCGCCAGCCGCTGCGCCGGGGTGAGCGCTCCGCCGAACTCTTCGAGTGAATCCATTCCGCGCTCGAACAGAATGTCCGGCGCCGCGGTGAACGCCGAGGCCTGCAGCATGCCGGTGACCGCGAACTCGGCGACGGGGTTGGCGGGGTTGTAGAACAGCTCAACGGTTGCGCCCGCCCGCGAGAAGTCGCCGAAGTGATCTTCAAATCCGTCGGGAATGACCACCGCCGCTTCAAACGTGCCCGCACGGACCGCCTGCTTCGCTTCATCGCGCGAGATGTCGGTGATTTCCGCGCCGGAGTCATCCTGCATGGCGGTCGAAATGCGCAGCCCTTCCTGCGCGCGAAGCGCATCGACCAGCCGCACGCTGACCGGCGACTGATCGGCATCGACCACGAGCACTTTGAGCGGTCTCGACTGGCTCGGCCCACTGCTGCCCATGCCGCTGAAGATGATCGCAAAGATCGAGAAGAAGATGATCGGCAGGATGAACGTGAGCACGAGCGCACCGCGATCGCGTTTGAGGTTCAGCCAGCCGATACGAAGGATGGTGGACATCATGAAAGTACCCTCCCCTTGTGGAAGCTCTATTCGCGCAGCTCGCGACCGGTGAGTTCGATGAAGACCGCGTGCAGGGTTGCGCGCTGAATGTCAAGATCAATCACCCGTCGCTGCGCGGCGCTGATCGCGCTCAGAAGGCCGGGCAATTCATCCGTCAGCTGTTCAATGGCTCCGCTCAGCACCGCGCCCTCGACGGTGAGTGGTGAAGGCGGTTCGCCTTCCCATGAGCGATCGAGCGTCATCGTCACCCGTCTCGCCGCGCCGAGCGTATCGCGCACCAGCGCATCGAGCGTGCCATCGGCGATCACGCGCCCGTGATCAATAATGACGATTCGATCGCAGACGCTCTCCGCCTCATCGAGCTGATGAGTCGTGAGAATGATCGACGCACCGGCATCGCGCAGTTCATCCAGCATCTCCCAGATGCGCTGCCGGCTTTGCGGATCGACGCCGACGGTCGGTTCATCCAGCAGAATCACGCGCGGCTGGTGCAGGACGGAACAAGCGATGTTCAATCGACGCTTCATCCCGCCGGAGAACGTCCCGGCGGTGTCGTTCGCGCGATCGCTGAGACCGGTGAACGTGAGCGCCCAGTCAACCCGTTCGCGCAGATCGCGGCCACGAACGCCCTGGAGGGCGCCGAATGACTCCAGGTTTTCGCGGGCTGTCAATGACGGATAGATCGCCAGTTCCTGCGGCACGATGGCAAGGGCTTCGCGCCCCTGTCGCGCGCCGGGCATGACCGCCTGTCCGAACAGACGCACCTCGCCCGCATCGGGCCGTACGCGGCCGGCGATCGTTCGTACCAGCGTGGTCTTTCCCGCACCGTTCGGCCCGAGCAGCGCCAGCCGCTCGCCCGGCGCGAGGTGCAAGCTCACACCGCTGAGCGCGGCCCGTTCGCCGTAGTGCTTGACGATTCCTTCAACTTCAAGTACGTACCCTGTCATGGTACCAGTGTACACCGCGCCATGGCGGCTGCCTGTCCGTTCCGCCGTGCCGCAGGACACGCTGTGATGTCCGCGGTTCGTCAGTCGGCCTCGACCGGCAGCGTCAGCGTCATCTCCGGTAGACACGCGCCGATTGTGCACACCGTGACCCGCAGGCGAATTGTCGCGCGAGGCGATACTTCCGCTCCCGCGCGCAGTTCGACCGGAACGTAGACCGCGCCGCGCCAGCCACGCATCGATTCACCCGCTTCGGAAGCTGCATCACTTCTGCCTTGATCATCTTCCGGAGCGAGCAGCTCGGGGGGCGGCCAGTGCGACCGCAACGACCATCCATCGCCCTCGATCGTCATGTTCGCATGGCCTTCACTCACCCAGTACGCTGAATCAAGCAGCAGAATCAGCGAACACGAAAGCGACCCCTCGCGCGGAACGGTGAGATGCTCGACGCTTGAAATGAACTGCACGGGTGAAGATGAGCGATCTGACGGCGATGGTTGGGCCGGACTGATGCCCGCCGGATGATCTGCGGGTGCGGCGCCAGGTGCGGGCAACACATCCGGGTGCATCGCGGCGAGCCACGCGATCGCGGCGGTGGAAATGGCGGTACCGTGCGGACCTTCTGCGATCGCGGCGCTGATGGATTCCAGGGCCCGCAGCGCATCGTCGAGAAAGATGCGCTCGCCCGTCATTTCAAAGAGTTGGATGAGATTCTCAATCATCACCCCCGCGCCGCTGGGCATGGCTCCATCATAACTTGAGCGGGCGCGAACGAAGAGATCTGACTGCTCAGCGCGCGTGTCGAAGAATCCACCGGCATCGGAGTCGCCGTAGCGCTCGTTGATGCGTCGCGCCAGGTCGATCGCCCGCCGAAGCCAGCGAGTGTCGCCGGTGGCGCTTGCCAGTTCAAGGACGCCGCGCAGCAGACATGCTTCATCTTCCAGCACCGCACCGGGCCCCGGCGTGCCCTGGCGCACGGTTCGGTGCCACTCGCCATCGTCTGAACGCATGTGTTTCCACACAAACTCCGCGGCTCGAATCGCGCGTTCGATGAGTGCGGAATCGTCCAGACGACGCCCGACTTCTGCGAAGGCAGCGATCATCAGGCCGTTCCACGCGAGAATGACTTTGTCATCGGTCAACGGTTGATCGCGCTGATCCCGCGCGGCGCGCAGGGCCTCGTTCACGCGCGTGCGCCGTTCATTGAACACGGCGGTTGGGATACCCATCTGTGCTGCGAGCACTTCGGGCCGATCGAGAAGGTACAGCACGTTCGTCGGCGCATCTTCCGGATGATGCGGATCGCGGAAGTTGGGGCCGTCGTTCAGGCCGTAGATATTGCTTGCAAACTCAACCAATGTCGGTTCGCCCGCATCGTGCAGCGCAGCGCGGACCTGTTCCGGCGTCCACACATAGTTGCCGCCCTCGCGCGCATTGACTTCCGCATCCTGCGCGCTGAAGAACCCGCCTGCAGAATCGCCAAGCTCGCGATCCACGTAGCGCAGTGTCTCCCGCGCGATCTGAGCGTAGTAGAAATCGCCCCACAGTCCGTATGCCCGCGCGTACACGGATGCGAGCTGCGCCTGGTCGTACAGCATTTTCTCGAAATGCGGAACCCGCCACGCGCGGTCCACGGCATACCGGTGAAAGCCGCCGCCGACCTGGTCGTACATGCCGCCGGTTGCCATTCGATCGAGCGTGAAACGGATTGCATGGTTGATGTTTGATTCAACTTCATCATCCACGACGGCGCGGGCGGCGAAGAGAAGGTCGAAGTACACCGGCTGCGGAAACTTCGGCGCGCGGCCGAAACCGCCGTGTTCATGATCGAAGGCGTTGAGCAGGTGATTGACTGCTTCATGCACCTGCGCAGCGCCGAGTGGTGAGCGATCGCGCTTCGCTGCGAGTTGACCCTGCACCGCATCCGCGATTCGCTCGGCCTGCTGGAGGACGCCGTCACGACGTTCGCGCCACGCTTCAGCGACCGAGTGCAGCAACTCCGTGAATGACGGAAGGCCGTGCTTTGGCGCCGGCGGAAAATACGTGCCCGCAAGAAACGGACGAAGCTTCTCCGGCTCCAGCCACACCGACATCGGCCATCCGCCCCGGCCCGTTGTTACCTGCACCGCCATCATGTAGAGATCATCAACGGCGGGATGCTCTTCGCGATCGACCTTGATCGGAATGAAGTTCTCGTTCAGCACCTGCGCGGTTGCCGGATCCTCAAAGCTCTCCCGCTCCATGACGTGACACCAGTAACACGTTGAGTAACCGATCGAAAGGAAGATCGGCTTCCCGGTCGATCGCGCGGCCTCGAACGCCTCCGCTCCCCATGGGTACCAATCCACCGGATTGTGCGCGTGTTGCAGCAGATAGGGGCTGGACGATCGCACCAGCCGATTGACAGATTGAGATTCCGGGGCGTTTCTGGTCACCCTCGACGATAGGGCCGCGCTGTGCGACGTATCCGCCTCATCTGCTGGCTATGCTGTGGATCGGCGGAACGAACGTGACCCGTCGTCGGGTCACCCGGAGATGACGATGGCCGACCGGCTCGTTCCGAATCGACCGAGATCTGAGAGAATGCTGCAAGATTCCCGAAAAACAGACGGGAAGCAGCCGTCGGAAGGCAACGTTGCATGGAACAGGTGATCGATCTCTTTTCCCAGATGCCCGGTGGCGGCCTCATCGTCGCGGTGGCGGGGGTCGTCATTGGGCTGACGTTGTGGGTCGTCGGGCACCGCGTGCTGAGGCCGGGATTCTCGCTCATCGGCGTCATCTTCGGGGCCGGGGTCGGTTGGATCGCGGCGGCGTTTATCCCCTTTGAAGTACCTGCGTGGCTTCCTGCCATCTTCGTTGGCATCGTCTTTGGCATTCTCGCCTGGGTGTCGTTCCGCCTGACCATGGCGGTGGCTCTGGCGATGGTCTTTGGCCTTGCGGCACCGCTCGGCGTCTGGTCGTGGGCGCAGTACAAGGGTGTAGCCGCGTTTGACGTGCCCCCGCCGCGCGAATCCCCCGACACCCTCGAACTTCCGCTCGAGGCCACCGAGGGCCTGCCGGATGAC
>CBFGRU010000202.1:0-5981 GCA_965651255.1 uncultured Phycisphaerales bacterium
ATCGCAGGAATGGGCGGGGAGGCCATTACTGCGGCGGACGACAGTTGCAACTGTCGCCGGGGAAAAGCGGATGGGGGCTGCCGAGGCCACTTCCCCACCCGCGAGGGCCGCCGTCACGCGCTCGCGTGAACGGCCGACCGTGGCGCACCGCCGGCCTCGGGGTGACAATCCGCGTCTGGCGATTCTCACGGAATCACCATCGCGCGATGTCATCGCACCAAGTCGTCGGGCGACCGGTGGTTCCGTCCGAAGACGGACATCGGGAATTGGTGATCCAGTCGACGAATCAACGGTCACGCAACTCACCGACTGTTGCACCTTACTCGCCATCACCCGCTTCGCAACCCCGCACGCTTTCTGTGGACAGACGGTGGCCAACCTGTCTCCAACTCCATCAACTCAGACATGGACCAACCAGCTCGTTCCACCTTCAATCACCGGCGTTTCTCACGGGCCGCGCGCGTACTGGCACACCGTTCATGGTGATTTCAATCCTCATTCTCATCTTGTCTCTGGCGCTGCTCATCATCGGTGCGGAGTCGCTCGTGCGCGGCGCATCGACGTTGGCGCGACGGTTTGGCCTTTCATCGTTCTTCATCGGGCTGACGATCGTCGGGTTCGGAACGAGTACGCCGGAACTCTTTGCCAGCGTAACCGCCGCGCTTGAGGGGTACGGCGACATCGCGGTCGGCAACTGCGTCGGATCGAACATCTTCAACATCGCGGTCATCCTCGGCATCACCGCCATCATTGCGCCGATTCCCATTCAGGCGGAACTCGTGCGCAAGGAAGTGAAGCTCATCATCCTCGTCGCGCTGGTTCCGTTTCTTACCCTGCTGACCGGCGGAAACATTGAGCGATGGCTCGGTCTGCTGATGGTCATCGGCCTGATCGCGTACATCACGCGCGGGTACTTCATCGGCCGGCAGGAAGGCGCGAATGTGGCGCAGGAGGTCGATCGCGAGTTACAGCAGGCCACCCGTTTGCCGCTCATCGAAAGGTTGCAGCAGTTCCTGGCGGTACAACTGCTGCTCATTCTTGCGGGCCTCGGCTTGCTGATGCTTGGCGCTGCGCTGCTGGTCGATTCCAGCGTGGCGCTGGCACGTTCGATGGGACTGTCGGAGTTGGTCATCGGGCTGACGATTGTCGCCGCCGGGACCAGCATGCCGGAACTCGTGACCTCTTTTGTCGCGGCGCTGCGCAAGCAATCCGATCTTTCGGTTGGCAACGTGCTTGGCTCCAACATCTTCAACATCCTCGGCATCCTGGGCGTGACGAGTGTGATCCGACCGCAGATGGTCGGCGATCAGGTGTTGATGCTCGACGCGCCGATGATGTTGCTGGTGAGTCTGGCGGCGCTTCCGATCATGATGAGCGGTCGGCGCATCGCACGCGGCGAGGGCGCGCTGCTCGTCATCGGCTACATCGCGTACGTCGTGGTGCTGATCGTCTTCGCGCCAACGTGGTTCGCGGCGTAGGCGCCGTTGTTGGCCTCACGAATCGCCATGATTTGAGAGAGCCCCACTCGACAGGTCAATGTCGAATCCCCACATCCCGTTCGACTCGTTGTAATACACATTCGCGAAGTCAACGTCAAACACTGCTCTCACCGCGCCTTCGCGTTCCGCGACCGACGTCATCTCGTCGAACAACGCCGAATCGAATGGGAGGGTGAACTGACCGATGCCAATGTGCGTGATGTAGATCTTCGAGCCGTTCAGTTGTCCGAGGCCACTGCCCGGATTGATCGAAAGCTTCACCCCGATCTCATCACCCCGCCATTCGATCGATTCGTACTGGAACTCCAACTCGATACGGCGACCAATGATGTTCTCGCGAATCCACGAATCGATCTTCCGTTCACCGGCTTCCGACATCTCCCATTGCGCGGGCCGAAGCGGTTCCGGCAACTCGTTGAACACCGCAGCGAGTACGGGATGATCCTCGCTCGCCTTCTCCTCTGGAACAGTGAGTACTGCACGCTCATCAGGGGCATCTGCGTCGACGATGGCCGGGGCCAGTTCACCGAGTGAGAGCTCGCGTTCATCCAGAATGGCAATCCGGATCGATTCGCTCCCGTGAACGATCTTGGTGATTGCATCCCATTCCCGCTCGTCAGGACCAACCGTCGACTCAGCGTAAAACAGGACCGTCTGAGCTGCGTCTACGTCGTTGGCGTCGACGTTGTAGGAACTCAGAGGCAATATCACGGAGTTCGACCTTGACGCGATGCGGATGAAACGGCCCTCAGGTTCATTAGCGATCCAATGAACTGCCGCATAGACCTTTTCGTTCGAGTGCGAGAGCAGACTACAGACCACTTCCACCTGTTTGAGGTCGGCGGATGTCATGGTCGAAAGCGTCCGAGCAGCGGCGCTCCATTGCTGTCGGTACTGCGCAAACTTCGGCGCAGCGAATGCGCTCATGTTGCTGAAGCCACTCGCCGCTTCGATCGCGGCATAGATTCGTTTCTGGTCGTGCTCCGTAGTCGGGTTCTGACCGCCATTGCTGCTGCTGCATCCGAGCAGCAATGAAACCATCATGACGCGAAACAGAATACTCGAGACATCACCCATGTCTTGCACACTCTTGCTAAAGCCCACTGCGCAACTGCGGTCGCACACATATTCCTCTGTCGACGATGCCGATTGTATGACCTCTCCGTTTCCGCATTGTGATGCTAGAAGGGGTCACCCGTGAGTGCGGGGAAATGGAAAACAGGGACAGTTCCCGGAAAACAGGGACAGTTCCCAGTTTTCCGCCAGTTGGTACCGATGAAAATAGGGACAGTTTCCTCAATCACTCAAAATTGCTTGACGTTCGGTACACCTTCCCGCGCTGATAACCGGGGACTGTCCCCAATTTGCGGCCGCACAGGGTGTCGCTAAAAAGGGAAACTGTCCCTCTCTTTCCTCTCTCTGTACCCGCTTCTTCGCGTTGATGCGGAAAGGTGGTGTGGTTGGGCGATGTTTGATCACGCCGCGTTGCGGTGATCGCCAGATGCGGGACCAGTCGCCGGCCCGGATGGATGCTCAATCGGATCGCGATCAGATGCATCGGGCTCGTCGCTTTCGGTCTCACGCCCGACTGATTCCGGCGGTCGTCCGCCGAACCAGCGTTTCGCGCCGCTCACCGCGACACCGGCACGTCGTCGCAACTCGCGCAGCAGTCGACGCGCCCAGATGAACTCCGTTGCGAGTATCGCAAGGCCGAGCGGAATCACGACCATGCCCGGCCCCGGCAGCACGAGGAGCGCGAGGCCGATCAGCACCACCGTGCCGCCGATCACCGCGATCACGAGGCGGCGCCCCTGTTTCAAAGTCAGATTGGCAAAGCGTTTCCACATCGCGAACTCCATGTCATTATTCGGAGATCGCGTTGCAGATTCTCAGTGATCTGATTCACCTGACTTGACAATCTTTGCGGCAGAACCGGTGTCAATACATGCCTCCAGGTCGGCGGCTCGCTTGCGAACCGGGATCTGCGCTTCCGCCCATTTCCGGTCGTTCGGGACCGATGGATCGTTGTAATAGAACGACCGTGGATCGCCCGCCGCCTCCCACTCATCCTGACCGGCGAGCCACTCCTGCAACCGTTCGAGCCCGGCTTCTATTGCGTTCAGCCGGTACGGGCCGCGCAGGCCGATCGAAATGACCGTCAGCGGTTCGGTGTCGATCACGCGCACGCGGCCATCCGTTCCCGTCGGACCGAGGTCCGCCGTGCGGTAGAGGAAAGACATCGTCCAACTCGCGGGCCGCTTCTCACCATCCTCCGGCTGCCAGTCGCGGTAGTCCATTTCCACCGGCGCGGTCATTGCGATCTCGTTCTTCTTGATGTGCTGGAAGAGCGGCCAGAAACCGATGTTCATCCCCCAGTCCGCATTCATCGTGCCAGTCACTTCCGCCCGCCGGACCGATGGATATCGCTTCAGATCGATCGCGCCCGGCGGCGTCGGCGCGGGGTAGCCCTCGGGCAGCGCGGTATCGACACGCGAGCGGCCGAACCGATAGTCACCGTTCTCACCTTCAACCTGCGCGTCGAGATCGCCACCCACGCGCTGAATGATCCAGTCATCATCACCCCCGATGGTCGAGGTCGCCTTGACATCGGTGATGGCTTCCTGTCCCGCAGTCGGGGCAGTCAGTACGAGAGAACCCAGCGCCGCCAAGAGTGAGGTAACAGGCAGCAGGAGTCCGGTACGTGATGCGGAGGTCGAATCGGACATTGGTCAAACTCCTTCTCACCGAGGAGTTCGCTCACCAACCACAATCCGGATTCAGGTGTTCGACAAGAACCGCTTCAGCGCACCGCCCGGCTGATCCACCCGCCGCCGAGCACGAGATCATCGTGATAACACACCACCGCCTGCCCCGGCGCGACCGCAAACTGCGATTCATCGAACCGAACTTCGAGTGCATCACCATCAACCGTGCGGACCCGCGCGGGCTCCGGCTCCGCGTTGTACCGAATCTTGGCGGAGCATCGAATCCATCCATCGTCATCGCAGGTCAGCGACGCTGGATCCACCAGCCAGTTCACTTCGTGCGCAATGCAGCCAGTGAACTCAAGCGATTCGCGCGGTCCGACGGTGACGACATTCGACGCCGCATCCTTGTCGATCACGTACAGCGGATACCCCAGCGCGACCCCCACGCCGCGGCGCTGGCCGATGGTGAAGTGCTGGTGCCCTTCGTGCTCACCCAGGTGCTTGCCGCCTTCATCAACAATCACTCCCGATTCGACCCGGCCTGGCGAACGCCGCTTCACCAGTCCCGCGTAATCGTTGTCGGGAACGAAACAGATTTCCTGTGAATCCGGCTTGTTGAAGACGGGCAGGTCATACTCCTTCGCGAGCTCGCGCACGCGCGACTTCACCATGCCGCCGATCGGGAGCAACATCTCCTGCAGGCGCTCACGCGGTGCGCCGAAAAGCACGTACGACTGGTCCTTCTCGCGATCGACGCCCCGCAGCAACTGCGGCGCCGCGCCCGAAGGCGGATGCGCGATCTGCGCGTAATGACCGCTCGCGACGAAATCGGCATCAATCTGCTTCGCGTACTCGTGCAATCGGCCGAACTTGAGCCAATCATTACAGCGCACACACGGATTCGGCGTGCGTCCCGCGTTGTACTCATCAACGAAGTAATCGATGATGCGGCCGAAGTCTTTCTTGAAATTGCAGACATAGAACGGAACGCCCAGCTTGGCTGCGACAAGTCGCGCATCGGCCGCATCGTTGATGGAGCAGCACCCCTGCTTGCCGATCCTGATCGTCTTTGACGAGCCGCGCCCATCAGGAAGCGGACTGTTGCAGGCATCGGATGCACAACCCGCCTCCTCGCGGCCCCCGGAATAGCGGCTCGTTGAATACTCTTCCAGTTCGTCAAACGTCTCCCCCGGCGAGCCAAGCCGCATGAAGCAGCCGACCACGTCGTACCCTTCGCGCAGCAAAAGCGCCGCCGCGACGGAAGAATCAACGCCGCCGGACATGGCAACCAGCACCTTGGGCTTGCGAGACATCATCGGCAACACAATAGGAACCGTCGCCGCCCGATTCGCCCGGAACCTCAGCGCATGATTCGGGTACAGTCAGTCACCATGAAGCACAGAATCCATTCCCTTCTTGCCTGCGTGCTGACGATCGCGGCGCTGACGGCCGGGCCTTCGGCATCTGCCCAGGGGCTCACGCCCACCGAGCAATCGCTCATCAACCGCATCAGCGCGGATTCACTCCGCGGCCATCTCTCGTTCCTTGCCTCTGACCTGCTCGAAGGTCGCGCGACACCCTCCCGTGGGCTGGATCTGGCGGCCGAGTACATCGCAGCGCAGTTTCGTCGTTTCGGGGTCGAGCCCATTGATGATGCGGGCAGCTTCTTCCAGATGTCATCGGTGACGGTTCGCGAGCGATCGATGAGCGACTTTCGGTTTGTCATCAATGCCGGTCCACCGCCGCGCGATGTGCCGCTTTCGTCGGTCACGCT
>CBFGRU010000203.1:0-5895 GCA_965651255.1 uncultured Phycisphaerales bacterium
GGTCAACGACCGTTAAGTAGACGTTGTAAACATCATCACTACCGTAAGTCGGAGGGAAGTCACCCGACTTCTCCGCGGCAATACCTCCGTAGATTCGACCCAAAAGGATCGGAGTATCACGGTCGAGTTCATCCAGTAGAATCTGCCCTCGTTCGTTCCGCGGAAGCGAATGTTCCAGAACCAGATCGGAGTTGGAAACTGGCCACGGCATCACACCGATTACATTCTCGGTCGTGAATCCTGTGTCATCAACAATCAGTTCATTGACTTCGTCGGTCCACGGCGAGAAGAAATTCTCAAAGTACTCTCCATTGACATAGTCATACGCACTGATGCCAGAGAAATGAATCTGTCGGTTTTCGCCCTTTGCCTCGGAGTAAAGACTTACGCGCGCCGTCGTGTAATTGCTCAGGTGCTGCGTGAAGTCAGCATCCATCGTGATCTCTGCATCGCCCTCCGCCCAGAAAAGCGGTTGTGTCCAGAGAAATGCCCCGTTCTGGAATGCACCGGTGGTCACGGTGTATCCAGCGCGCCATCCACCCTGACCGTCGGACAAGGTCAGTGGCAGCACATTCACATCACGCCGATGTAACGGCGACTCATTGCCACCACCATCCATTGTGAAGACTTCGACCGGTTCTGCCATACTGAGGTTTCGATCAAAGATGTACACCGCTTCGCGATACTCGTTCACTTCTTCTGCCGATGCATACTCGCCGGAAAAGTTTGTACCACCGACCAGAACGAACCGCCCGTTGTCCAGCTTGGCCATCGCGGGACCGGTCGTCTGTGCAGTCTTCGAGTTGGTGATCGTGAACGCGGATGCCGGGATCTGATTGCTCGCCAGAACAGCATCGCGCACGGCCGCGAGGTCAATCGCCGTCACCAGCGCGCGTGTGTCATAGGTCTTACTCACCGGCCCGTATCCACCGTACAGGTACAGCGTCTCATCGAACTGGATGAATCCCGGTGCAGTTTGAATCAACGCCCGCTGAATGTCGGGTGAGAGATGTGACAAGCCGCCTTCGACAACCTCCCCGGTTGACAAGTTGACGACGGTTACCTGGTCGTTGAAGAGCGAGACCGGGAATGCATTCTCACCGAAAACATGCAGTCCCAGGTTCCGTAAACCGCTGATAAAGACCGCGTGTTCACCCACCTCACCGACTGCGTACGACTGAATCGGGACGAATGACCGATCATCCGCGACTTGAACGGTTATGGTGAGTTCCTGCGCCGAAACCGGCGACTTCAGCAGCGCGGAACCCGCCGCGATGCCCAACAACCCCACTGCCAGCCAAGTTCGATCGGTCATTTCTTTTCTCCCATACCTTTCCGAACGCGCGGCAACCACAGCCATAAGTTGCAGCGACCGCGCCACTTAGCGAGTTTATCACCAAGGATCACCAGAACAAGCAAATCCCTGAACAACCGGGAATCCAACCCGTTATCGGGAGCATTTTGCGACCTTCAGGGCAAGTCGTCAGCTTTCGATCAAGTCGTTCGCTTCCGTAAGTTGAACACCGCGGGCAGTCAGCCCTTCGTGAAGTGCCCGAACGAGGCCATCATCTCCCGCAAGAAACTCTGGCGGTTGCACTCCAACTCCAGTCAGTTCGCCGGAAGCAATCCGCCGCGCGATCAATGTCGCCGGAAACGCTGTCGTCCTCGACATGCTTGTGCATCCCGTAGTCGGGTCGCGTTCGTCGAACAGATCAAACCGGAGGCGGACGGATCGTTGCTCATGATCTCGGCCGATCGCTTCGACCCGCATCACCGTGAGGTCGACTTCCGATTCGTCATACGACCATTGTGGGAAAAGCAGCCGCGCAGTCAGGTCGCGAGGGCGAACCATGGCATCGTTCACTGCAACTGGCTCATTGGAAAACATTCCCAGATGTCGAAGAACGGCCATCTGCTCAGCGTGGCCCGGGTAACGAAGGGTCTTCTCGACCATTTCAGGTATGTCAAGGGTTGATGCGAGTGAGCGAAGACCGTCCGTGTTGAACGCTTCGAGCGTCCCGACGCCGGGCACATCAACACGTTCAACTTCGCTGAGCGCTTCCTTCAGTACAACTCTTCCGTTCTGGACGACTCGCGCCGGCCGCGTGTACTCTTCAATGACGTCATGTGGGCTGAATCCCGCTTTGTACGCCCAGGGCCAGTGCCTTTCGCGGGGAACGCCGCCGACCATGATTGTCAGACGCTCACATGGCTCGAGCCGTCTTGCTGCCAATCCCGCCCACAGATTGCTCAGTCCTGGCGCCACTCCGCAGTCAACCACCGCAAAGACATTGGCCTCCCGCGCGTGGCCATCGAGATCCATCGCATCTTCCGGCATGAAGGAGATATCAACATACCGCTTCCCCAACGTGATCACTTGCTCCAGTGTCCGGTAGCCAATTGCGCTCGAGAGCGCACCGAGAACAACCTCCGCATCGCGTGTGAATTCGCGCAACGCTGCTTCGTCACACACATCAACAACACCACCTTCAATGGTTTCGCCGGTGGTTTCGCGGACGCGGGTGATAACACGGTCAACGGGTTTCTGATCGCGATCGCCAATTCGAATGGAGTGCTTTCGATCAAAGGCCAGATCAATCGCCATCGTTGATCCAACCAGACCAGCTCCAAGGATTACAAAGGTCGCCATCACTCGCCTCCAGTCAGGTTATCAACGCGCGGGCGAGACTATGGCCGTGGGCGGGACCGGTCAATGGCTACGGCTCGCGGGTACAAGTGCCGATGCCCGTCAGGGTGAAGGGCGAAGGCCATCACCCGGTCGAACAAACGTCAACTTGGTATACGCAACAAAGAACCCGAGGCGCAGCGCATTCCGCCCGGTGGCAACGTGCGGCTTCGACTCGACCATCACATACCGGCATCCAGCTTCGCGTGCCGCATGCAAACGAGCGATCATCAATGCGCGTTGACAGCCACGGTTTCGCGCGGCAGGTCGTGTCGCACCTGCGATTAATACGGCACACGGGGCGATGGCCTCGACATCACCGGCTGCCACGAATGCGCCATCAACTCGCGTCATGAAACCGTAAACTCCCCTTGCGTTCAGTACCTTCTGCATCATCCGATCATGTGCCTCAGCGGGTTCGCTCGGGACGAAGCACTCCCGCCGAATCGAGATGCTTTCCGCCATATGGCCTGCATCGCCAGGGTCGATACGAACGACTTCAATATCCGTCGGGAGTGCGGGGATCGGGGTGTTTTCCAGATCAATGACAAGTGTCGTTTCGACTTCGCGCACACGGAACCCTCGCTCACCGAGACCACGGAGGAGCGATTCATCTGAGTACGGGCATACTTCAATCCTCGGCTCAGTTTGGCGTGACTCGTAGAACTCAATCACCCGATCAAGCGTCTTGCCATGAACGGGCCCTATCAAGCCGAAGTTAATCGCCTGATTGGCCCAGGAACCTGGACCTGCAAAACACAGAACGCCCTGCCGAACATCGTCGCCACTGACATACTCAATTTCATCCGAAACCCCTGCGATCCCGTCGGCTTGCCGAAAGCAGACCAGTCGTGCAATGGAAAGAAGATCCACGACGTCTTGTGCCGGAGCGGAACGGTGGTCGAGCGAGCTAGTCTTGTTCATCCTTTCAATCCGGTCGCCAAGCCATCGATGCTCAGCATGTTCTTCGTGCGCTGGTACTCGCGCACGTTCTCTTCGCCCTTTTTCTCAGCCCATCGGATGAGTGTGTCGCGCTGGCCGGTGAAATCGTACATCGGCACGCCGAAGCCGCAGGAGGTCTGCACGGAGTCGATGTGGAGCACGATGATCTGCCGCGTGCCCGGCCGCGCATGCGGAAAGCGCGCGAGCAACGCATTCCACTCCTCACCATCATCGCCCGGCTGCACGCTGCGCCCGCGGCCGTAGAGACGGAGAATGAGCGGCGACTCACCAAAGGAACACAGCATGATCGTGAGGCGGCCGTTGTCGCGGATGTGCGCCGCCGTCTCGTTCCCGCTGCCGGTGAGGTCGAGGTAGCAGACGGCCTGCGCGTCGATGACGCTCAGGCCGTCGATCCCCTTCGGCGAGAGGTTGATGCGCCCGCCGGTCGATGGCGCGGAGGCGGTGAAGAACATCTGCTGCTCAGCGATGAACGCGCGGTGCTTGTCGTTGAGTTCGTTGAAGAAGGACATGGTGCGGGATGGTAGGTTGGTGGGGTGTGGTTTGTGGAAGAGTGGAAGTTGAAACACGTTTAGCCGCGAGCCCAAGCGAGCGCGGGGCCTCGATCGGCTGATTGGTGTATTGTTTCTGAACGTCATGATGAACGACACTCGCGACATCCCGACGGTTGAGGGCATCGCGCGGAACTACGGCACGAAGGATGATCCGCGACCGCATGTCATGTGGGTGTGCCCGCATTGCGGTGAGGATCATCACACCGATCTCAAACCGGATGACCCCAACCCGATCGTGTCGGGATGTGAACGTGACCTGTCCAACAGCCCGATACGCGTCAGTTGGCAATGGAGTGAGGATGATCTCTGGCCGAACGCCGGCCTGCACCTGCTTGACGCGATGATTCCGTCTGCCGCGAAGTCGCGGATGACGAAGAACAAGGCGACGATCGAGAAGTTTCACAACGGCGTGCGAACGGGCCATGCTGCGATAGCACTGTCGTGTCTGACGAAGGATGCGGAGTGGATCGTTCCCGGCGCGTTTCATGCTGTCGGCAAGAACGAGATCGGCGCGCAGCTCGAGCGCGAAACATTCGAGGATTCGCCGACAGTCCAGGTCTTGCGGATGACCGAGGAGAACAACGTCGTCATCGCCGAAGGTATCATGCGCGGCACCCGCCGCAGTGTCGGCATGATGAATTCCGTGTTCTGCGATGTATTCGTGATGAACGAGCATGCGTTTATCACGCGCATCATGTCATACCGGATCGAAGTGAGCGAGTGAATCGAACGACAACATGCCCCTGCGCGATGCGGTCAACACGGCGATCCCCTACCGGCCCGAACTGTCGTTCGAGGACTATGCGATGCTCATCGAGTGGGCGCTCGGCAAGAAGTATCGCGGCGACATCCGCGAGCGCGGCACGGATGAGGAGCATCCCGGCTCGACGTACTGGGAACTGCGGACCCACATTCGGATTACCATTCAGCCGGAGGAACAACGATTGTGGATCACGCATATGCGGAAGCCGGGCGAAGATGATGCGCGTGTGTTGAAGTTTCTCACGGAAGTGCTGACCAGCCATCCGCCGACGCGGCATTGAGGAATGCCCGTGTTCCGCTCTACCGATCGATCATCTGCACGAGATTCGCGACTTCATCGGTTGAGATGATGCCCTTGCGTTCGAGCGTCTTGACGAGCGCGGCCACGCACAGCTCGAGTTGCTCATTCTCGATCTGCAACTGGCGGATCATCTCTTCCTGCGATTGATCGACCTGGTGCTTGGACGCGAGTTCGTGACGAATCGTGTCGATGTCGCGCTCGGTGTCGGCGATGTCGAGACGATTGCCGATGTCGCCCAGCAGTAACGTGCGTGCCCAACCCATGGGGGCCTCCTTGTTCTTCGTGATTCAGGTGTCAAATGAAACGCGGGTAGGTTTGGACGCCAGCGCTCCCTTGCGGTCGCGGCGAAACGCGCATGTCTGAGTTGTGAGGTGATGCGACGGCTTGCGAGGCGCGGAGATGTAAAGATCAAATGAGTCTGCACGCCGACCCCACACGAGTGTGGGGATAAAGGCCGATCGCGTGCGCGATCACATCTTCCGGTACTTGTCGATCAACTGCTTGACTTCAAAGGGATCAGGAATGTCATCGATGATGATCTCGATTCCATCCTGCCCTGCGGAATCGATGCCGATGCGGCCGACTTTGAAAACACGATCGATAAAGGTCTGATTGATGTCCACACTGCGAAC
>CBFGRU010000204.1:0-5771 GCA_965651255.1 uncultured Phycisphaerales bacterium
GAACCTGGGATCATCCTCGAGCAGGTCCTCGATGACGCTCACCGCGAGCGGCGTCTGCATTTCGGCGAGCGCGGCCGCGGCGGCCTCTTCTTCCATCTCCTCGAGGACGCCGACCGCTTCATCATCCTCGAGTGTCTCGAGCGCATCCGCCGCGTCGGCCGCACGCAATCGGCCCATCGCTTCGGCCAGAATCGGTACGTCGATCGTGTGCTCGATCAACTGATTCACCCGCGCTGCTTCCTCATCGGGGCGAGGCGGCTCGACCGGCGGTGAGGGGGATTCGGGATGATGTTCCTGCGTTGTCACGATGGGTGAGTGTACCCGGCTGTTCGCATCGACAGGAATGAACGTCCGGGCAGCGTACCTCCGGTATTCCGGTAGGATAAACGTGAGATCTTTGAAGAAGGGAGACGTTGCATGCACCGATGGATGTTGGTGAAGACGATTCTGGCGACGACCATGCTCTCAGGTTCGGTGCTGGCGATGACCGCTGCGGATGGACAGCGGGATGATGCAGCGTTGCGCGAACACTTGAATCGCGCGATGCTGGAGCTGGAAGCTGCGAAGCGATTGCCGCCGTTCAGTGAGATTGCGGCGCTTCCGGCTGAGGCGCTGCCGGACTTGCAGGTTCCCGGAACGGTTGCGCTCGATGGGCCGGAACTTGTGCAGCGCATGCGTGCCGCGACAGTGATGTTTCACACCGCGTACAAGTGTGGTCGATGCGAGAACTGGCACGGCGGGGTCGCGACCGGTTTCGTCATTCACCCCGATGGATGGGTGGTGACGGCAGCGCACGTGATTGATGACCTTCCCGAGGGGCATGTGGTCGGAGTGATGACCGACCGGGAAGTGGCTCTCCCCGTCACGGGGGTATGGGCGCGTGACGATGATCGTGATATCGCGATTGTCAAAGTGGATGGTGAGAACCTGCCGACGCTTCCGTTGGCTGCGGTCGAACCGGTGCCGGGCAGCGCAGCGCACGTGATGAGTCATCCGCGCGGCCACTTTTATGTGCTCACGAGCGGAATGGTCTCGCGCGTGAAGGATGGCTCGGACCCGGATACGCGGCTTGAGATTACGGCAGACTTCGCCCGGGGATCGAGCGGCGCGCCGGTGGTTGATCAGACGGGCAGTGTCATCGGCATCGCCTTATCGACCGTGACGTTGAACGCGAACGAGGAAGAGAAGACCGATGCGCAGATGGTCCTGAAGCGCTGTGCCGGTGTGACAGACCTGCGCGAGCTGATTCGACAGACGCGCGGCGAATGATCGGCAGGATCAGGTTCCCTCGTGGCGCTTGGTCTTGCGGTGAAAGTCCATATCCTCCACGCGGCCGAGCAGCGCTGTGCAGATGTTCGACAGGTGCGCAGCCACGCGTTTGTAGTGTCGCGCGAGCAGTGAGTACGCAACGGCTTCGTGCGTTTCGATGTTCGTTTCATCGCGCAGCAGTTGCTCGATAATCGCATCGCAGAGCGTGCGCAGATCGCGGCCCTTGCCGATCGCCACTTCCGCGGCCTTCGCATCGGTCCGACGAAAGGCGTCGCGAACTTCCGCGAACAGGGTCTTGACGCGCGTGCGGATGTCTTCGAGCGGTTCGTGATAGCGGGCGACGTGGAACGGCTGGCGATAGAACCGCGCGACTTCAAAGACGTTCTTGCAGTAATCGCCGATACGCTCTGCATCGCGCGCGACAGAGATGAGCGCGAGACTCGCCGGAACATCCGAGCCGGGGTTGATCTGCAGATGGCGAATGATGTGACCGCGGATCGATCGCAGCAGGCGGTTGATCGAACGATCGCGTTCGTAGAGCGGGTCGGCCAGTTCGCCGATCTTGTCGCGATCTTTCAGCGCTTCGTTCGCGCGATCAAACATCCATTCGGCTTGGGCGAGCATCTCATCGAACTCGGCGAAACACTCATCGAGCGTTTCCTTTGATCGAAAGACATTGAGCAGCTCCCTGAACAACATGGCGCCGTCTCCTTACTGCGCAGTCGGGGCGGGAAGGAACAGTTCCGTCACCAGCACGCCGAGAATGGGTATGACGATGAAGACCACAAAGAGGAACAGGAATGCGTAACGTTTGCTTTCCGCGGCGAGGCGCGCGTAACCGCGCGCGAGCGACATCGGGACAACGCGCAGCGGGTACCAGATCGCCGTTCCGACGAGATTGAACAGAACGTGCGCCAGCGCCACGGTCATGGCCAGCGACCGACCGTCAAAGTCACTGCCGACTTCATTCGCAACGGCGGCAGCGGCAATAAGACCGGTGATGGTCGTTCCCAGATTCGCCCCCAGCATGAACGGAAACACGCGGCGAAGTTTGACCGCACCGGCCCCGGCGAGCGGGACGATGAGACTCGTCGTAATCGAACTCGACTGCACCATGATCGTCGTGATCGAACCGATGATGTAGGCCAGCAGGTCGTTCCGGAAGAAGATGGCCCGAAAGAGCGTCTCCACTTTGCGCAGCAGGGCGCCGCGCAGGTTCTTGGTCATCATCACCAGCGCGCCGAACAGCATCAGGAGTCCGATCACCGCCACGATGATGCCCGAAGCCAGCGCGTTCGAGATGACCAGCCCGACGGTCCACTCGGTCAGATCGACCACCGGCTGGGTGATGGTCTTCAGCAGGTTCGATGGCTTGCTGCCGGCCTCGAATCCGAGCACGCCGGCGAACCATTCTGCGCTGACTGTGAGCATTCCTTTCCCGCCAGTCGGATTGAGCACCGCCGAGATCCACTCCAGCGGGAAAAGCAGGGCGACCGTCAGCAGGTTGAAAATGTCATGCATCAGCGCGGCGGTGAACGCCTTGCGGAACTGTCTGCGGATGCGCATGTTGCCGAGCGCGACGATGATGCCGGTCACGCTGGTTCCGATGTTCGCGCCCATGACGGCGTACACCGCAGACTCGACGCCGAGCGTTCCGGCACCGACCATCGTGACAATCAGCGAGGTGGTAAAACTCGAACTCTGAACAATGGCCGTCACCAGCACGCTCGCGAGCAGCGCGATGAACGGGTTGTCGGCATGACTGAAGACCGAGTCGATCCACTGGGCGCCGCCTTCGGTCTTGCCGATGGTCTTCAGCCCCGCGCCCATGATGTTGATGGCGCAGATGAAGAGGTACAGGAACACACCCGCCATGGCCCCGCGCAGCCACGCGGGCGGTTCACCCGTTCGGGGCAAGCGCAGCAGAGCAGATCGACGGGATTCGCGGGGCAACGGGCTCTCAGGGGCAGACATACGCCATCCTGATCGTGTGCGGTGCGTTCAAGTTCAGTTCAAAAACGGTGAGCAGGGCCGCATGATATGGCAATGACTCGCATCGTGGGCAGTTCAATCAATCGAGTGCATCAACAGGATATCCTCACAAGGTATGTCCCCGTGCCGTCTCCATCGTCCGAGCACGCCCAATGACCCGGAGCTGGCGGATTACCGCGCGGTGCGGGATCGCGATCTTCTCGGCCCGGAAGGGCGGGGAGGCCTGTTCATCGGCGAGACCCCACTGGTCGTTCGGGCGATGCTGGCCCGACCCGGCATGACGAAATCCGTGCTGGTCGCGGAAGAGCGACGATCCGCGCTCCACGATGACCTCGCCCGCTTCGACGGCCCGGTGTTTGTCGTCCCGCTGGCCTGGATGGAGCGCATCACCGGCTACCCGCTGCATCGAGGCATACTCGCGGTCGGCCATCGGCCTGATCCCGATGATCACACGGTCGATCGCGTGCTCGCGCGACTCCACCAGTCGAAGAATGATCCCCTGACACTGCTGATCTGCGTCGGTATTAACAACATCGACAACATCGGCCTGCTCTTTCGCAACGCCGCGGCGTTTGCGGTGGATGCGGTGGTGCTCGATCCGACATGTCATGACCCGCTGTATCGAAAATCACTGCGCGTTTCGATTGGGCATGTGCTGTCGATGCCGTGGGCGCGAGCAACGCCGCAACAGTGGCCGGATGAACTTGACCGACTCAGGAATGAATGGGGCTGTACGCTCATCGCGCTGGCGACCGGTGAGCATGCAGTCCCGATTGATTCAATCGATTGTCCCGAACGGTCCGCGATCATCGTCGGGCCGGAATTCGAAGGTCTGCCGGATGAGATCCTCGCGCGGTGCGATGCCATCGCGCGCATTCCGATGGCGGCGGGGGTTGATTCACTGAACGTCGGCGTCGCGAGCGCTGTCGCGCTGCACCGATTCTCACGCGGTCAACGCTGCTGATCGGAAACCTACGGCTGCAACACTTCCGGCAGCATGTCTTCGCGACGCGCGATGAAGACCAGGACGATGAGCACGATGAGCAGCCCCGCCCAGATCATGAACGCAATGCGCGTCATTCGGCGGGCATTCTCCGCCTTCCACCAGTTTCGTGGTCTCAGGCCCTGCATCAGGAACACTGCCACCGCGGCGAGGTTGATGCAGACGACATTGATCGCCAGCAGGTGCAGCGCGCCGAGCGCCATCGCCGGATGTTGAAGCGAAAGCATGCCGACCGCCGCAGTCGGTGGAAGCAGCGCGACCGCAACCATCACGCCGATGACCGAGCTGGAAACGCCCGTCGTGAAGGCAATGGCTCCGGCTGCTCCGGCGGCGAGTGCGAGCAGCACATCGGTCAGCTCCGGCGCAGTGCGCGAGGCGATTTCGATGTTCTCCGGATCCCAGCCGATGATCAGCCCGAGGAGCGCGGCGACGAGGATGCTGAGCGCCAGGCCGATTCCATTACAGATCATCGCGCGCTTCGTGAGCGACCAGTCCGCGAGCGTCGTGCCCAGCGCGAGCGCCATGTTCGGGCCCAGCAGGGGGGCCAGCACCATCGCGCCGATGATGATCGCGACGTTGTCGCGCGCGAGGCCGATGGTCGCCACGATCGACGCCAGGATGACCATCGCGATGAAGATGCGCGAGATGATGACCGTCTCCTGCAGAGAGTCGTACAACTCCGCGCGACTGATGCGCGAGAGCGACTTCTCCTCCGGCTTGGTTTCACCGTTGGGAAGTGCATCATCCCGTGCCTTCTCTTCCTCTTCCGAAGGCCGCGGAAGCGATGCTTCTACCGCCAGCACCGCGATGCGGTACTCCGAGCGGTGCTCGAGCGCGTGTTCAACCGCATCGATGATCGGCTCGGTCTGCTCAGCATCGATGACGATGCGAATCAGCGCCTTGTCATTCCCCAACTCGGCGGACCACTGCTCAATGCCATCGGTCCGGGCGATCGCCTTGCGCGCGACATCAACGCAGTCTCGATCAAGGAACACTTCGATCAACCGACTTGCCATCAGTGATCATCCTCTCTCTGGTGAATCGGGTGATGAACCGGTCCGATGCACGGTGGCCCAGACTTCGCGTTTCGCATCGAGATCGCGGAACTGTTTTCGTCCCATGACGAGATCGGCCATGATCGTCGCGATCTCGCGCGGCCGCATCGTGAACGTCACCTGCGACCAGGTAATGTTCGTCTCGCGTGCCCAGTCGGGCGGCGTGGCTGGTTCGGGTCTGAGCCAGCGGGTGTCGCGGATGTGTTCGCCGACTTCACCCATGATGTTTGTCTTCGCCACGCTCGCGATTTCGCCGGGAAATTTGAGCGTGATGTTTGCGGGTTCGCCATCCCACTCGACAAGACGAACAACGAAGGGATGCGTGCACGCGCCGTTCGATTGCGCAAGCATGTGGTGGCCCGCCCAGTCGGGGAAGTGCTCGCCGTCCTTTTCGTTCGCGCGGAAAAACGCGTGGGCGATGACGTTGGGGGCGTTGGACACATCGAGCGTGC
>CBFGRU010000205.1:0-5723 GCA_965651255.1 uncultured Phycisphaerales bacterium
AATACCGCACCCGGAAAGGACAGGAACCATCATGAACGCTCTCACTGCCATTCAAACCCCCGTTCACCGCATCGTTCTGAAGACCAGCCCGAACTACGCGAACTTCGCGCGACCGATCGCGATGAAGTCACGACTCATCGTGCACTGACCATTCGCTGCGCTGACGAATCCAACCTGATTGCCACGAGCGGACCCGCTTCGATCGTCGAGGCGGGTCCGCGATGCTTCATTCACGACGCACCGCATTCGGGGCAGCGTTTCTCGGTCGTCGCGCGACGGTCATAGCCGCAGCGCGGGCAGGCGCCGCGACGGATGCGCAGCACTCGCCGGATGAGAAGCGGACCGCCGGAGAGGAGCCAGCCGACCACACCGAAGACCGCGGCGTTGAGCACGAAGCCCGGCCAGGCGGGGCGCCAGGGCAGCAGACGCTGCGTCTCGGCGAGCGGCCTGCCTTCGTTGATGGCGATGATGCGGCCATCATCCTGCATGAAACCGCCTTCAAGCGTCTGCACACGCCGATCCACCATTTCGACGGTCGCTTCGAGCGCGGGCCACGGCCAGCCCGCCTCATGCCGCAGATACTCGCGGTAGCCCGGCCTCGGGTGCACCCAGCCGCCCACGAGCAGCACGCGCCGCCCGAAACCGTGGGCGTCGATCCATTCCACTTCCTCGAACTGCCTCATCGCTTCCGGATGCACCGCGGCAAACCAATCCGCAGCGTCACCGGGTTCCGATGACACGGTTTCGACGGTGGTGTACCACGCGGCCGCACTCGCGAGCAGTACGCTCAGCACCGCGCCGATCACCAGCCACAGGATGCTTCGAGCAAGAAATGCAGTCATGATCGCTCCGTGAGGGTACCGCGAGCGGCGACGTGTCGGTACGCAAAACCACCCTCGATTCGCGCTTCATTCAGATGTAACTCGTCGAGACGGTTCGTATTGATGCGCGGGTATCCAGCGTCACGACCAGGTACCGCAGCGCATCCATGATGTGGTCGTTCCCATCTTTCACCGGTGGGAGGTGATCCGGGTCGTGACCACGCGCGCCGGGAAAGCGTGCTGATGAGTCCTCATCGCCCGCCGCAGCGCGCGATGGGTAGTGGTACCGCCGAAACGCATCGATCAGGTGATGACAGCGTTCGTGAACCTTCAGGCCGATCGAGCCGTCGGCGCGGAGCAGTCGCGACCGCACCGCATGCAGCCCGTCGTTCACGCTCGCGCGCGGCGAGACGACGCGAAACCCCGCCCGTCGCCAGAGTCGCGTGGTGCTGATGCCGGTCTGTTCGTTCATCGCCTCGCCCGCGGGGTCGGCGGCGATCCATGCCGGTCGAGGCCAACGTGCTGCCTCAACCGCGCGAATGTGCGCCTCGACCCGCCATTCACTCACAACGTGTTCATCCACGAGGTACATCATGCCTGTCGCATCCACTGCTGCCCAGACGATCGCCGTCGGCGCGCGATAGCCGAAGTCGATTCCGCAGCACCACGTCATCTCGCGCGGCAGCGCCCGGAACAGATGCTCAACTTCTGCGCTTCCGCTCCGCATGATGTGCCGCCCCGGATCGAACTCGGGGTAGACCAGGTCACTTACGTTGGGTTTCTCGCAGAGCATCTCCGCATCCCACGCGAACGAACCGACCCGCCGCTGCTGCGCAATCGCATCATCAATCGCAAAGAAGCCGCTGGCGTGCTTCGCCCGCCCGCCGCAGGATGATTCAAGGGGGCAGTCCGCGCAGGGCCGTTCCGGACCGCAGCGCTCCAGAACATCCAGCACGTTCCACCGGAAGAGGCGCCGTCCGCCAGCCGTGGCTTCATCGACCAGCCGCTGCATCAGGCCGTATGGCCGATGCATCGTGCTGAAGACTTCGACCGCGCCCGGCACGTACTGATCGCCGCAGCGACCGGATCGGGTCACCAGTTGGGCCGCCCGCCACACGCCATCATCGAACAGCTCGACCTCATCGCAGCGCAGGATGTGAATGCGCTGCCCGCGAATCGATTTCTCGGACTGGCTGAGCACCTCCACGCGCGAGCCGTTGCGCAGCTCGAGCCCGCGCTCGGTCGGGGGCTTCTTCAGCAGGGTGCGCAGCGCATCGCGCTCGAAGAGCTGGCGAAGGTACATGTGCATCTTCGATGACTGCTCGAACGATCCGCCCAGGATGCGGATCTGCACGCCGGGCTTGAACACAAGGTCAAGCAACGTGGCGATGGCGCCGAGCTGCGTCTTGCCGCCGCCTCGATTTGCCCAGATGACTGCATCCCGCGGCCCGTGCGCCGGGCCGAAGAACGCATGTTCCAGGTAGGTCATGGGCGTTGCGTGGCCGTCGATCAGCGCCCGCCGGGGCATGCGGAAGCCAAGCACATGACGAACGTATGCCCGCAACTGTTCGGGCGTGGCCGGCCGGACGAGGGCGCTCGCACGCATGACTTCCAGGTGGATCGGGGGTGGTGCAACCTTCTTCGGAGTCGAGGTGCGTTTCATCGGTCGTCTCCCGGTTCTGATCCGCGCGAGACGAGTTCTGCTTCATCGACTTCATTGGCATCGTCGTGATGCAGCGCATCCTGGCGTTCCAGCTCTTCCAGCGCGAGCCGCACCGCTTCTTCGCTGATGGCGATCGGCGGTGCGGGGGCGTCGGTCGCGGTCCGCTCATCAACCGCGAGCGCTGCATTCATGTTGGTGGTGAGCAGATCATGACAGGCCTTGCGCGCGGTTTCACTGGCGGTATCGCTCGAGGCGAAGGCCAGCAGGCGGTAGGCCGCCGCCGCCCGAAAGCGGCTGATGAGCAGTTGGGTGCGCAGGTCGGCCAGTCGCACGAGGCCGCGGAGGACGTGCAGGTTGTCATCGTCGGTGGACCACTTCGCCAGATCGCGCAGGGTCATGCCGGTCGCATCACCGAGATTGAGAAAGTCGGTCTGGGCGTTCAACAGCGCGCCGACGACGGCATGCGTCCGCTGGTTGCGCGTGCGGTACCGCGCCCGTCGGGGCGGTTGCTTCGCGGTGGCCGTGGCAGATGCGGAGGAAGCGTCAGCGGAAGGGTTGGGGCTGGTCATGATGAGGTCTCCATCGGAAGGGTGAGGAAGCGGGTGGATCAGGCGTGTCGGTCGATGAGCGTCAGCAGCGCGCGGCGGTGATCATCCGGATCGATCGCGCGGAGGGCGCGCTCGATGCGCAGTTTCTCTGCTCGTGGGAAGAAGAAGACCAGTGCATCCAGCGAGGCCGTGGGTGAGGCCGCGCCCTCCGGCGGGCTGGTGATGGCGGGGGGTTGCAGGAGTTTCTCGAATGCGCGCAGTTCCGCGGACGATTCGGGAAGGAGCAAGGCAAGCTTCGCCGGGTCGAACGCGCCCGCAAGTTCCGACAGGAGTGCTGCGCGAGCCAGCGGATCATCCACGCCGTGCACGCGGTTCAGCGTTGCGAGCAGCAATCGTGTTTCTGCATCGCTCGCCTGCCAGATGACGGCATCGATCTCGCTCCATCCGAGTTCCCGCGCGATCTCCACCCGGTGATGACCATCGATGATCTCGAAACTGTCTGCTTCGTTGGGATGCGGCCTGACGATGACGGGCGGACAGCGGCCGGCACGTTCAAGATGATGCGCCAGAGTGCGGCGGGCAGCGCGGGTCATGCGGTTGGGGTTCTCCGGATGGGCGCGAAGCGATTCCAGCGGAAGAGAAAGAGATGTGGCAGTCATTGGTGGAACCTCCGAAAGGGGGGAAGAAGAAGGAGCGTGGACATGGTGTTCGGTTATGCAGTTATTCATTCATTTCATCGCGCACGTTGAGGAAGTAGACGGGCCCGCCGAAGACCGCTGCGCGACATCGGGCGCGAATCGTGGTGGAATCCGACCCCGGCGCAAGACGAATCATCTCGCGTTCGATGGTCTGGCGCAGCGGCGCGGGAAGGGCCTCGATCGCATGCTGAAACCGCGCGGAGGCGGCGATGAGTTCCGGCCTGATGCCCACGGCGCGGAGTACCGCGTTGAATCGCGCTGCGGCGAGGGTTGGCACCGGGTCGAAACGCTGCATGCCTGCGCGGGCAAAGAACGGGTGCAGCCGACCCATGGAGGCAAATGCTTCGGTGCATGGCGTTTCCGCCTCGTGGAGAGCGTGTCGCACCATGCGCGACGCCAGGCCGAGGCCACGGAATCGCGGTTCGATGATGACGCGGCTGATCGTGCGCAGCTCGCGGTTGATCGAGCGCCCGCGAATACCGGTTGGCAGTTCCTCGTACCGCGCGCCGAGCGCACGGCGTCGCGCCTCGGCGGAGAGCGCGGGATACGAAACAATCAGGATGCCCGCCACGATCGACGGTTGATCGGCCCGGTCTGGCAGATAGACCGCCCGATGAATCTGCGCCACGGTGGCGGGCCTGCCCGCGCGGTAGTGATGAGCGGCGATGGCGTCGTACTCACGCATGCCGCCGCGCTCGATGATGATCTCTCCGCCGAGGGCAGCGCGTTCCTCGGCGGGCTGCGGTGGAGGGTGCACTTTGTCGCGGGTGGTGCAATTCAAACGTCCCGCAAGATCGAAGCGAGCGTGCAACTCCGGCTGGAGCGCAGCGGCGAGATCATCATGTGCGGTCGCCAGCACGCACGTGATGGATGCGGATGTGCGGTCAAGCCAGCGACGGAGTCCACGGGCAATCACGCGGGCGGTGAGCCGGTCGAGTGCAGCCAGAAACTCATCGATGATGATGAGGATCGGTCGATCCGGGTGTTCATCGGCCGACTGCATGGCGCGATGAATGGAGTGCGCAAGCATCAGCCGCGCGCGTTGACCGACGCTGAGCGTCGCGATCGGTCGTGCCAGAAGGCGCGCTTCGGCCAGACCAGCGCGGCTGAGCGTGGAGAGCACACGCGGAAGTTCACCCGGGAAGGATTCGATGACGGCTGCTTGCGGATCGAGCGGCGGAAGTGCCCCGTCATCGATGACGCACGAAGAGTGTCTTGCGACTTCAACCGTCGCGCGCAGAAGGGTGGATTTTCCTGCCCCGCTCGGGCCGGTGATGAGCACGATGCCGCGCGCGGGAATGGTGAGGGGCGACTGCGCTGCGGGTGAGCGGCCGTCCAGATCATCCGCATCCAGGTCGAAGAGCCCGGCGAGCTGAAGCACACGGTTCATGATTCACGCCTCCGGTGGGGTGGATTCATGAACGAAGCGCGGCGACGGGTCAATCGATCCGCCTCGATCAACCCTTCGATCACTTTCAGTTCGCTGCGCAAGGCGTGCAGGGAGATACGCAGTTGGCGGGCGGCCGCTCGTTGTGTCAGGCCGCGGACAAAGAGTGCATTCGCGATACGCCGTCGTTGAGGTGGCCAGTGATCGCGCTCCCGCAGGACGATGAGGACGCGGTCATCCATCAGTCGATTGATGAGCCGGGTGAAACGGCGGCTGAGAGAACGACGATCGACGCCGGTGGCGCGGGCAAGGGCGGCAATCGTCTGGCCGCGATCGATGATGCTGTGAATCAGGTCGCGATCGGGGCGGTCGAGTTCTTCGGCCAATCGGGCGAGGCGCTCTCGCTCCTCACGTCGATGGGCCAGGGTGGTGCGGGGTTCGCGGGGGTCGCCCGAAACTGCTCGTGCGATCATGGGTGATGGCCTCCGGTACGGGTCTGGTTCTCGTTCAGATACCAAACATATACCGTACAATCACCCCGAGGCCAGTGAAAAAGCACCCGCACTTTCGCGCGGGTGCCAGACAGTTGTCACCGTGAAATGCTAT
>CBFGRU010000206.1:0-5665 GCA_965651255.1 uncultured Phycisphaerales bacterium
GCGTCCGTTTCAGGATCTGCCGGTCCCTTTCGGGACGACCCGGGGCGCACAAATTTCGCCAAGTGTTCATTCTGGAGATATGCTGCGGCAGCGCGGGATTGGCGTGCGAATGTCGCACGGCGGATGCGCGATTGTTCGACACGGCACATTTGTGCCGTGGTCGGGAGGATTCATCATGGGTTTCATCAAGGAGTTTCGAGAGTTCGCGGTCCGCGGCAATGTCGTGGACATGGCAGTCGGCATCATCATCGGAGCAGCGTTTGGAAAAATTGTCAGCTCATTCGTGGCGGATGTGATGATGCCGCCTCTGGCCTTCGTCACTGGCGGCGCTGATTTTACGGACAAGAAACTGATTCTTCGTGACGCCGTCATGGAAGGGGAGAAAGTCATCGCTCCGGCAGTCACGATGAACTATGGAACGTTCATCACCGTGACGATTGATTTCATTCTCGTTGCATTCGCGGTCTTCCTGTTGATCAAGGGCATCAACGCGATGAAACGGAAACAGGAAGCCGCTCCGCCACCCGGACCGACCAAGGACCAGCAGTTGCTGATGGAGATTCGAGACCTCCTTCAGTCGAAGTCGTGAATCTTCTTGTGGAATCGGGGCGAAGTCCCGATAGCCCTTCCCCGGGCTGCGCGCGATGCTTGCGCCGATGATCAAGTGATTCACCCGGGCTGGTGTCGAGGTTGTGATGGAGAGTATTAAAATGTATCTAAGTGCTTCGCTTGACAGGGCTTGGAGTGCGCATACCCTCGTAGCGATTGCCGCGGTTGGTTTACCGACTGTGTACGCAGACAAGGTGCAGCGGTCGTTGGTGGAGTGGTGTTCCGTTGAATAGAGGTTAGAACGGTGGCGATGCAACGCGGTTGGTTCCGAGAAGGGGATCACCCTCGTTCTCGGCATGGGCAGCGATGCAGGAGCGTGACCGGGTCGAGAAGTCGAGTGCTCTGCGGTATGATCGAGCATTGATGGGCTGCCAATGGCCCTCTCATTGGCGAGACTCGGGTGCGCAGAACTGAGGCACACCTGAAACAGAGAAGGAGAACTGGGAATGCGACAACGTACGAGGTTGATGAGCATGTTGGCGGTTGCGCTGGTTGGCGCCGCGGGCATGTTCGGCTGCGAATCTTCGCGTCAGACGACGCGGACGGAGCCGGCCACGGTCTCTCAATCGTCGTCACGAACGGTCGGATGGCCTTCGCGTCGGACGAGTGACACGTTCAGTTGGACAAGTCTGGCCTATCCCACCGGCGATGCTCGCACGAGCGCGATCGGTGTCGAGAAGGGGGTGCCACGTGAAGTGCGCCTGAACCAGCCGTTCGACTACGAAATCGTCGTCACGAACCTCGCGAGCACCAACCTTGAGCAGGTTGCAGTGAGCGAGGACATTGGTGACAACATGCGGGTGAACGGTTCGGAGCCGCGCGGAACATCAGATGGTGATCTGATGACCTGGCAACTCGGAACCCTGGCGCCGGGTGAGAGCAAGACGATTCGCATCAATGCGACGGCCCTCGAGGTTGGCATTGTCGGATCGTGCGCGGCCGTCACGTACAACTCACTGCTCTGCACCACGATTCCGGTTGTTCAGCCGGAACTTCGCCTCACGAAGACGGGCCCGGCCGAAGTGCTGAAGTGCGATGAGATTATCTACACGTTTGTGTTGACGAACACCGGAACGGGCTCAGTCGAGAACGTCCGGATCAATGATCCGTTGCCGCAGGGTCTGACCACGGCAGACGGTCAGCGCACGATCAACTTCACCGTCCCGGTGCTTGCCGCGGGCGAGTCGAAGGAGTTCAAGGCGTCGGTGAAGGCGTCGCAGCGTGGTCGCTTCGCGAACAAGGCCACGGCCTCTGGCGGCGGACTTGAAGCCGAGAGCGGCGAAGTTGTCACGGTCGTCAAGGAGCCGGTCCTCCGCGTTGCCAAGAGCGGACCTGAACGTCAGTTCATTGGTCGTGCATCGACCTACGAAATCACCGTGACCAACACCGGCGACGGTCAGGCCCGTGAAACGCGGCTGGTCGACGCGGTTCCCGCGGGTGCTACCTTCGTCAATGCGTCGGATGGCGGACGCCTGGTGGAAGGCCGTGTCATGTGGGATCTGGGCACGATCGCTCCGGAGGCATCGAAGAAGGTGACGGTTTCATTCATGCGTGAAACTGCCGGCACTCTTCGCAACGAGGCAACTGCGACCGCGTACTGTGCGGCAGCCGCCAGCGCAGTGGCGCAAACAACGTATGAAGGTATTCCGGCCGTCCTGCTCGAGGTGGTCGATATCGATGACCCGATCCAGGTCGGTGGCAATGAGACTTATGTCATCACCGTCACCAACCAGGGTACGGCCCCGGATACCAACATTCGTCTGACCGTGACGCTTGAAGAAGAGCAGTCATTCGTGTCGGCCACGGGCCCGACCCGCGCGACCGCTCAGGGCCGAACGATCACGTTGGCGCCGTTGGCAACGCTCGCACCGAAGGCGCAGGCGACCTGGCGTGTGATCGTCCGTTGTGATCGACCTGGCGACGTCCGATTCTCCGTGCGGATGGAGACGGATCAGCTCGGTCGCCCGGTCATGGAGACCGAAGCAACCAATATCTACGAATGATTTCGTAGAACGACTTGCGATCGGCGGGGTGAAAACCCCGCCGATCGTTTTTGCATCGCTGCCATGGACTTCCGCGGATACAGTGTGCATCTCATCGACGAAACAAGTGAATCTGACTGCATCGAACAGCACACCTGTATCGTGCACACAGAAGGAGTTGATGCCCCGTGATTGCCAATTCGCGCCGTTTCCTCGGAGTGATCGCCCTGATCGGTTTTCGAATGTTCACCCTCACGCTGCTTTCACTCGCGGCTTCATCGAGTGTGCTGGCCGACCAGATCACACTTGTCAGCGGTGACATTCTCAATGGAACGCTGGTGGCGAGAAATGATCAATCGTTGACACTCGATCATCCACTCTTTGGACGGATGGTGATTCCGGCTGAGCAGGTCGCGTCGGTTGTTACAACCGCCGAAATGGAGGCGGCTGCCGAGCAGGTCGAAGCGGAAGCTGCTCAGCCACCGGCCGATTCGGAACCGGATGAGCAAGCCCCGCCCGTCGCTGAGTCGGCACCGGAGTGGAAGTCTCGATTTACGTTTGCCGGTGCCGGTTCGTTCGGCAACACCGATTCGCAGTCGCTGACAACCAAGATCACAACTCGTCGCGAAACCAAGCAGACGATTACGACTTTTGATGCGGCCTACTTCTTTGGGTCGCGTGATGGGGATCGCAATGAAAACCGATTCACAGCGGGGGTGCGGAACGACTGGTTGATACCTGACTCGAAGTGGTTCATCTTCGCCGACGCTCGATATGACTATGACGAGTTCCAGTCATGGGATCATCGACTTGGCGGCCATGTGGGTGTTGGGTACCAACTGATCGATGAAGAGAAGTTCAAGCTTGGGCTTCGGGCAGGTATCGGTGCGATCAAGGAGTGGGGGTCAGACAATGACGATATTCGTCCCGAAGCGCTGCTCGGCGGCGACTTGACATGGCAGGTGTCCGACAATCAGCGCATTGTGGCCAGTTCGACCATTTACCCCGACCTGGAAGATACGGGCGAGTTTCGTGCGGTGACATCAGCGGAGTGGAATGCGCTGCTTGATGAAGAGATGAATCTCTCGCTCGTTGCAGGACTGCTGCATGAGTATCAATCGCAGGTAGATGATGATATCGACAAGAACGACCTGAAGGTCTACGTCGGCCTGTCGTTTGACTTCTGATTCATCCTGAGTGGGGATATCGTGAAGGCCAATGAAACAAGGCCCACGTTCGATCGACGTGGGCCTTGTACTTTGTGCAAACAGCGATTCGATGAACATCGTGAAGCGCGATCAGCGTTCGATCTTCTCACCCGCTTCCTTCCAGTCGATCTTGCCTTCTTCGTAGTCGAAAACGTTCTCGTACCCGAGTTGATCCAGCCGCTGCGCGGCCTTGGGCGATGCATCGCATTCCTTGTCCATGCAGTAGACGATGACCGGCGTTTTTCTGTCGGGGACGATTCGCTTCACGCGCTCATCGAACCGATCATCAAACGGAATGTTGATTGCGTCGGACAGATGAAACTTGTTGTAGTACTTCGGATCAAGCGTTTCAACGACAACCACGGTGTCGTTCGAGTTGATCTTCTCTTTCACCTGTTCGCGTGTGAGAGTCTTCATGATGGATGCTCCTTTCAACGGAATGATGCCATGTATCGCCTCGAGGGATAGGCGAACGGCAGTCAAAGTCGTCGAAGCGGAACCCCCACTCGCACTCGGTCGCGCCGAAAGCTGTCCACTTCGGCAACACAATGGTTCAGTATAGAAAGCGACGTTGGCAGTGTCGAAGAATTGAATAAACAAACAAATTTTAGGCGGAGTGCGGATCGGCCGGAGGACTAAACATCATTGCGATCTGCGAGCCGTAGATCGGATAGTCGATGCGGCAGCGGTAGGCACGGAAAGTCGATTCATCCCACCCGAGGCGCGCGCACACATCGCGCAGCATCGGGATGTACTTGGGGATGTCGGCGGAACGACATCGCGCCACACCCTTTCCAAGGGCGGAGATCGACTCGAGAAGATCGAGCCGATCGATATCGCGCGAGGAGTCGTTGACATTTGCCACACCGTCGAGCGCCGTGTCATAGATTGCCAGTTGCGGATCACTGTCGGGATACACCGCCTCGTGCACCAGGACATCAAAAAGCAGTGTCTTGCTCGGCGTACCGATTTCTGCGAACACGTAACCCTTTCGCGGTCGATCGCGACGAACGTAGCGATCCATCTCGGCGAAGTTTGCTTCGGCGAAGACGAGATCGATTGCGCTGTTCGGGCCGAAGTCGCTTCCACCAAGCGTGTAATGCATGACGGTGCCGGTCGGGTGGACATCGAGCGGCGGGCTGGGCGGATTGCAGTACTCCTCCAGCCGGATACCGCTCAGGTCTTCGATCGGCTTCCGGTCGAGCGTGGTCGGTCGCCGGCGACCTCCGGGAGTATCCATCAGGCGTGAAGCGAACTTCACGACCACGCCGGGTCGCAGTCGCTGCAGGCCGAACATGCCGAAGAGCCAGACGACATCGAGCGTGCGACCGTCATCAGCCGGATGGAGCAGGCAGGTGGCCAGATTGACATCGGCGCTCGAACCCTTGAGATGACTCATTGCCTTAAACGCGGCCTGCTTCCGGCGGAGCTCGAACTCGCGCCGGACTTCCGGCAACCAGGCGGAGATCATTGCATCGAGGGCTGAACGATCACCTGCTTCGCGGCGGATCAGTGATTCAAAACGACCAATCGCCTCTTCGGCTCGTTGCACAAGGGCGGAATCAACACCGTGCTTGGTCGCAGCGCGAAGGACTCGTCGCAGTGGATCCGGGCCGGGGACCAAATGGGTGACCGCGATGGGATCACGATTGCGTGCGGCCTTCAAAAGGCGACTGGTCAGAACTTTGTCGACACCGAGTCGCCGCGCCAGGTGCTGCGGCCGGTGAGGTGAGCCCGGGATCTGATCCAGAACGGCGTTGAGTGAATCGGCCAATGCGATGCCGACCGCGGAGACTTCGTCCTCGACGGTGGCCGTTGGATCGATCTGATCTGACGTAACCTCAATCATGACAGTTGTTTTGGGCA
>CBFGRU010000207.1:0-5598 GCA_965651255.1 uncultured Phycisphaerales bacterium
GCAAATGTCGCGAGGCCCGCAGTGATGGCGAGATTGCCCGTCGCCGTGCCGCCGAACCAGGTCGTATGCAGGCCGAGGACATGCTGAAGATCGAGCAGCGGAATCAGCCCGAAAAGGTTGTTGAAAAGAATAAAGAAGAAGAGCGTCAGCAGGGCCGGCAGATAGCGGCGAGTGACCTCTTTACCCATGACCGGTTCGAGCATCTGATCGCGGAGTGCGACGATGAGCGCTTCGATGAGTTGCGCAAAACGTCCGCGGGGAAGATAGCGTTCGTTGCCTTGCGAAGCCGGGCCGGTGGCGATGCCCCGAGCCGCGTACAACATCGCGAGGATGAACAGAACGCCGACGATGATGATCGTGACCATGTGCATGGTCAGAATCGGTGTGCCGCTCGCAGTCTTGAGAAGGATGACATCCTTCACGTGCGAGAGCGGATCATCACCGGCGGCAAGGAGAGTGGTCATGAAGGAAGACATGCGCAGGCCTGGCCTCAGGTCTTCGGGTGACGGTTGACAATACGGGCGAGAATCGCCGCTTCCGACAGGAGAACGACGAGGTAAGCACTGGCAACGCCCAGCACCAGCGGAACTGGCGGGAGCGAAGTCGCGGAGTATAGCACGAACGTCGCCGCGGGCGTGAGCAGCAGGCGAAAAACGCTCGAACCGATCCACGTAGAGGTCCACATCATGATGCTCCGCGGAATCCACGGCAGCATCACCACCACACCAAGCATCGCGATGACCGTCACCAGCCCCGTACCCACGAGCCCTGCGGTCATCGCATCCGCCGGCTGGCGCAATGCGAACATCGCACCGGCAAAAAGCACGGAAATTGCCAATCCAGCCGCGAAAACGGTCAGAATCAACACCCCCATCGGGATGGACAGCGGCGGGCCTTCGGCGGCAAGGTACGAGTTGGATGGTGTCGTACTGTTCATCTCTTCGAGTCGCGAAACCTCATCTGCTTCAATCACGCTGCATTCTGTTGCGATCTTCCAGAAAATCCGTGCGATCGCGACGGCATCTCCCGCCCTGTTGCCCGGTTACTCCGTGGGGCGATCATCTTCACGCACAGAGCGGCCCTTCCCGCGAACCGGCGCAACCTCATCCAACTCCCGATTCAGCCGCAATCCAACCTTCAGCAGCGTCCACATCGCTACCACAATTCCTATCAGCGATCCAACCAGGAGGCCCGTCGATCCATGACCTCGCCAACGGTCAAAAAGCCACCCAAGTAACGCTCCAGCCATTACTTCCGACGCGGCGTGCATCCCCACACCCGCCAACCGCCACCCCATCCGCATCTCGGCCGATCGGCCGGAATCGCCCGAACCAGCCCCCGCCCGTGACCGGGGCGAGCCGTTTCGGCCGGAATTTCCGCCCGTTTTGACCATACACCACACTTCGTGCCAAATTTCTCAAAGTCGAACCGCCAACTGTAGGCCGATTCACATTCTACTGCCACCACTCCCTCCACTTCTCCACCCCGCAACTGGAGTCAGCCATCCATTGCCGTTACGATTCACCCGCAACCGCCGTCTCGCGCACCGTCCGCAGCAACCACGGCCACGGCACCCGTGGGCACGAATCGGCACGATCGAGCACGTTTCGACCAGCATCTGACACCATTGCACCCCTCGCGCACCGGCCGCCACCCACCGACCCGCTCGCATTCTCAGCCCCCCACCGATCACCTCGGCAGAAACAGACGAACATGGCCATTCCAGAAGATGACATCATTCAAATTCAGCACCCCACCCTCGGCCGTGCGGAGAAGCTCTACCTCCCCGCTATCCTCAAGGGGCTGGGCACCACGATGCGCCATTGTTTCGAGAATTTTGGCCGAAATGGCAGTAATAAGAAGAATATCTGGGTCGTCCAGTACCCCGAACAACGCCGCGAGCAGCGCGATGTCGAAGATGGCGGCGCCTACAAGCCCTACTACCGCGGAGTCCACCGCCTGAACCGCGATGAAGATGGCCGCGTCCGCTGCGTCGCCTGCTTCATGTGCTCCACCGCCTGCCCGGCCAACTGCATTCACATCGTCGCCGAGGAATCGCCCTGGCCGGATCGCGAAAAATACCCAAAACAGTTCGATATCGATGAACTTCGCTGCATTTTCTGCGGCATGTGCGAAGAGGCATGCCCGGTTGATGCCATCGAACTCACCCCCGAGTACGACATCGTCGGCCTCTCCCGCCAGGAGATGATCTTCGACAAGACCAAACTCCTCGAAGTCTACGACCAGACCGTGCACGATAAACCCATGTAGCCCCGCGCAGCGATGCGGCAGCAAGTCCGATGAATCATTGGCTATTCTGACAAAAATGAGCCAATCATCGCCAGTCGTTGCAGATTCTTTCCAATCTTCCATGATTCCGGCGCGCCGAGTCTGCACCGGCCAATTTTCGCCAAAACCCTGATATCAGGCGCACGTGCGGACACTCTTTGGCACGAACCGCGCACGACAAGAACCCCTTTCGGACGTTCCGCCCTGCGCGCGCCAGGCCGCCACGCTTGTTGCCGCCAACAACCACTTCAACCCCCGCGCGCACGCCACGACCAATCACCCGCGCGCCACACTTGCGGGAAACCACCATCGAGGTCGTATCGGCGCGCATCGACAGAACGCGCGGCCGCGAACGGTTTCTGGCGAACGAAACAGTCCGGTGCGATCTGAGGCGAGGCAGATTCCGACGCGATCGTCTTCTTTCAGGACCCAATCATTCCTTCATGCGATACATTTCAGCATTGGTTTACCGACACTCATGTGTCGGCTCTCGCATATTTCAATGAATGGTCAAATCTCATGGCGGCCAGAAAACGCAGCACCATGCGTCCAACTTCGCAGCAGTCAGTGAATCGCGGCCAGCCCGATCGCTGGAAGGCCGACATCGCGGCATCAGTTGATATGTACAACAATTGGTTTATGCGATTTGCCCCGAAGGCGTTTCGTGACACACGCGGAAAGACAACCACCGATGTGCTGGTCGCACTCAACAAGACTAACAACCTGACCAATATCCAGCCCGATCTGCTTCACGGGCACCCCGAGATTCTGCCCACGCTTCGCATGTCCACCTGCCCACCTCTCGCTGTCGATCGGCTCATTGGACTTGCCGGCGTCACTCCAGGACTGGTTCGATCGATCGAGCAGAAGAAGCAGATACCGCCGCGAATGGACAAGCAGGTTGTCACTTCAGAGCTTCGCAAGATCGGCAGGATCATCGAGCAAATGGCTGATCCTGACATCTTCACCTGGCTTAACCCCAGAGCACCTGCGCCGAAGGAGGCGGTCCAGCGCGCTGCAACCATTGTCGCTGATCGCTTGTGCGGTTCGGTTGCCAATCCAATCATCCGGAATGCTCAGGAGAAGCGCCAGCTTGCCGCGTTCAAATCATGGCTGGAAAAACACGGTTATCAGCAGATCGCGACGCGGAACACCACGAGATTTGATGCGATGGCGCCCGGAACATTCAGTCTTCGCATGATTGTTCCGGTCAAGATGGAGAATGGCATTCGGTCGGTCAACATTCCGATCGATGTGGTCATCATGCCGAAGGGTGCACGCTCCGGTACAATGCCGGTGTTCTTCGAGGCAAAGTCGGCGGGCGACTTCACGAACACCAACAAGCGCCGTAAAGAAGAGGCCATGAAGATGGCTCAACTTCGACAGACTTACGGGAGCAATGTTCGCTTGAACCTCCTACTCTGCGGCTATTTCGACAGCGGGTACCTCGGATATGAGGCCGCTGAGGGACTCGACTGGGTATGGGAACATCGGATGGATGATCTCGCGCTCTTCGGACTCTGATCATGGTGCCCACGATTGAAATAATCGAACGTGAGCGACTGACCCTTCAGCAAACGCTGGACGATCAGAAGACCGCAGCCGATCGCAATAAACTCGGCCAATTCTCTACGCCTACGGCGCTTGCCCGAGATGTCGTTGCACACGGGTTATCGCATTTACCGAACGATGAACTGATTCACTTCCTCGATCCGGCGCTTGGAACTGGCGCCTTCTACTCTGCGCTGCGTGCATTCTGTCCTGATAAACAGATTCGCGAAGCGGTCGGTTTCGAGATCGATCCTCACTATGCGCTCCCAGCCACCGGACTCTGGCAGAAGACGAACCTGCGGATTGTTCGCGCGGATTTCACGCATCAGCCAGCCGATCCGCGATTCAACCTGATCATCTGCAATCCTCCGTACGTTCGACACCACCATTTGCCTTCGAACGAAAAGCGTCGCCTGCAACTCATGACCAGGGAGACAGCGGGCATCCGGCTCAGCGGCTTGGCCGGACTCTACTGCCACTTCCTCGGTTTAGCACACGGCTGGATGGCTCCGGGGGCAATTGCAGGATGGTTGATTCCGAGCGAGTTCATGGATGTCAACTACGGCCGTGAGCTCAAGAGATACCTGCTCAATCGCGTGACGCTGCTTCGCATTCACCGGTTTGACCCAAGCGATGTTCAGTTTGCCGATGCGCTCGTTTCGTCCGCAATCGTCTGGTTCAGAAACTCACCCCCATGCCAGACATCGTCACAGTCGAGAGGCATTCTGTTCACATTCGGTGGCACCCTCGCACAACCAGAAGTCGCGAGGCAGGTTTCGGCATCCGATCTGATTGATGAACCGAAGTGGACGCGCTATCCCCAGGCGGCTGCTCGAGTGCGAATGAATACAACGCTTCTCGGCGACCTCTTCACAATCAAACGTGGAATTGCAACCGGTAGTAACAACTTCTTTATTCTGACGGAGGAGGAAGTCCGCGCAAAGCAGATCCCCCATCAGTTCCTGCGCCCAATTCTTCCGAGTCCCCGGTACGTTCCCGCGGATCTCATTGACGCAGACGATGACGGACTGCCCATACTTGCGAAGCGCTTGTTCCTGATCGACGCCCGGCTCGATGAATCTGACATCCAGCAACGCTTTCCCGAACTGTGGACATACCTTTCCGAGGGTCGAGCAAGGGGTGTCCACGAAGGATATATCTGCCGGCATCGGCCGCGTTGGTACGCGCAGGAAGAGCGTCCGCCTGCGCCGATCGTCTGTACGTATCTCGGCCGTGGAAGTGAACGAAATGAGCGGCCATTTCGATTCATCCGCAATCGATCACGAGCGACGGTCGCCAATGTATATCTTGCGATGTACCCCCGTCCGGCGCTGGTCCGCGCTCTGGCAAGTGATCCCACGTTGATCGACCAACTCTGGAGTGCGATGAACAAGATCGAGTTAGCCGACATTCTTGGCGAAGGCCGGGTCTACGGCGGCGGCCTGCACAAACTCGAACCCAAGGAACTCGCCAACGTCCCCGTAACGGCGATCACCGGCGAACTTCCGGATGAGGTTTTTCACCTTACAGCCGAACCCAACCTGTTCACTCAACCGCTCGCTTCTCTGCGCGCCTCCTGCTGATCACCGAGGTGACTTTCCATAACGGCCGGTCAATAAACGACCGCTTCGTTACGGTTGAATGTCTTCTCAACCTCTCCGATCCGGTCGGATCTATCCCATGTGCCACACGTCATCGCGAAGAGTGACGCGTGCGTTCGCGGAAGTGCCGTACGACGATGGACCGTCGCACATAGCC
>CBFGRU010000208.1:0-5561 GCA_965651255.1 uncultured Phycisphaerales bacterium
ACCAGACACGCGCCGAACATCGAGAGGTTTTCTACGGAGCAGGTCTGACCCCTTTGAATGGGGGCGCTGCGGTGTTGTGTTCCGTGCTGACGGCTGGGGGGCGGGGTCCGGGGGGCATCGAGTGAGTCGGAGGCACGAGGTGCTCAGGAGTGATGGTTTGCGGCCGTGTTGCGGTGGGGGTTGCGTTGCTCTCGTGCGTGGTCACGGTCGAGGTTGAGTGCAAAACGCAGAATGCCCGCGGGTGGCGGGCATCTGCGGTCCACGGTCGGCGAACTTGTCGGGTGCCCCGCATCCGGGTGCGTGGGGATGGGGGGTGGTGACGATCAGCCGTTCAGATCGGCGATGAGCCGATCGATGGCGATTGTCAACTGTTCATCTGATGGGTAGTTGCCGGATTGAATTTCGCCCTGCAATCGTTCGACGAGTTCGCGTCGAACGGGGGGGAGGGCCTGCAACTGATCCAGCCATCGGGCGCGATCGGACAATTCCACCCGGTCGGTTGCGCGGTTGGAGGATGATTCTCCATTCACCGCCGGATTGGTCGAGCCGCTGCCGCTGCTCGTTCGTCCGACAGGGGTGTCCCGTCCGACCGGACCAAGCGATCCGGGTCCAATGGGCGCGAAATCTGGCATCTGCCTGTTCTCCTTCGGATCTGCGATCCGCCGGAAACGACGGATCAGAACATCTAGCGTTTGGGGGGACGCGTTCTTGCCACTACCATATCGACGGTGGCGGTTGTTTCGCTTCAACTTTCATCAATGTCAGGACATCGCGCGAATTCGCATAAATACAGTTGAGAGCGTAACTTAGTGATTCAAATGGTTCTCGGACACAGGGAAAACACACGAGCCATGTCTGGATCTGTGCGAAAACCAGCGACCACTGCCGCGGGCTGTGCGATCCTTCTCATCGCAGTTGTGGGCGGACTCTGCGGGTGTGAATCGACGCCATCGGCGGGATCAGACTCCAGGGTGACTCGTCGGGGCGAGGCCTACGTCGATGCTTACGGCGTGGTCAGGGTGAAACCGACCATCCGCGAGGCACCGCAGGAGCCGATCCGCTTCGGGCAGCGCGGTGGCGAGATGACCGGCCGTGGTGAAGCGGTTCCCGAAGAGGGTTCGACTCGGATCACCTCGGCGGATCGAACGACCGATGGCGGGAATGCGGGTCGATCGAGCGGGCCGTTTGGTCGCGAGTCCGACGGAACTGATGCGGGCGAATCGGGATCGACTCTGGCCGGGGCGACGGGTGCGGGCACGACTCCGCCGGTGAACCTGCAACCGGATCCATCCCTCATCGACCCCCGTCGCGGGCCATCAACACCGGCGCCGCAGCAGGCAGGGGGATGGACGATCATTCTTTCTTCGCTTTCAGGGGATGCGCACCGCGCGCAGGCGCAGCAGCGGCTGGTGCAACTGCAGCAGAGTTTGCCGGAGTTGCAGATGGCGTCGGTGGTGTCGACCGATCGTGCATCGATGATTACCTTCGGGCGGTATGAATCGCCTGATGATGCCCGCGCGCAAGCGGATCTGAAACGCATCAAGGAGATGGCGCTCGGCCCGATGAAGCCGTTTGCCCTGTCGATGCTGAGCCCCGTTCCGGATCAGACCGTGGGTGCACAGCTCTCGCCGCATGATCTGCGATCGCTGCGCCGGCAGTTCCCGAATACCAATCCGCTGTACACACTGGATGTCGCGGTGTGGGCCGCGTCGGCGGAAGATGGTTTCCCCTGGCCCGAGATGAAGCGACGGGCGGAGGCGTACACTGCGCAGCTTCGCCAGCAGGGGATCGAGGCGTACTTCTATCACAACGAAGCCAGTCAGATCTCGAGCGTCACGGTCGGGAAGTTCGATCGTCGCGCGGTCGATCAACGCAGCGGTTTTTCCAGCCCCGAGGTTCGGGCGATGCTGGAGAAGTTTCCCCGCCGCCTGACCAACGGCCAGGAAATGATGGTGCGGGTCAACCCGGCCGATGAGAACAGCGCGCTGAAGCCGCAGGAGCCGCAACTGGTGGAAGTGCCGCGGAACTTCTGATCAGCGGGGATGCCCTTGCGGACGAGGCGCACTCGTCGCACAATGGCGTGGTCCAGCATCGTTCATTTCACTGTGCTTCCGCGAGGCGACCCGGCATGACGCTTGGTGACCCGACCCAGGATCTCGATCGGTTCCGCACGTTGCTGCACGCACGCCATCCGCTGGTGCGCATCGTCACCCGCGAAGAAGATGAAGCCGTTGAACTCATTCGAAATGCAGCGCGCGGGGCGCAGCGCACCGCGCTGATCTGGTCGGTCATTTCGGGTTTACGGCTGTCGGACATCAAATCCGGCACGAACATTCCCGATACCGAGCATCCCGCGGGCGCGCTGGTCGCGCTGACCCAGCGGTACGAGCCGGAGCAGATGGTCGCCTTCCTCGACCTTTCGCCGCATCTGGATGATGCACGCACGCTGCGCGCGCTGCGCGAGGCCGTGGCGCACTTCCGCCAGATCAACTCGACGATCATTCTCGTTGATCACGATGAGACCGCGCCGGATTTCCTGACCGCGCACGCGACGCGGTTCGAGCTGTCGCTGCCCGATGAGGATGAGATCGAGAAGATCGTCCGCCGCACGCTGCGCAAGTTGAACCGCGAGAAGCCGATTCAGATCAAGATCACCAATCGCGATCTGCGGTTGATTGTGCGCAATCTTCAGGGCCTCAGCCGTCGCCACATCGAACAGATCACGCTGGATACCGTCGCCACTGACCGCACGTTGGATGAAGATGACATCAACCATTCACTGGCGCAGAAGCGGCGGGTGTTTCATCACGGCGGGGTGCTGGATTATGTCGAAGCGCCGGTGAACCTGGATGAGATCGGCGGACTGAAGACGCTGAAGGGCTGGCTTCGGCAGCGCGAACGCGCATTTACCGAGGATGCGAAGGCGTACGGCCTCACTCCGCCGCGCGGGGTGCTGCTGCTCGGTGTGCAGGGCGCGGGAAAGAGCTTGAGCGCAAAGGCGATCGCCACCGCGTGGCAGCGACCGTTGTTGCGACTGGATCCCGGCGCGCTGTACGACCGGTACGTCGGCGAGAGTGAATCGCGCCTGCGCAGCGCGCTCCGACAGGCCGAGGCGATGGCGCCGATCGTGCTGTGGATCGATGAGATCGAGAAGGGGTTTGCGTCCGCAGCCAGCCACTCGACCGATGGCGGACTTTCGCAGCGCATGTTCGGCACGCTGCTGACGTGGATGCAGGAACACGCAGCGCCGGTCTTTCTCGTCGCGACGGCGAACAACATCGAGGCGCTGCCACCGGAACTCCTGCGCAAGGGACGGTTCGATGAAATCTTTTTCGTCGATCTCCCCGATGCAGCGGTGCGCGAACTCATCTTCTCGATTCACCTGAAGAAGCGCAAGCAGGATCCCGCGACGTTTGATCTGGATGAGCTTGCGCGCGTGAGCGATGGCTACAGCGGGGCCGAGATTGAGCAGGGGGTCATCAGTGCGCTGCACAGCGCGTTTCACGATGAGGCGCCGCTGGATACCGCGCGACTTGCACAGGCGATCGAGCAGTCGCCGCCGCTGAGCGTGACGATGCGGGAGAAGATCGCCGAACTTCGTCGATGGGCGCGTGACCGGTGCGTGCCGGCGGATTGATCGCACGCACGCCGATGAGGGATCGCATCGCATGACCACATCGCCTGCATCACTCACGCACGACCTTGCCTGTGTCGGCTGCGGCTACAACCTGCGCGGGCTGGAGCCGGAGGCGAAGTGCCCGGAGTGTGGCGAGTTGGTGTTGATGACGCTCGACGGGCTGGCGAAGCGGTGGACCGAAACATCGTTCGCGCGCATCCACTGGGGGCTGCGTTGGCTCGGACAATCATGGATGCGCACAATGTGGGTGATCGGGGCGGGCCTGTTCCTGATTGTGCTTGCCGTCGCGACGCCCGTTGCGACGGAACCCGTTGTCATCGTCATCGGTTGGGGGTGTCTCCTCACGGTGATGGTGATGTTCTTCATCGTCTGGCCGATTCAGCGATGTATGGCGTGCGCGCGGCTGATGGAGTTGCCCGGTCGGCGTTGGAATCAGTTTGATCGAATCCTCGGGCCGGTCTTTGCGTTTCTGCCCGGGCTTGCGATCCCGATCGGCTGGTTCGGGCCGTTGTTCATGGGGTCGGTGTCCCTGCGGTCGTACACCGCTGCGGTGGGGACGATCATCGCGCTCGTGATGCTGGCATACGCCGTTGCCTGGTGTCTGCATCTGCGCTGGTTGATCGAGGTCTACCGCGATTTTGACTGGCGGTGCCCGAAGACCGATCTCTCTCCCCGTGTCGATTCGCCCGGCGTACTGCGCGGCAGTTTTCCGGGAATGCTGGCGGTGGTCGGGTTCGCGTTCGTTCTGGATGCGATCTTCGTTTTTGGCAATCGCCTGATGATGCCGCCCTTCATCTGGTTGATCGGCATGACCCTGGTCAACATCGTGAACACCGAAGCCGCCAGCCGCGCGCGGGAAGCGATCGAGCGGGAGCGCGAAGCGCAACCGAGCGAAGGATCGACTTCTCCGCCGCCTCACGCGGCGTGATCGCGCGATTGGCGCGTGCGCATCTCCCGCAAGAGTTCCGCGAGATGGCGCTGCCCCTCTTCGAGCGCGACCATGGCGCGCGTGTTGTCGCGCACCACTTCCAGCAGCGCGTTCAGTTCCGTCTGGCTGCGCATCAACGTGCGGTGCGCCTCATCGAGCAGCCGCTCGCGATGCGCGGCGTGTCGGCGTTCGGTGAGCCACAGCAGGCCGATCAGTCCCGCGGCCCCGAGCTGGGTGAGGTGCGTCATCAACTGCGCATCGAACATGGCATCCTCCAATCGTCCATTGAGTCAACCGTGGTTGGCTTAGCCGCGGCGAAGCGAGATGACCCCCAGCCGTCGCGCAACATCGGGTTCACCATCGCCATCAAGGTCGAGCCGGATCATGAGCCCCTGTCGAAGCGATTCGGCCTCGCGCGCGGTGTGCTGCGCCAGCATCGTGAGCGCGGCATCCGTCGGTTCGGCGCTGCTGGCGCGGGCGTACGCCATCGCCACCGAACGGGCCGCCAGATACTCCGTCAGGCCCGCCGGGTTGAGGATCATCTGCGGTTCGATGGTGACGCCGGCAAAGGCCTCGCCCACGCCGAGCGAGCGGAGCGTCACACTTTCGACCTGATCGCGCAGACGGGCGAACGAGCGGATTGTGATCGACTGCTCACTGGCATCGCCCGGTGCGATCGAGTCCGCTTCATCGGATGCACGCGGCCGGGAGATCGTCAATGCCGTCGCGCTCTGACGCGACACCACCTCCAGCGGTTCTTCAGCCACGATGATGACCGACCCGGCATCAATCTCCGCGGTGGCGAAATCGCTCGACGCACTGGCGAGGGTCGTGCCGCTGAGCGCGCCATCGCTTGCAGCGATGACATCCGTTGCTTCGCCGGCACAGTCGAGGAAGATGCGCGGTGCGCGGCGAAGGAGATCAACATCGGTTGTAAACATGCTCATGGCCAGTCTCCGGAAGGCAGGGGGAAGGTTCAACGAAATGCGGCGGCAG
>CBFGRU010000209.1:0-5528 GCA_965651255.1 uncultured Phycisphaerales bacterium
CCGCCACGTTGACGGCGCAGGACTTCCTGACCACCAACAGCGATGGGTACTTTGCCGCGGTGCGCTTCCTCACAACCGGTTTGGATGGTAATGGATCCGATGCAATCTCAGGGCAGTTGATCACGACGATCATCCCGCTGCCCGCGCCGGTGTGGATGGCCGGGGCCGGGTTGCTCGGCGTCATCGGATACCGCCTGAAACGACGATCCGCGTGAGTTCACACTCAACTGATTGCTCAGCGGGCCTGACTCATCGTCAGGCCCGCTGTCGTTGTATCGAACACTCACCTTTGATCTCGATCACCGCAGCCCGATCTCGCGCAGCAGTGGTGCGACCGGCACGAGCGTCCCGCCGTTGGCGGCACTTTGCCTCACCGCCTCCATGATGCACACCGTTTCGAGGCCTTGCTCAAGGTCCGGCTCGTTCGGCGTTCCGTTGATGAGCGAGAGAGCAAAGTGCTCTGCATAATTCGCAAACTCTCCGTAATGCATGCCGTGCACTTCACTGTTGAAGTAGTAATGGCGTCCTGCGTAGAGGTGATCCTCAACAACCTCGGTGTTGTCGTCAGTCGTGTGCAGATACCGCATGTCGTGGTACTGCGCCAGACTTGACCCGCCGGAACCATACAACATCAGTTCGATACAGTTGCGCGCTCGGGGGAGTTCGTGCACGCCGTAATGCCCCATCGCGCGGCCAAGCACGCCCCGCTCAGACTGGGCGTTCACCAGATACATGTCATTTCCTCTGACATGGAACTCCCTGCCCACGGACGATACCTGGCCGAACGCCTGCACTTCAGCAATCGGGCCGAGATACCAGCGCAAGAGGTCGAGCGGATGACTCAGGCCGAGAAAGACCCAGTCGGTCTCGGTCGCAGCCCAGGGGCTCTTCCGGTAGTACCAGTCCATGCGATGGATGTAATGCGCATCGGCCAGTTCGATCATGCCGATCTCTCCGTTCTCATAGGCAGAGCGCTGACGCAGGAAGGGGTGAAAGAACCGCGTACTCTGTCCAACCATCAGGCGTCGTCCGGTTGCCCTCCCCGCTTCGAGGAGTCGGGCTGCATCAGCCAGATTGTTGATGAGTGGCTTGGTGCAGATGACATCCTTCCCGGCGTCGAACGCGCGGAGGATGTGATCTGCGTGCTGCGCATCGGGCGTGTAGATTGCAACGATCTCGACATCATCGCGCGCGAGCATCGCGTCGTAGTCTGCCGTGTAAAACAACTTGGGAAGCTCAAGGCGAGATGCTTCCCGCTTGGCAGGATCCCGATCACACCCTGCAACCGGATAACACGCTCCGCACCGTGTCGCCAAGGCGATCAGCAACGTACGACCTTCGTGCAGCCCAAGGACACCAACCCCTTTTCGCTCGGGATGCGGCGAAGGCGTAATGACTGGGTTCGTACCAGGAATGTGTTCGATGAATGACATGAATTCTACACTCGCTGCACCGGTGAATCGGTTCGCACTCGACATCACCAACGCGATGTTGACTCAGAGGCCGCGCCGGGTCGATTCCTGCTCTTCCAGCCAGCGGACAACCGCTTCACGATCTGGATCATCGTCCGGTCGCTGAAGTGCGATATCGAGCGCGGTAAACCCATTGGTGGTGGTTGCATTGCGGTTCGCGCCCGCCTCTGCCAGCACCGCGAGACTTGCCGCATCGCCCGTCTTTGCGGCCCAGAGAAACGGCGTCATGCCGTCGCCACTGGTAACTTCAATCACTGCGCCGGCTTCGAGCAAAGCGCGGACTGCGCCTTCGTTCCCTTTGGCTGCTGCCAGTGTCAGCGCTGTCCATCCCGTTCGTGACGTCGCCGCCAGGTTCCAGTCATCGCGCAACGTCAGCACCCATCGCATCATCGCACCATCATCCGGTGCGAACGCCGCCCACATCGGCAATGTGTACCAGCGCAGGTCGCGCTTCTCCGCCATCGCACCGGCTTCGAGGAGAATCCGCGCGGCCTCACGGTGACCCGACCAGACGGAGGCCATCAGGGCGGTCCGCCCTTCTCGCGTTGCCAACTCGACCGGTGAACCTGCATTCAACAGTACGTGCAGCGTCCGCGCATCGCCCGCACGGGCTGCGTAGTAGAGCGGCGAGCGTCCTTCATCATCCACATCATTCGTCTTCGCGCCATGCTGCAAGAGCGCTTCAACTGACTCGGCTGCTCCCCGGGATGCGGCAAAGCAAATGAGCGGGACCCCACCTGAATCTCGCTTCATTGCATCCGCACCCCGGCGCAACAGCTCCCGGACAATTGTGTCCTGACCACCCGAGATCGCCGCGTGCACCGCGGTTGCACCACGTTCATTGGCCTGTGTGATCGATGCGCCGCTTTCGATCAACACACGTGCATTCTCAAGGCGACCCGCCCATGCAGCCCGCATCAATGCATTCATCCGCCACCGGTCGAACTCATCGTGGCGTGCGCCGGCCTGAACCAGCAACCGAACACGATCAGGATCAGCAAGGCCCGCCGCGTAGATGAGCGCACTCGACTCATTCTCATCTATCGCGTGAACATCGGCACCGGCAGCGAGCAGAATGCGAACGCGCGCCGCATCGCCATACGCCGCGGCTCCGATCAGCGCCGTTGATCCCATATCGTTCACCGCATCAACCGCTGCGCCTCGCTCGATTAGAAGACGACACATCTCCTCATCACCGAAAAATGCTGCCCAAATCAAGGGGGTTGACCCGATCGCGGTGCGGGCATGCACGTTGGCGCCACGCTCGATGAGAAACGTGACCGTCGGCGCATCGGCCCAGCCGCAGGCAAGGTGCAGAGCGGTCGCCCCATCGGACTTCGGATGGTCGCTGATCATGGCCAGGTTGACATCAACCCCCTTTCGCAATTCGGCGTCGATGCCGCGCACATCGCCCTTTTCAGCGGCGACATGAATCGGCGCACTCCGGCCTGAGGCGGTCGTGGTTTCCGGTTCAAGCGTCGCCGGTGGAGGATCGATGCGATTCCCAGCAACACCTGCAGCACAGAACCACAGGAACACCAGCACGGGCACAATCAGATGTTGTTGCTGCCATCTCATGCCCACATTCTAATCGACACACGCGCCCTGCTCGCGAATGAATCGGTCACGTGCTATCGTCGAACCAATGCCAGCCGATGCTGTCGATCCCATTCTGCCAGCGCCTGACACGAACGAGCACCGCCGCGCGATCCAGGTGGCCTTCACGAATCGATTCGGCCACGCCCCCACCTGCTTCGGGATCGCGCCGGGCCGTGTCAATCTCATCGGTGAACACACCGATTACAACGACGGGTTTGTCATGCCTGTCGCGATCAATCGCGAAACGATCATTGCCGCAGCACCGACTGCAAAGGGCCCTTCGACGTTTGTCGCTCATACGTTCGACCGTGAACTGGAGATCAACCTGGAGACACCGCATGATCCGGTTCCGAAGGATTCGCCTGATTCGTTCATCAATTATCCGCTCGGGGTCATCGAGCACTTTCGTGACACCCTGGCCCAAAGCGGATGGGAGCGAAGAATTCCGAACCTGAATGTCTTCATCTCGAGCAGCGTCCCGATCGGCTCCGGCCTTTCGTCGAGCGCCAGTGTCGAAGTCGCGATGTTGCAGGTTCTTCAAGGCGTGACCGGGTTCTCACTCAGTCCGGTCGAAGGGGCGCTGCTGTGCCAACGTGCCGAACACACCTACGCCGGCACACCGTGCGGCATCATGGACATGTTCATCTCGCTGATGGGTGTCGCCGGACACGCGCTTCTGATTGATTGCAGAACGAATGAATCCAGAGCCATTCCACTTCCCGCCGAAGCGGACTGTACGGTTCTGATCATTGATACTCTTCTCAAGCACGACCTTGCTGCCGGGGAATATGCGGAACGACGCGCCACGTGCATGAAGGCAGCGCGATCATGCGGAGTTGAGTCGCTGCGCGAAGCCACTCTTGCGATGCTCGAACCGGCCGGCCTGGATGAGATTACGCGGCGACGAGCATCCCATGTCGTCACCGAGAATACACGCGTTCTGCTCGCTGCCGCGGCCCTCCAGCAACACGATCTCGACACTTTCGGCGATCTGTTGTTCGCCAGTCATGAATCACTTCGCGACCTGTACGAAGTGTCTTGCCCGGAGCTTGACACCATCGTGGATGCGGCGCGCGCCATCAAGCGTCGTGCGCCCCGGGCGGTTATCGGTGCGCGCATGACCGGTGGCGGATTTGGTGGTTGTGCGATCATCCTCTGCCGCGCCGATGCCGCCAAGGCAGTTGCATTCGAGGTTCTTGATGCGTTCAGCAAGCATCATGGGCACGCACCTCGAATCTATGCGACACCCACCTGTTCTGGTGCGCATCTACTCATGCCCTGACGATTGCCCGCCATCTGCTCTTGCCGGCCGGCCGATCGCCCAATGAAGCTCGGGGCGGCGCAACAGCAGCGAAGCGAGCGCATACGTCGCTCCGCCGCAGAAGACCAGCGCGGACAGTCGAATCGCCTGACCCGACCAGGTGCTTGTTTCAGGCAACAACCATTTGACGGTGAGCACGCTGAAAGCCATGGCGGTCGTCATTGCCGCGCTCATGAACCAACTCTTCATCACCACTCGTTCAACCGGCCGGGGTGCGTGTCGCGCCACGAGCCGCAGCAGAATGGTGACCTGAAGCATCGCACAAATCGCGGTTGACCACGCCAGCCCTGCGACCTTGAGCGGTGTGCAGATCAGGATGATGTTGAGTGCGAGATTCAAACCCACGATTCCCAGGGCGACCTTGACCGGAGTTCGGCTGTCCCCTTTCGCGTAGAACGCCCGCGTCAGCACATGGGTCATGGAGTACGCCCAGATGGCAGGCGCATACCCCATGAGGATGAATGCAACACGTCTCGTTTCTTCAGATGAAAAGTCGCCCCCCTGAAACACCACGGCCGTCAGCGGTTCACGAACCAGCATCAAACCAACACTTGCGGGCAGGCCGATGTACACGACCAATCGCAATCCACGGTGCAGGATGTTGGTGAATGACGCCGCCTCAGTCGCTGCCCGTGAGAGCGCAGGGAAGATCGCAGTCGCGACGGCAATTCCGAAGACTCCCAACGGAAACTCGTACAGGCGCTGCGCGTAGCTCAGCGCCGCCATTGCTCCGGGATCAAGCGGGTAGTCGTAGCCGAAGATCGTGGAGCCGATTGTTGTGGGGTAGCTCGCAATCAATCCATCGAGAAATGTGTTCAACTGCAATACGCCAAGGCCGAGAATCATTGGCCACGCCTGCTGCATGACCTGTCGCAGAGGTTTGCGGCCATGCTGAAGTTCATCACCCGAGTGGGTTCGCCAAGCAACCCCGCGGAGCGCGATCAAACTCCAGACCACCTGAACCAGTCCCGCGATGACCACAGCCCCGGCCACAATCTGAATGTGCATGCGCGTTGTGTCATCAGCACCGACGTCATCAGCGCGAATGAACGGAAGCAAGCCCACTGCCGCGGCAACGATGCAGAGATTCAGGACGACCGGAGCGGCGGCGGTCGGTCCGAATCGCCCATGGACCT
>CBFGRU010000210.1:0-5515 GCA_965651255.1 uncultured Phycisphaerales bacterium
CGTGAGCGCTGCCGTGCGCGCAGCGCACCGCCTACCGCTGCGCGCGATCGTGGGTCAGGTGCTGATGGATCGACATGCACCGGAGATATTGCTCCATCAGCCGGCTGCGCGCCTGTCGCGCAGTACGCGGGGCCGCCTCGACACCTCGCTGAACCCGCGTTTTGCGATTGCGTGCAGCGATGCGTTGCTGGCCGAGACGGCGATGAAACATAGCGAAGGGTTTCCCATGTCGTTCAAGGTGCGCGAAGCGCACGACATGGGGCAACATCTCTTCGTGCAGACCCACCTGGCTGAATCACCCGAAGAGTGCGCGCAGGTCCGCCGCCTGTTTCCCGATGATCCCCACTACACCGGCGTGTACGACCGGCATGGCCTGCTGACGCGGCATACGTTGCTCGCCCACGGCGTACATCTGTCGCCCGATGAATGGTCACTGATCGCAGAGCGGCACAGCGTGATTGTGCATTGCCCGCAGGCGAACACGTTTCTGCGCAGCGGCCTGTTTGACCTGCGGGCGGCATATGACCACGGCGTGCGACTCGCGCTGGGCTCGGATATCGCCGCCGGCAGCGATCGCGCCATGCCGCGCGTGGCGCGGTCGATGATCGAAGTGGCCAAGCTTCGCCGCATGACCGTGGATGATCGGTCGTACATTCCCACACCGCGCGATGCATGGCGGATGATCACGCTCGACAACGCCGCCGCGCTTGCCTGGCCGGATGCGGGACGACTTGATGTCGGCGCATGCGCGGATCTTCTCATCATCCGCGCGCCGTTTGATGTCGATCAGCATCTCTACGGGCGACTGCTCTATACCTGGGAGAGTTCGTACATCGTTCATCGCATCGTGGCGGGCCAGCTCATCTCGCCCCGTACGGCCTGATTGCACAACCCAATCAACAACAGGCCGACCCGAAAACCGGATCGGCCTGTTCGTTTCGTTGACGGTGCGACCGAATTGGCGATGGCTCTCACTAACTTCGGCGACGGCGACGCGCGATAAGGGCGCCGACTCCGAGCAAGGCCAGGGCTCCCGGCGCGGGGACCGGCGTGCCATTGATCTCCAGACGGTTGAAGAACGAACTCGGGTTGCCGTTGAAGTTGTAGCCAATCGCCGTAGCAATCCCGCTGGGCATCTCGGTGGCTGCGATCCAGTTGAACGACGGACCGTCGACCGGATCGGACCGCACATGCAGCCAGTACGAGGTATTCGCTTCAAGGGTGAACTGCGCTCCCGGTGTGAACGCAAAGTCCATCTGCCCCGAGAGACTGCCCGGGTTGTCCAGCACGAGCAACTCCGCACCGAGTTGTCCGCCGATATCCGACCAAATCGAGACGACGGGGTTTGAACCCTGATTCGGGAAGTTCATCGTCAGGGTCGCGTTGTCGAGGAAGTACGCCTGCCCCGGCATCGTGAAGCCGAACGCTTTGAACTGCGTGGTCGAGCCCGAACCGAACAATGTGCTCGATGAGCTCCCCGAACTCAGATTGCTGATGATGACATCGGAACTGGCGGCCGTCGCAGTCAACACGAACGCGGCGACGCTGAGTACGCTTGCGGTCTTTCCCATGGTGATGTCCTCCTGTCTGCCGGTCTCTCTGACGTCATGACGTACTGTCCATGCGATGCGTTTTCGTCAGAGACTCTTGACCCTATGAGACACAAAAGCGCCCTGGGATGCAAGGTCCAGTTTGGTGATGGAGAATTGCGCAACTTGATCGTTTTCCTAAATGTGGTGTCGGTGGGCACTTAGGCGATGAGAGTTTTTCTGCTGATTCCGTCGGGAGTTCCGGAGGCGCACGACAGCCGCCTACACTTGGCCCCATGATTCCCTTCGGGACAGATCGACCCGCGCGCCGCCGACCGGTGATGAACGAGACGATCATCGTGGTCAACGTGCTGATCTACATTGCCGGGCTTGCCGGAACGTATTTCGGCATGCTGCAGCCGGATTCACTCGCGCGGTGGGGACATTACGATCCTGAACATGTTCGCCTGTGGCAGTTGCTGACGTATCAGTTCATTCATGATCCATCCGGCATCGGGCACCTGTTCTTCAACATGCTGTTTCTTTGGGTGTTCGGAAACAGCGTGGAAGATCGGCTGGGTCGTGCGGGGTATGTCGCGTTCTATCTCATCGGGGGAATCACCGCGGGCATCGCGCACGGCATTGTCTCTGATGCACCGGTCATTGGCGCGAGTGGCGCAATCGCCGGCGTGAGTGGCGCGTTCCTGGCGCTCTTTCCCCGCTCGCGTGTGCGCGTTCTGTGGCTGTTCATCCTGATCACGATCGTGCAGATTCCCGCGCTCTGGTTCATCGGCCTGTACTTCGCGCTGGACCTGATCAACCAGACGATGAACCTCTTCGGTCGAGGTGGCGCACCGGTCGCGTACGGCGCGCACCTGGCGGGGTATGTCTACGGTTTCGCGGTCGGCATCGCGCTACTGGCGTTCGGTGTTCTGAAACACGAAGAGTTTGACATCTTCTACCTGATCAAACAGGCACAGCGAAGGCGCCAGTTTCGACGGGTCGCGGAGAAGCAGCCCGGTGTCTGGGACAGCCCTGCGCGCAAGGCAACCAACGCGCCGCCACGCGCTGCAGAACCGGACCGTGAACTGTCCGTTGAGGAAGTCGAGCTCGCCCGGGCGCGATCCGAAATCGCCCATCACGCCGCCACCGGACTTCTCGACAAGGCCGCTGAACGATATCGGGAACTTGCGCGGCGGCATGATGACCTGACGATGAACGAACGCCTGCAGGCCGATCTCGCGAATCACTTCTACGCCAATGGGCAGCACCAGAGTGCAGCCATGGCCTATGAGCGCCTGCTGAGCGCGTACCCGGCCACACAGCAGGCCTCTCAGTATCGCCTGCTGCTCGGTGTCATTTACGCGCGACATGTGCGCGAGCACGATCGCGCGGCGGCATTGATCCAACAGGCACTGCCAGCACTTCGCAATGAAGCAGAGATCACCCTCGCGCGGGAACTCCTCGGGGAGTTGGGGGTCTCGCCTGCGCCCGGTCGCGCGGAAGATCGCTAGAGTCCACAGCATGCAACAGTTTCAACGAACACGCATCAAGATTTGCGGCATTACTGATGTCGAATCCGCTCGTGCAGCCGTCGAGTGCGGCGCGGATGCCATCGGGCTCGTCTTCGTCAACGAATCTCCCCGCGCGGTCACGACCGAGCAGGCGGTTGAGATCTTTCGCGTGGTTCCGCCTTTGGTCAGCGTCGTCGGCGTCTTTCAGCTTGATTCGCGCCCGAACCGATGGCTGGAAGATTGGAAGAGCATCGGCCGCTGGGTTCAACTGCACGGCGATGAGGATGAAACGATCGCGAAGCGCACCTCCCGAGTGTTTCGCGTCATCAAGGGACTTCGCTTTGATCCTAAGCAGATTCGACGGTGGGACCGGTGTGAACCGGTCGAGATGCTGGTGATCGATGGCGCGCGCCCAGGCAGTGGCTGCGGATTTCGACATGATGCGCTCGCGGAGCAGATGCCCACCATCCACCGCCCCGTCGCGCTGGCTGGTGGGTTATCGCCGGAAAATGTGGGCGAAGCGATCCGGGCCGTGCGACCTTTTGCCGTCGATGTTTCCAGCGGCGTGGAATCGTCGCCCGGAATCAAAGATCCTGCGCTGATAGAAGCGTTCTGCTCTGCCGTTCGTGAGGCAGATACAAACCTGCGGACCGCCGCTCAGGCGTAAGCGCTCAAATCCGACGCGCTGAGCGCGAAGACCAGTGCCGCAATCGCCAACGCGCCGACTCCGATGATGCGTGCCATGTGCGCCATTGCTGGGTTTCGCCCGAGAATGGGAATCTTGCCGAGCCAAAGCCCAAGCGGTGCCACGGCAACGAGGATGAATGCGGGGATGAACGCACTCGGCAGGTCGAAACTGTTGAGCCACGCGGCCGTCAGCGCCAGGTGCGCTGCACTGATGATGATGAGCATCGACCCCGGCACCAGCACAATTGTTGATCGCCACCACATGAGGAGGAAGATCGCCATCATCGCGCTCAGTGCAGCCACGACCGTCATCGCGATCGAGACATTCCCGCTCAGAATGATGACCCCGATCGCAGGAAACAGCCAGAGCAGAATCGGAAGCGTCCCGACCGGTCCTCTCACCCCACGAAGCGCATGATCCACCCCGATGGCAACGATCGCGATCGCCACGATTGGCGCAATTCGCAACCACATCGGATCACTGGAAAAATACATTCCCAGTGATGCCGCGCCGGCACCGACTCCGCCCGCGCACGCAGCGCCCAGAGTGATCCACCGATTGCGAGGCAGCATCGACCAGATGATGGCGACAACGCCCGCTGCACCGATGCCGTAAACCAATCGTTCCCATGACACATCCGGCCAGCCGTCGAGCGCCAGGCGCGAGGCCAGCAGACTCATGAGTACCGCCACCGTCGGCACAAGCGGAGTGATTCGCTGACGGGATTCACTTCGCCAGCAGCGACCGATCAGGACGATCACCGCCATCGTGATGACCAAAGGCATCACACCGGCGAACAACAACTGGCGAACCATCTCGGCCTGCATGCGGATGCTCCGAAAACGCGGACCGAAGTTTCATCGGCGTGCCGGTGAACCGAGTTCCGTACTGCGTTGACCGTGTTACTTGTTGACACCTTCAACGGCGACGATCAGCTTCACTTCATCACCGATCGCATCATCTTCGAGGTACTTGTCCATCCCAAAGTCGCTGCGCTTGATCGCGAAGGTTGCCTCGAATCCGCGCTTGTGTCCCTGGGAGGTCTGTCCCTCTCCGATCCACTCCAGGTCAGCGGTGACTGACTTCGTCACGCCGTGGAGCGTGAGATCGCCGGTCACTTTCCAGGAGTTGGCTGATGCCGCGACGGTGATGTTCGTGGACTTGAACGTGATGGCCGGGTACTCGCGTGCGTTGAAGAAATCGGGCGACTTGAGGTGTCGGTCACGACCGGCGTTTCCGGTGTCCACACTCTCGGTCGGTACGGTAAAGTCAAAGATTGAAGAACCGGGCTCGTCAGCGTCGTAGGTGAATGAACCTGAGAGTTGATTGAACCGGCCCCAGAACTTGGCCACGCCGAGGTGACCCACTCGAAACACCACGACCGAATGGACAGGATCGACCGCGAACGTCGTTGGTGCCACGTTGCGATGATTCGCACGTGATTCGACCGCTGCGGGTGCGGTCTGATTGTTCATCAACATGCCGGTGGTCATGGCGCAGGCCATCACAGCCAGCAGCGCGGCCGTCGAACGGATTGAGCGGGGTTTCTTGAACATCAACGGACTCCCTGATTCATGGACTGGTGAGCTGAGGTGCAACGTGAAAGTGAACAGCGGACTTCGATCGGTGATTCCCGAAAAGCGAGCGAAGTCCGAGAATCTTTCCCAGATTCTCAAACCACACCAAATCATTCCCCACGGGATCGTGACTTCCTGAAAAGTTCCATGGTCAGGGAACCGATTCTTGGCATATCCCGGTATCAGCGTCCGGTATGCTGAACATGC
>CBFGRU010000211.1:0-5500 GCA_965651255.1 uncultured Phycisphaerales bacterium
GTGAATCTCCTGCATCATCGCTGCGGCATCGCGCCACCCGCCGAGCTGAATGCGTTGAGGCAGAAAGGCCGCAATGCGTTCGAGCGATCCGTGAAGCGGATCATCGGGAGGCGTGGCATCCAGCAGAAGGAACCTCGCCTGATCATCATGCTGTGCCGACAACCCGAGCATGGCGCCACTGAGCATGCCGAGTGCTGCCTCATCACGCTGTCCGACGATGACCACGTTGGCGCCGGACTGGCGGCGCATGACCGCCGCCATCGGATCGCGAATCGCGATCGGGTCACCCAGCCAGGCATGTGGTGCGGCCGGCGCTGCGGAACGACCTTCGGATAGGATCTTCTGGAGCAGTCGATTGCGCCGCAGATCTGCCGGAATGTTTCCTTCAAAGACGATCTGTGGCTCGGGAGGTTTGTATCCGGCCTCTTCCGTGCGGCGCTGAACTTCGGCAAGATACTTCTCGCGCTTCTCATCCGGCAGCCAGACGATCTGGAACGGGCTGTTGCCTTCAATAAGGCCCGATTGATCGTTGTAGATGGCTTCACCGGGACGGGAAAGCAGTCGAGCCGCCAGATTGTCCTCGCTCATGATCAACCCGGCGTCGGTCTCCGAACATTGCAGAGCAATTCGGACGGCCATCTGGCTGATCGTGGACCGTGCAAGAGAGTACGCACCAGCCAGTGTCTGCGAGCCAAGCAGGATGTGCATGCCGAACGCACGCCCCTGACGAACGAGTCGATCGAGCAGGAGCGATGCTTCCTGAGCGATGCGGTCATCCTCGGTAAAGAACTCCTGGAACTCGTCAATCACAAGAAGCAGTCGCGGCATCGGCATGTTCGGCTGCGCGCGTCTGAAGCCCGCCAGATCCTGCGTGTGGGCGTTGCGGAAGAGTTCGCCTCGGCGCTTCAACTCACTATCGAGACGCTGCAGGACACTCAGGCCGAATTCACGGTCGCTCTCGATCGCGACGGCTCGCGCGTGCGGCAATGCGTGCTGGGCATACGCCTTGAACTCAACACCTTTCTTGAAGTCAACGAGATACAGCTCAACTTCATCGGGTCGATAGCGCAGCGCGATGCTCGTGATGAGCACGTGCAGCAGCGTTGACTTTCCTGATCCGGTGCGACCCGCGATGAGCACATGTTGAGCCGTTCCGCGCCCGAGCGCAAGTTGCTGAAGCTTTGTCGCGCCGGCCTGTCCGAGGGGGGCAGTAATCTGATTCGCCGCGCTCTCTGACCACAACCCATCACTCGTGGGCACGACGACCTCAAACGGAAGTTCAACCCGTGAGGCATCGCGCGCCTGTTCGCCGACTGATCGAATCAGAGTCGTCAGCGTCTCGGACGCCGGCGTCACTTCCAGCCGGGTCGGGAGCACGCTGAAGTCGGGGTCGTTCCAGACGAATCGATCACCTTCCTCTACGAAGTTCACGCTGTGGGAACGAAGGTCATTCAGTTGGAAGCCGGGCGGCAGTTGGGCGCGGGCGTCGTGGCTGATGAGCGTGTACACACCGCAGCGTGGGCCGCTTTCAACGATACTCGCCAGCCGACGTGCAGATTGCTCCGAGAAATTGGCCGGAAAGTTCGCAATGACCAGGAATCGAAACGGCTCCGCAATCTCTCCCGCACGCTCGTTGTATTCAGTGATCGAGTTGTACTCATTCCGCAGGTACTTCTGAATCACGTTTTCCATGTGTTCGGTCAGATCGGTGAGTCGTTGCTCAATGTGTCGCGTCTCCGTCCAGATTCGATTGGCGACAAACTGCTCGTCGTAGTCCGCGAGATGCATGAAGCCGGCGAAGTTCTGGCCCAGGCCCACCGGATCGATAATCGTAAAGCGCACCTTGCCCGGCGGAAGCGACGTCAACAAGCGAAGCATTAACGCCTGAAGCGAATCCACCGCGGCTTCTCGACCTTGTTCGCGCGCTTCAATCAGGACCGATGCGTGCTGCGGAAAGTCGAGCAAGGCCGGCAGGTCGATCAATTCCGGCATCTCAACCTGCAATTGGGGATGCGTGCTGAGTCCTCCGGACAGCGTTCGGATGTCCAGTTGCATCGTTCCGAACTGAATTGCTGGTGGGGTCTGACTTCTCGGTTCCCAGCGGCTTGCTCCGCTCGACCAATCCGGAAAGAGCTCTGCGGCTGCGCTCTGGATGGCATTGATCTCTGATCGCGCACCCCGAATCCCACTCTTCCAGTGATCCTCCAGTGCCGCCCATCGCTCACCTGCTTCCTGTGCAATCGCCTGCCTCGTTTCGTCGTGGCGGCGGAGTTCCGCTTCACGGGATGTCCGGTGGACGCCCTCCATTTCCGCTTGGCGTGCCTCATGGTCCTGATCAATTCGCGCGATTTCCCGGTCACGACGATCCTTCAATTCCGCGAGTTTCTGTTTCGCTTCGGTTTCCAGCTCGCTGAGAAGTTGCGCCCGCAAGCGCGAGACACGCTCGATGACCGGCTCAAACTTCGCTTTCGATGCAGCCACATCGTCATTCCGCTGTTTCAGCAGCGCGGCCTCATCGGCGCGACGACGGATGGCGGCCACGTGCAACGCCTCGTGGCCGGCTGCGAACGATTCCCGAATCGCCGTCCGCATCGCCGAATACTCACGCCGCAGCGCACCTCGACGCCCGAAGTGAACCACCGCCAGGAACGCACCGGAGATGAGCAGACCACCGATCGCTGCGTACGCGATCTGTGCATCAAGTCGCCCGTTCAATCGCCACAACATCACACCCATCGCGACACCGACCACCACCAGCGCGATGACAAACGGCCGTATCCCCGCCATGATGCCGGGACCGATCGTGCCCCGCAGTTTCGTCAGGTGCGCCTGCGCGCGTTCAACACTTTCTTCCATGCGTTTCCGTGCTGAGCGTTCGGGCGCCTCTTCATCGCTCGGTACATCGGTCGGAGCGCCGGGGTCTTCCACCGGCGGTTCGATGAGCGCGGTCTGCCTCACTTTGACGAAGTACGCTTCGGCCTGCTCTTCGTAACCGCGCAGTGTGTGGCGCTTCTGCGAGACGGTCTTCGCGAATTGATCGTACTTCTCCCCCGGCTGCCCCTGCTTCGCTTCGTACACCGTCTCCGTCATCCACACCGCTTCGCGCAACGCCTTCTTCGCTGCGGTTTCATCGTGCGTGGCCCGCTCTTCAATGCGAAACCGATCGCTGCGGTACGCGTGCTTTGCTTCGCTGAGCTTTCCTTCCAACTCTTCCAGCGCGGTGGAGCGCTCCGTCTCATACCGTTCCCGTTCCTGTTCGATCTCATCCGCGGCGCGGGAATCGACCTCTTCCATCGCTTCGCGGTGTCGCCGCTCTTCAGCGCGATCGGCGGCCTTCTGGTCGCGATCAATCGCCGTCTCTTCTTCGGCGCGATGGGCGAAGAGGTCGCGAAGATCATGCAGCAACCGTCGCTCGCGCGCCGTCGAGAGGACGGGCGCCGTGTCGATTCCTTCAATGGCGGGCTCGTTCATCAGTCGTCATCGTTCCTTCCCAACGGTGGGAGAAAGTGTCCAGCGGGAGCGTACCGCCCTACAGGTTACTCGCATTCGCGTTCCATCTGGTGAAGGACGGTCCCCAGACGTTCCATCGCGGAAATCGCAGCCATCACCTTCGGCTCAAGGGCATCCACGTGCTCGCGCTCGAAGGCGGCCGCATTCGCATCGCGCCATGACTCCCGCGCGTGTTCCCACTTCAGGCGCAGGTTCTTCAATGCCTTGCTCATGCGGGCCTGGCCGGTGGAAAGATCCATTTACCGCTCCCTCTCCATTGCGTTTACCAGCAACGCATCCCTCCCGTCGTACATCAGCGCCAACCCACGCCGGGTCACAACGATCAGCGATCCATCCGCAAAGTCCATGATCGGCCGCAGATCGCGACGATCCTGCAGCAGTCGAAAAACCGGCACCACCAGCGGCTCACCGGCAGGGATGACTTTCTTCAGCGAGCCGATCGCCCAGGCCGGCCGATTGGCGGTGCCGTCTTCCTCCGAATCCAGCCGCAGGAGTGCGATTGACTCGCCATCCGACAGTGCGCCGGGTTCAATGACGACCCGATCGTTCGGGTCCACCGGCCGGCGATCGATGTTCGCTTCCGCCAGCAGGTCAGGGGCTTCCTCGCCGATGCGCGGCGATGCTTCGGCGGATGCCGGCAGCAATCGAACCTCTTCCGGGGCGCGCACGCCCATCTCCAGCAATCGTGCCCGCAGCAATGCCCGATCATCGCGCGTCAACGGCACGCGAAATCGCACTGGTGCTGGCTCCGTCGTCGGTCGCGCCATCGATGCATCATTATCACCAGTGGAAGTTTCCTCATCGCCTTCCACCGGCGCGACGGCGAGGTACCCTTCCACCGAATGCAACATTCGATCGAGCAGCGCGATCGCACGCGGCAGATCCGCATCCAGTGCGCCAGCGAGCGGCTGCGCGAGTCCCGAGTACTCCGCCAGCTCACGTTCGAGCAGGCGCGACCAGCGACGGACGGATTCGATCTTCTGCCGCGCTTCTTCGACGGCGGCCTCTGCTTTGGCCACCGCCTTTTTCTGTTCGATGGCCGATGGAATGCGGCCGTCGGATGCGGGAAACTGCGCCCTCCGCAACTCCGACCGCGCCTGTTCCAGGCGCTCACCCCGCACGCGATGCTGCTGTTTCCAGTAGGCATCCTGCTCGGTGCGCACCCAGTTCAGCGCGCGTTGCGCTTCGATCTCCACTTCCATCAGCGCCTGCCCCGCTTCGTCGCGAAACTTCACGAACCCAGCCCGTGCATCGTCCAATGCGCGGAGGTCAGTCAATCGGGCGGCGTCGCGCATCGCTCAATCCGCTCCCGCCGCTCAGCGTTGTTGCAGGTAGTCTTCGATGCGCTCGGCCTTGCGCATCAGGAAGGGGATGTGCTGATTCGTCGCCTCCACGAACCGCGAGATCGCTCTCAGCGTCTGGTCGAACTCCTCCTGAAACTTCTGCTGCTCCTGGTCGCGCCAGCTCTGGCTGAGCTGCGCCATCTGCCCGTGCAGCGCGCCCATGCGCTGCTCCAGATCTTGATTGAACGACTTGAGCATCTGCGCGAAGCGACGAAGCTCACCGGGATCGACAACCGCTTTGGCCATGAACATTCTCCAGCAGCAACCAACGTACCGTCGCGCCAGTGTACGCGACGGTCTGCCATCATCGGTCAGAAAAAACACTCATTCGCTCACCCCCGAATGTGCGGCTGCTATTTCTCGCTCCAGAAACGAACGACAATGCCATCCTTCACTTCGAAGTAAGTACTCGATTCAATTGTCTCGCTCGATGAGCCCGCAAAGAGCAGAAACACCGCGCCGCTCGACTCCCTTCGTCGCTGGTAGTCGTAGCGAAGAATCTCACCCTCACCGCCTTCGATCTTCATGCGTGCGGTCGGCTCGCCCAGTGCCGCGAGCAGCCAGGCGTCGGTCGTCACATCCGCCTCAATCTGCGAAAGCGTGCTGGCCGAGACGCGCCGTCCCGACTCGTGCATGCTCGTTGAACT
>CBFGRU010000212.1:0-5497 GCA_965651255.1 uncultured Phycisphaerales bacterium
ACAACAATCAGGCCGAAATCAAGAAACCGAACGAACCGCCGATCAATCGTCAGAACGAGGTGATTCTGAAAGCGCTGGATCGCGAGTTGCCGGTGCGCATCGCCGCCGACCTGGCGGAAGACATTCTCAACGCGCTGGCATTGAAGGATGAGTTCGGCCTCGAGATCACGATCGAAGGCGGAGCCGAAGCGCACCTGGTGGCGAAACAACTCGCCCGCGCGAAGGTGGCGGTGGTGCTGGGTTCGATGGTGGAAGATGGCCGTGCGAACGATGCCGATCGCCGTCGCCTGGAAGAGAACGCTGCGGCGCTCAGTCGAGCGGGTGTCAAGTGGTCGATCGGCAGCGGCGGACCGTCTGCCTTCGTGCTGTTCAACGCGCAGCTCGCCGCGAGTGCTGGCAGCGGGATGGACAGTCTCACGCTGCTGACCGCGCACGCGGCGGACCTGCTTGATTTGAGTGACCTCGGGCGCATCGCCACGGGCAAGCAGGCGGATCTGGTCTTCTGGAGCGGTGATCCGCGTGATCCCGCCTCGCGCGTGGAGCGCGTGCTGATGAACGGGCAGGCCGTTTACGAACGTGCGGCCGAGAAGGGAGAGTCACAGCCGTGATGATGCTTCGCAATGGTCGTGTGGCGCAGCGGTTGTTCGCCGGTGTATGCGCGGGAGTGCTCTCGCTTGCATCGCTGGCCATGGCGCAGGCGCAATCGACAAGTTACACGCTGATTGCCGATCGCGCGGTCATGCCCGATGGTTCGCTGCGCGCGAACGTCGCGGTGGAAGTGCGTGATGGCCGCATCGCGCGGGTGATTGCTGCCGATCAGGTCGCCGCGAATGCGAACGCCAGGCGTCTGCCCGCCGGGGCGGTGCTTGCACCCGGACTCATTGACCTGGCCTCATCACTGGGCGTCGAAGGATCGCAGGTTGAAGATACGAGCGCCATCGACGCGGAAGTGAACATTGAGGATGGCTTCGATGCGACCGATCGATCGCTGCGCATCGCCCTGGAAGGCGGAGTGACGAGCGCGATGGTCATTCCCGCCCCGCGCACGATTGTCAGTGGTCACACGTTTACCACGCGCACCGCACCGGGAACCGGCGCGGTGAACGCAACCGCTTCGCTGGTGATGAACCTGTCATCATCGGCGTACAACGCGCAGCGCGGCCCGACCTCGCGCGCGGGTCTGCTCTTTGAACTTCGCACCGCACTGAATGGCGCGAAGGATCAACCCGCCTCGAACCGCTCGGCGCTCAGCCGCGCTGTGCGCGGAGAGATGCCGGTCGTCCTCATCTGCGAAACCGTGGAAGAGATCGATTCGGCGATGATGCTGATCGGTGAGTACGGCCTGAACGCAACGCTGGCGATCACCGATGCGGCGATCGAAGTGGTGGATGATCTGGCCGAGGCGGAAGTGCCGGTGGTGTTCGGCCCGCTGGATTTCAACTCCAGCCGTCGCTCGCTGATGCTGCCGGGCCTCTTGGCGAAGGCGGGTGTGAATGTGGGCTTCCACGGATCGCTGCCGGCCCGTGAGCCGGAGAGTCTGCGCACGACCGCAGCCCTCGCGGTGCGTTACGGTATGGACCCCGCCGCCGCCCGTCGCGCCATGACCTCGACGGCGGCGTCGATCGCCGGCGCAGCCGACCGGTTGGGCGCGATCCGCGAAGGGCTGGCCGCCGACTTTGTGATCTACTCCGCGGATCCGCTGCGGCTGGATGCCAGGGTGTTGGAAGTGCATGTCAACGGCCGCCGGCAGTATGTCGCGCCGAGCGCGAAAGAAGACCATGACCTTGATTCGTAAGTTCTCGAGAACGAAGTTTTGAACCGCAACCGCCTGCCTGAACAAATCAGCGCATTGATGAACCTGGTCGGTGGAGGTGCACGATGATGAAGATGATGATGAAGTTGAACAAGCCGAATGGAAACGCCCGCTTCCGCACGATGTTTGCCACGCTGGCCGCTGGCGTGGCCGCGGCGTGTCTGACGATCGCAACGCCCGCGATGGCGCAGGATGTCGTCGTTCGCGCGGGCAAGCTCTACATCGGCAACGGCCAGGTGATTGAGAACGGTGCGGTGCACATTCGCGACGGTCGCATCGTCGCGGTCGGTGCATCGATCACCGTGCCGGGTGGTGCGACGGTCATCGAGCTTCGTTCCGGCACGATTACGCCGGGCCTGATCGATGCGAACGCGCTGCTCGAACCGGATGACCTCATCTCGCGCGAGGAAGCGATCGCCCGACCCCGCGCGGAGGAAGAAGTGCGGGCCGAGGCGTTTGAATCGTTTCTCAAGGAATTGCGCGAGCAGGTGACCGGTGAAGCGCATGATGATCATGAAGGACATGATCATGGCGACCTGACCTCGAACTGGGTGCCCTGCCCGAACCCGGCGATTCACGACACGATCGATGAGAACGAGGTGTGCCCGCTCTGCGCCCGCCCGCCGGTGAACGTGTGCACGCACTGCGGCGCGTTCGTCACCGCGGCGGAAGAAGCGGCGGTGGAGTTCGCCTCGGGCGTGCAGACAAACTTCTCGCGCACGGAAAGCTCGGATGAAATCGTCCCGCACACGCGCGTGCTTGATTCGGTGAACCTTCGCTCGCCGGACTTCAAGCGACTGGTGGCTGGCGGCATCACGACCGTCTTCGCCGCGCCGGACACGGCGGCGGTCATCGGCCCGCGCGGCGCGATTCTGCAGACAGCCGGCCCGATTCGCTCGCGCATCATCCGCCCCGAAGATGCGGTGCAGTTTGTCTTCGGCACCGACTCGTTCCGCATCGGCGGCGGCAATCAGCAGCCGTTCGGCAACTTCGTCTCCGTGCGTACCCGTCGGCCGAACTCGCGCATGGGCGTAGTCTGGGTCTTCACCAAGGCGATGACGGATACGCAGAAGGCCATGGAAGGCCAATCGGTCTTCGGAATTGACGTGCCCGAAGCGCCCGCGCTGGATGTGCTTGGTGCGGTGCTGAAGAAAGAGATCCCCGTGCGTGTGCATGCGCGAACGTTGACCGACATCACCATCGCGCTGGAGAAGTGCAGAGAGTACGGCCTGACGAACGTCACGCTGCTCGAAGCGACCGAAGCGCACAAGGTGGCGGACCTGCTCGATGAAGCGAGCGTTCCGGTCGTCTTCGGGCCGCTGACGGTGACGGGGCGCGAGTTGATCAACCGCGGTGAGACGGATGATTTCCGCCTGACGACGCCGCGCACGTTGCTCGATCGTGGAATCGTCACCGCACTGACCGCCCGACATCTGCGTGAGGAAGACGGCCTGGCCCGACAGGCGATGGTGGCGATGCGTGGCGGGCTGACGCGCGCTGAAGCGCTCGCGGCCGTCACCATGACGCCGGCGAGAATGCTGGGAATCGAAGGTGAAGTCGGTTCGCTCGAAGCGGGCAAGCGCGGTGATGTGGTGGTGTGGTCGGGTGAACCGTTTGATGCGCTCAGCGAACCGGCGGTCGTCATCGTCGGCGGTCGCGTGGCGCTGGATCGTCGTGAGAATCGAAACTGAGTGAAGCCATACGAGAGAGTCAGCCGCCGCGCCACTCGGCGTTCCGAAGGCGCGGCCGGGAGAATGTGATGCGGAATCATGTCTTGCGATCGTTTCTGGCCGGCGCCGTCGCGGCAGTGTCCATGGCTCTGACGGCGGTCAGTCAGGCCCCGCCCGAGAAGCTCGCGCTCACGGGCGCGCGAATCATTACGGTCAGCGGCCGGGACATTCCCAGCGGAACGATCCTCATCGAAGGCGGAAAGATCACCGCCGTCGGCACCGATGTCGAAATCCCCTACGACGCGATGGAAGTCGATCTGGAGGGCAAGGTGATCATGCCCGGCCTGATCGATCCACAGTCGTGGTCGGGGCTGGATATCGCGAACGAATCGCAGCCGGTGGCGCCGTTTCTCGATGTGTACGACGCGATCGACCCTTCGCGACTGTTCTTCGAGGATTCACTTCGTGACGGCGTGACGACCGTGCACGTCACACAGGCGCACAACACGGTAATCGGGGCGCAGACGCGCGTCGTGCGCCCGATCGGGCTGAGCGTCGATGAGATGACCGTCGCGCCGCGCATTGCCCTGAAGATGGCGATGTCGCCGCGCAGCGGGTTCGACCGCATGCGGCAGGTGGCAACCTTCCGTGAGACTTTCCTTGAACTGGATGATTATCTCGAACGACTCGCGGAGCGGAAGTACGAAGAGAAGCTCGCCGCGGAAAAGAAGAACATGGATGTCGGCCCGGCCGAGGCGCGTGAACGCGGTAAGGAACTGATCACCGATCAGGATTACGACGATGCCCATGCCAACCTGGTGCGGTTGCGTCGCGGCGATATCGCGGCGTGGATGTATGTCGGCAACGCGATGGATGTCGCGCCGGCGGTCAAGGTCGCCGTCGATCAGGGGTTCCTGAAGAACACGGTGTTCATCGTCGGCAACGAAACGTTCCGCGCGATGGGTGAGTTGAAGGAAGCGGGGCGACCGGTCGTGCTGCCCGAGCAACTGATCTACCGCGAGCGCGATGAGATCACCGGCGAGATCGAAGAGTTCTTTCAGCCGAAGCTCTATCACGATGCGGGGCTCATGTTCGCGCTGCAGCCGAATCCGAACAGCTCCATCGCGGAACGGTACCTGACGTACCAGGCCGCGCTCTGCGTTCGCAACGGCATTCCACGCGAAGCGGCGCTGAAGGCGATCACGCTGAACCCGGCGACGATGCTCGGCCTGGGCGATCGGCTCGGGTCGATCGAAGTCGGCAAGACCGCGAACCTCGCGGTGTACAGCGGCGATCCGCTGGATTTCAACTCGTGGGTCGAGCATGTCTACATCGATGGCATTCTCGCCTACGACCGCGCGAAGGATCCGCGCCTGAAAGAGCTTCTGAAAGTCGAAGAGAAGAATCGTCAGGATGCCGCCGCCAAGGAAGCCGCTGAGAAGCCCGCCGCTGAAGGCGAAGGTGAGGGCGCGGGCGCCGAAGGCGATGGCAACGGAAACGGCACTGACAACGGTGATGGGGGGAGCGGCCGATGAAGCGTCTCGTCTCGCACCTCTGCGCGGGACTCCTACTCTGCCTGATCGCCGCGCAGGTGATCGCGCAGGAGTCCGGCCCGTCCTACGCGATTCGCGCGGGACGCATCTACCCCGTCGCGAACGGTCAGCCGTGGCTGATCGAGAACGGCATCATCATCGTGCGCAACGGTCGCATCGAAGCGATCGGCCGCGATATCGCGATTCCGCCCGATCTGCGTGTGTACGACTGGCCCGATGCGACCATTACGCCGGGCTTCGTGCTGGCATCATCGGGCGTTGCGGGTGAGCATCGCGGCGATGAATCGGTCGGGGCCGGCTACCGCGCGGCCGATGCGTTCAATCAGTACGGCGACTATCACGCCTGGCTGGCCGGCGGTGTGACGACGGTGCATCTGAACCCCGGCTGGCATCGACTCATCACCGGTCGCGGCGCGATCGTTCGCCTCGGTGGCGAGCCGGCATCGCGCGTGCTCAGTGAA
>CBFGRU010000213.1:0-5398 GCA_965651255.1 uncultured Phycisphaerales bacterium
CGCCCGTATCGGCCGTTGCGATTCGTCGCACTGGGCGGTCAGGCGCTGCTCGGTGCGGTCTGGCTCATCTGGCGCGCCGACCCGTGGGCGGTCGTGGTCTTCTTCGGCGGCCTCTGGTGGGTCATGCTCACCGCCGAAGCGCTGTACGCAGCGCACCGCCAGCAGACGCGGATTGGGAATGCATTGGCCACCCTACTCGGAACGGCGCTCTTCGTCACCGGCGCGTGCATCACCATTCACACTTCACTCGCTGGTGCAGCACCATACTGGAGTGGAGCATTGACGCTGTGTGTCGCAGCCCTTGCGGTCGTTGCGGCCGTGCAGTTCGGCAGTGGGCTGGAACCACTGCGCACACGACCGACGGAGGCGATCGGCCTCTTGACCATCGCGCTGTGGCTCCAGGCAGCCGTGCTGCTCACCGTTGCGGCGGCCCTGTTCCTGGATGATCTTGCGCTGACCGTTGCCTGGTTGGCGGTCGGGCTGGCGGGTGTTGAAACAGGGCGACGCATGCACTCCACCCTGACCGATGCATTCGGATTGTCGGTGCTCACTCTCGCCGCGTTCAAATCCATCACGATCGATGCGCTGATGGCTTCAGGCATCATCGGCGGCGGCGCGACGATTCTGATCGAGGTCGATCCCATCGGACAACTCACCGACTTCTCACTTGTTCTCTTCATCGTGACCGGTGTACTCACCGCTGCTTCCTATCGACTGCGCGATGACGTTCACCGTCTGCTGCGCATCGCGCCGATCGCACTCGCGGTCAGCGCTTCGATGTTCTACCTGCTGGCAACCGGCTGCACGTTCATCAACCTCTGGCTCACCGGCACCTGGCTCGTCGCCGCGGCCATTCTTCTAACGCGCTATGACCTCACCCGACGCCAGCACGGTTCATCAATCGGCCTGGTCCTGGCGTTTCTCACCCTTGCGAAGTGGATGGTCGTTGATACCGCTCTGCCACTCCTTCCTCCCGGCGCACCGGATGCCGCGCTGCCTTTCATCAACGCTCCCTTCCTCTTCGGCCTTGTTCTGGCCGGAGGTGTCGCCGCGTGGTGGTATCGCATCCGAACGATTGATTCTTCATCAATGCATCAATTGTCGTTGCCATCAACTGCGCTGCGCAGTCTGTTGCCGGCGCTCACCGCCTTCATCGTCGCCTGGGCGATCGGATTCGAAATCGAACGCCTCGTGGATCGCCACCTAATGAAGCATCCCGCATCGCCCTGGACGCATGTGGAACTGCTCGGCTTCTGGTTGATGATGCTTACCGGCGCGATTGGTTGCGCACTTTCGTTCACCGCCCGTCGCCTTGATACTGAAAAGTCGGCCCGGGTGGGAGTCGGCATGCTTGTTCTGGCGACCGGTGCATGGCTCACCAGCGGCACGTTGATCCCCGCATTGCTCGTCGGCGTGACGCAGACCGCCGCCTTCTTCAATCCCCAGTTCATCGCGGGCACCCTGCTGCTCATGATGATCATCGCGACCCTCCGCGGCTGGTCATTCACTGAAACCGGCACACCGGTGCCAGACTCAATGCGCGTGATGCGGTACACACTGCTCGGGTTCATGGGCGCTATTCCGCTCTGGCTCGGAACGCTTGAGGTCGCGCGCCTCGTTCCCGATGCGATCAGCATCTACTGGGGGCTGTACGGCATCGGGCTGGTCGTACTCGGCTGGATGAGGCCGACGGCCATCATTCGGCATGCCGGGCTGGCACTGTTGCTGCTGACCCTGGGCAAAGTTCTCATCGTGGACACCGCGCAGCTCGAAGGTATCGCTCGTCCGCTGTCGTACCTCGTCATTGGCCTGCTGTTCGTCCTGACCTCGATCGGGTACGCTCGCCTCTCGCCGAAACTCGCTGCCCGAATCTCGCCGCATCAGGGCGAGATGAATTCGCGCGATACCATTCCCCAATCACGGAGGGAACAGGAAGACGAGGAACGACACGAGCATGATGATGATGAACAACGAATCGAGTCCGACCGGAACGAGCAGTCATGAGCGTGCAACACATACGGCACCGTCAGCCGGACCACGTTTCGACCCGGCCACGATCGAACGACCCGATCGGGCGCTGCTGAGTTACTACCTCTGGGTTTCGGCGATGACGTTCATTGCCTTTCCCTTTGTGTTTCTTGGTTTCTACCTGCGGTACCGGACGTTGAAGTACCGGTTTGATGACAAGGGTGTCTCGATGTCGGTGGGTGTGCTCTTCCGTAAGGAGGTGTACCTGACCTATCGCCGCATTCAGGACATCCATGTCAAGCGCAACTTGTTTCATCGCTGGCTGGGGTTGAGTGAGGTGGCCATTCAAACCGCAAGTGGCGCTGCCGGGGCGGAGATGACCATCGAGGGCCTGCGCGATCCCGAGGGATTGCGGGAATACCTGTATACACGAATGCGCGGCGCGACCGATCCCGCGGCGGAACAGGCGGCCACTGCGCCGGATGCACGGAACGCGGGCGAAGGTCGGGCCAACGATGACGCGCCGGATGAAGCGCTGGTGCTGCTGCGCGAGATTCGCGATGAACTGCGCGCCGTTCGTCAGATGCAGACCACCACGCCGGGAGGTGAAGAGTGACCGCCCCGACGACTCCGACCAACCCGGCGACCGACACCGGCGCAGAGCGGCTGTACAGCGGCGTGTGGAAACTGCTGCATCGATACCTGCATGTGCCCACCGAACCGCTGCGTCTGAGCGGCCGCGATGAAATGTCATTCAAACCCTCACCGGCATTCGAGAAGTATCTTCAGGCGCAAGTGTGGCTGGTCTTCGGAATCGTCTTTCTAGCAACGTTCATCTTTCTGATCGCGATTACTTTTGCGGAGCCGATCGCGGGCATCATCATTACGCTCGTTGTGCTTCCGATTGAAGTGTTGATCGGACTCGTTCTGCTGGTCGCGACCAAGTTCCAGTTCGACAGCACGTGGTACGCGCTGACCGACCGCGCAGCGCGGATTCGGCGTGGTGTCTGGGTGATCAACGAGACGACCGTGACATTTGAAAACGTGCAGAATGTTCGCGTGGAACAGGGACCGCTTGAGCGGTATTTCAATCTCTCTCGGGTCATGATCGAAACGGCCGGGGCCAACTCAAGCGGCGGCAAGAATCCGCAACTGGCTGCGAGCCGGGCCGTGATCCAGGGGGTTGAGAATGCGGAGGAACTGCGCGACCGCATCCTCTGCCGGGTGCGCGAAGCGACCGGCGCTGGACTCGGCGATGACGATGATGAGGGCGATGGTCGTAGGGAGACCGGCGGGCATCTGCGGACCGCTCCCGCCGCGCAGGGCAGCGGACTTACCGCAGCGCACGTTGATGCGCTGCGCGCCATTCGCGAAGAACTCCGCCTGTTCCGTGATGCTGGCGAAGGGGCATCGAAGTAATCAACGCGCCCGGGGGGATTCGAACCTCCGACCTGCGGTTTAGGAAACCGCTGCTCTATCCTGCTGAGCTACGGGCGCTGGGCGATGCGCGAGTATAGGAAAGATACATCCTCATCGCCGGGCTGTGGTATAAGAGGCCATCAGCCCCCAATGGAGATCCGTCTCTCATGCCTCAGACCTTATCCCTGGTGTGTTCTTCGTTCATCGCTTCGTGCGGACTGGGTCTACCTGCAATTCAGCCGATGGCCGTGCACTCGCAAGAGGCGATCACGGGCGAACTGTTCGCTGGTTACATGGATCACGATGCGCTCGCCGCGCGGCTGCGAACGCTGGCGCGCCAGAGCGAACGTGCATCGATTGCAAATCTGACCACCAGCCGCGAGGGGCGCGACATACACGTGCTCATGCTTGCAACCGACCCGCAGCGCAGTGAGCATCGACCGGCGCTTCTCATCACCGCCGGAATCGACGGCCGCCATCTCGTCGGAACCGAGGTGGCGATTCGCATTGCGGAACGGCTGCTGGCGGACCATGCTGATCTTCTCGAAGCGATGACGGTCTACATCATTCCGCGCGTGAACCCCGATGCCGCGGCTCGCAATCTGAGTGAGGTCAATCACGGTTTCATCGGCGTGGCGCGCCCGGTGGATGATGACCGTGATCGCGCAACGGATGAGGACGGACCGCTGGACCTGAACGGAGATGGCGTGATCACGCTCATGCGGCAGGCGAATCCGCCCCTCGGCCGCACGGCAACGCATCTGCCCGACCCCGCGGAACGGCGGCTGATGAAGTCGCCCGATGCGCTCAAGGGAGAAACCGCAACCCACATCCTCTATACCGAAGGGCTGGACCAGGATGGTGACGGACAGATCGCCGAAGACGGCCTGGGGATGGTTGATCTTGACCGCAATTTCATGCACCGATGGCCGGAGTACGCCAACGACGCCGGGCCGTATCAGTTGAGTGAAGTCGAATCGCACGCACTGGCGCAGTTCGTGCTGAACCACCCCAACATTGCGATGGCGGTCACGCTTGGACGACATGACAACCTTGTCCACACCCCGGATGGACGAGGGCGCGACATCACCGGTGAGGCGCCGCTCGAGCTTGATGGAGGCGATGTCGATCTGTACAAGGAAGTCGCCCGAATCTTCAAAGACACCACGTCGCAAACCCGCGCCCCGCAGGATGATGATGTCGCGGGCTCGTTCCATGCCTGGCTGTACGCCCAGCGCGGCCTGCCAAGCTTTGCCACCATCGTCTGGGGCCGGCCCGACCCCTCGCCCGAACCGAAGCCGGAAGAACCCGCAACGGAGGAAGCTGGCGCAGAGGAAGAAGAAAGTGCGCCAGCCCGCAAGGCCGACCCCAAAGCCAAGCCCGCCGATGAAGAGGCCGCCGCCTGGCTCACCTACAGCGATCGTGATCGCGCGGGCGCTGGCTTCATCGAGTGGCAACCGTTCGACCATCCCACGCTCGGCGCGGTGGAGATCGGCGGTTTCGTCCCCGGGTTCATGATGAACCCTCCTGCCGGTGAACTCGATGACCTTGCTGCGAAACAGACCGCATTCATCGTGAAACTGGCTGAGATGCGACCGAAACTGCGCGAGGAAGGCCCGGCGGTGACGCGACTCGCGGCCGGTTTGTATGAAGTGCGCTTTGCCATCATCAACGATGGCTTCCTGCCGACTACGACGCAGATGGCCCGCCGCGCTCGCGCCATCCCCCCCACGGTGGTGCGAATGAAACTCCCCGTCGATCAGATCATCGCCGGTTCCCCCATGGCCCAGAGTTGGGGCATCGACGGCTCCGGCGGACGCGCGGATCACCACTGGATCATTCGCGCTGCGGATGGCAGCGAGGTTGAGATCGAAATCACCAACACGCAGCATGGCTCGAAGACCATCCGCTTCCGCGCCGAGTAACGGCATCAGGCATCAAGCGGTTGGCACCAGTCAGTTGGCGCAACCGACGCTGCACGCCGAGCGAAGCACCGGATCGAACGAAAGAA
>CBFGRU010000214.1:0-5388 GCA_965651255.1 uncultured Phycisphaerales bacterium
GCACCGCGATGAGGCAGCAGCCGCTGAGGAGCAAGGTGAACAGGCGCTCTTCAAGGCATTCGTCCACTATCTGCGCACTGATCCGAGGTTCTATTACACCAGCGAAGAAGAATTACTGGCCGGGTATCGAGACATCTGCAAGCGAATGGACGCCATGCTTCCCCGGCTTTTCGGTACATTGCCACGACTGCCGTATGGCGTCAAAGAGATCCCTCGTTTCATGGCTCCGACCCAGACGACGGCGTATTACATGCCGGGCGATCTTGACAACGCCGAGCCCGGTTGGTTTTACGCAAACACCTATGCGCTCGATCAGCGACCGAAGTACGAAATGCAGGCGCTTGCATTCCATGAAGCAGTGCCTGGTCACCACCTTCAGATTTCCCTTGCAAAGGAAATGGAAGGACTGCCCGAGTTTCGGCAGGAGGCGTATTTCGTTGCGTTCGGCGAGGGATGGGCGCTCTACTCTGAACGCCTCGGAAAGGATGTCGGCTTCTACGAGACTCCGTATGACGAATTCGGCCGCCTGCTCTACGAAATGTGGCGAGCCACTCGACTGGTCGTTGATACGGGCATGCACGCCTTCGGCTGGTCGCGCGACCTCGCGATTGAGTACATGCTCGACAACACAGCGTTGAGCGAACTCAACATCCGAAATGAGATTGATCGCTACATCACCTGGCCCGGCCAGGCGACGGCGTACAAGCTGGGCGAGTTGAAGATCACTGAGCTTCGCGCCCGCGCGGAGGAGGCACTTGGCGAATCGTTCGACCTTCGCGCGTTCCACGATGTTGTACTCGGGGCCGGAACGGTGCCCCTGCCCGTCCTCGAACGTCGGATCACTCGGTGGGTGAACGACGTGTTATCGCGAGAGTGATGTTTCCCGGTCGTATTGCCGGAAGAACTCACCGCGAAGTTCATTCTCCGCCTGAAGCCAGTTCACCACATCGTTGCCACCGCGTTCGAGCCAGATTGCATAGGCACGGGCGGCAATTGCCTCATGCGACGGCTCCGTTGCATCGGATTCTTCATCCTCGCTTGCGCTTGCAGGTTTCGGGATTGATGCGAGATCCTTTGGACCCTTGAGTTCAATCCGCGACAAGGAGTTCGGCGTCCCGCCGTCCTCAACGTTTGATTGGCGACTTTCAGAATCTCGTTTCACACCTGTTCGGCTCTTGCGTTGACTGCGCAGCATCATTGCGTGGCCTCCATCGCTGATGATTCCGGTTGGTCACCCGATATGCCCGATCAAGTGACTGTTCGTCGGACCACTTTGCACATTACCCGGTGAAAGTATGGGTGAGATGTGAAATCTGGTCAGTATGCGCAAAGGGGGGTGAGATTCGCACAATCAGAACCCGAACCGAATGTAGGGATTGGCTTCTCGCTCTTCTCCGATGGTCGTTCGAGGGCCGTGTCCGGGATAGATGGTGACAACATCCGGCCATTTCATCATCACTTCAAGTAATGAATGCCGCATATGTTCTGGATGACTCGTTGGAAAGTCGATTCGCCCGATGGACCCGGCGAAGAGCGTGTCGCCCACAATCGCCTGATTGGATGCTTCGTGAAGGTAACACACACCACCCGGCGAATGGCCGGGAGTATGCACAACTCTCCAGGATGTGCCCGCAAGGGCGAGTGTTTCGCCGCCATCCAGCCAGTTCGTTGGTTCGCGCACGCTCACGGGTAAACCCATCAACTCCGAGAGGTTCAGCATTGGTGTCGAACACCAGTTCTCTTCCGCACGATGCAAGTAGACAGGCATTTCTCCGAATGTTGATCGCACCTTATCCAGCCCGGCAATGTGATCGACGTGCGCGTGCGTCAACAGGATGGCGACCGGCTTCAGTCCCTCCTTCTCAACCAGGTTGAGTAGAGGTTCGGGCTCCATGCCGGGATCGACAATCCAGCATTCGGTCGAACTCGGAACGGTCACGACATATGCGTTTGTCTCAAACGGCCCCAGTGAAACGGAGCGGATGATCGGGGTCGGCTGGTTGACATTGCTGGATTCATGCTTCGAGGTCATCATGCATCGAGTGTAGTGCGGTTTGAACGGTGTGCGCCATCGTTGCCTGCAACTCGGCCGTTCGTTCCGACGGGCATAAACTGCCTTCGCTTTGACGTCATGTAGAAAGGTTGAATTCGATGCTCATACGTCGCGCTGAAACGACTGATGCCACACCGATTACGATGAGCGGTGTCAAGGATGTGACGATGCGACTGCTGGTCGGTCGGAACGACGGCGCGCCGAACTTCTCCATGCGCCATTTCACCGTCGCGCCGGGTGGTCATACACCGCGTCATCAGCACAACTACGAGCACGAAGTCTTCATCGTCGCCGGTCGCGGTCGTGTGGAGTACGACGGTGACTTTCACGACGTGAAGGCAGGCGATGTCCTTTTCGTTGAGCCAAATCACATGCATCAGTTCAAAGCGGCGAACGATGAGTCTCTGCAGTTCCTCTGCCTCGTTCCGATCAACGACGATTGCGGTCAGCCGACACCCGGCAGTTGACTGGTTGATGGGGGGGAGCAGCGCGGAAAGGGACGGAAGCATGCAGCAAATGCGCGACAATCGATCACCCTGGAGTGCGACAGCGATCCTCGGCGGATGGGCAAGCGTGCTCTTGATTTGTGGGTTTGTTTACATGGGTTCTTCCATTGGAGTCTCCCTGCTCGTTGCCGGTGTGCTCACTCTTGGGTCTGCGGGTGTGGCGTTCTCCGGCCGATGGTTGCTCGGTTCCTTCGCAGCCCTTTTCACGTTGTCTGCCGCGCTGATTACTGTCGGCGCGATCGGATTGCGGGAAGGAAGTTGGGGTGTGCCGGTGTTGACTTCCGGACTCAGCGGACTCCTGATCGTCGGTGCAGCCGCGGTGCTGTGTCGTTTCATGGTTTTGTCCGGGCTGACGCCGCGAGAGGATCGCCGAACGATCTCACCGTTACCACCGCCGGTTGCCTCGCCCGCCGCGGAGTCGCTTTCAATCTCAGTCATCGAAGAGCGACTTTCGCAACTGACTGATGTTCTGCTGCTCAGTGAACCCGCGCGGTCCGCGATCTACGGCGATCGGGAAGAATCAGCCATTCGTGCGGTCTTTGCCGGTCACCTGCGACGCGGAGATTTCGATCGCGCGGATTCATTCTGTGACGCCATTGAGTCGCAACTTGGCCGTGAAGATCTTGCCCGCGAGTTGCGCGAAGAGATCAGTTCGATCCGGCACCATGCGGTGCAGAGTGAACTCGATGAGGCAATCGCGACGTTTGATTCCCATCTTGATCAACGTAACTGGGGCGGCGCCTTCGCCGAAGCTGCGCGGATCCGCGAGCGGTTCCCGGGCACGGAGCTCATTCGCGATCTTGAGCAGCGAGCGCTCGCAGCGCGTGAACAACATAAGGCCGAGCTTCGCGCCAGATTCACCGAAGCGGCCGAGCGCGATCGCATTGATGAAGCCCTGTCGTTGATGAAGGAGCTTGACCGCTACCTTTCACGCGAAGAGGGCGAGCAGTTTGCCCCGTTGGCGCAGCGCGTCATCACCCGTCATCGTGAACGGCTCGGCGGTGAGTTCCGACAGGCCGTACAGGAGCGGCGCTGGGCCGACGCATCGCGTGCAGGCGAGGTGATCATCCGTGACTACCCGAATACGAAGATGGCCGATGAAGTACGCTCGATGATCGATCTCATTCGAACCCGAGCCACCCAGGCCGCACTCGCCGCCGGTGCAAAACGGTGAATCAGTGATCAACAGTTAACCGATCAATCAATGCACGGCACGCCCCGTTGCTGGCGATTCGCGGCCGGAACGGTCGATCACTATACTCATGAAGTATGCCAATCCCCGGACCCCGGACCTCGAACCCTACGAGTGTCAATGGCAGAGTCCTTGCAACGGTAGTGGAGAAGTCTCTCGATGCACGCTCTGAGATCGTGGCCGGCCCGAATGCTCATGCTCACCGCGCTGGCGGTGCCGCTTACATCATTCCAGGTCGGCTGCGAATCCATGTCCCGCGATATGGCTGACCTCTTCGAGCCGTTCAACATGCCATCGCCCGGCGAAGCTGCCCGCTGGATGTTCGATCGCAATCCCGATCTGCGCCGGCGCGGCGTCACCCTCATTTACGCTTCTCCATTCGGCGGGGAATCGGTTTACATCAACCAGTACGCCGACATGGTTCGCAACGATCCTGACCCGCTGGTTCGTGCGGCGGCCGTGCGTGCGCTGGCGCGACACGGCTCACCGGAACATGCGGTGCTCATCGCTGAGCAGCTCACGCATGAGTCGGTTCATGTCCGTTGGGAAGCGGCCAAAGGGCTCCAACGCCTGCATGATCCCGCGGTTGCGCCGATTCTCACGCGCGTGCTGAACCGCACAACTGAGGATGTCGATGTCCGCGCTGCCCTCGCGACTGCGCTCGGTCAGTATCCGATGGATGATGTGGCCCAGGAACTCATTACCGCGCTGGATGCGCCGGAACTGGTCATTAATCGAAACGCGCGCGATTCGCTCATCACTCTTACCGGTCAGGATTTCGGCCTCGATCGAGCGGCATGGTTCACGTGGTACGATCAAACTCGTACGCCTTTCGCCGGCGGTGGTCAGTATCGATACCCCGTCTACCAGCGCGATGAATCTCTTCTCGAGCAGCTCGCGTTCTGGACGAGAAAGAACTGGGAACAACCCGGAACACCCATCGGTATGGATGCAGGACGTCGCAGCACCTACGACAGTCCGGATGATGCCGCCTCCAGTCAATGAGTTGAACATGCCGATGCGACCATTCATCACTCAACCATCCCATTCGGTACGGTCCTGATGCGCGCGGTCATCTTCGATGGTCGTTCGGTGCAGTTTGACAGGCAGTACACTTCGGCCGTCGAGCCGGGACCGAATGATGTCATCGTTCGACCCAGGCGAATCGCCATCGGGCCGGATGATGCTGCCATCCTCCGTCAGGCCGTACCGCCGGTCGGCATTCTCGGGCACGAGTTCGTCGGTGAAGTCATCAGCGCATCCGATCCGAAACATCGCTCTTTTACCGGCAAGCGCATCGTGGCCCATCCGGTCATCTGGTGCGGCGCGTGTGCCATGTGCCTCGGCGGTCTTGCGGTTCATTGTCGCGAGCGCACGATCATCGGCCTCGCCGGTCGTGATGGCGCGCTCGCCGAACAGATCATCCTCCCCGCGCGCAATCTCATCACCATCTCCGATCGGATTGATGATGATCGCGCTGCCTTTGCCGTCGTCGTCTCGCGCGCCATCCAGGCGGTGCGACAATTGCGCATCGAAGGCAAGCCCTACATCACCATTCTCGGCGATGGCGCGCTCGCCCTTCTCACCGCGCAGCTCATGGCCAAGCTCAACGCCTCCGTCCGCGTCATCGGCTGGCT
>CBFGRU010000215.1:0-5384 GCA_965651255.1 uncultured Phycisphaerales bacterium
CGTTCGCCTGACCGATGACAAGACCTTTCCGTACCTCGCGGTGACTTTGCGTGATCATTACCCCGGCGTCTATATCACGCGGACGCCGAGTGATGAACGGTTCAAAGGTGCGAAGATTCTCGGGCCGTTCACCAGTGTGTCTGCATTGCGCGAGGCAGTGCAATTGCTGCAACGGGTGTTCAAGTACCGCACCTGCACACTCGACATCGTGCCCGGTGAGAAGAAGAACAAGTATTTTCGGCCGTGTCTGCTGCATGCGATCGGTCAGTGCACCGCTCCGTGCGCGGAGTACATCACGCCGGAGGCGTATCGCGAAGAGATCACCCGGTTCCTCAGGTTCATCGAATCAAAGCGCAGTGTGATGCTGCGCGAGATGCGCAAGGAAATGGAGGAGGCCTCGACCCGACTCGAGTTCGAGCGTGCTGCGGTGTTGCGCGATGAGATTCGTGCGATCGAGAAACTCGATGAAAGGCAGAAGAAGGCGCGCGAGGCGAACTGGCAGCCGGAGGTCACCGTATTCGCCACCGATCCGACATCAGCGCTTCGTTCGCTGCAGAAAACGCTGGGCCTTGAGACTCCGATTCGCTGCATGGAGGCCATTGATATCGCGCACCTCGGCGGGGAGGAGACGGTCGGGTCGAAAGTTGCGTTCATCGACGGCCGACCGTTCAAGGACGGTTACCGCCGGTACAAGGTGCGCACGGTAGACAATGATGATTACATGGCGATCCGTGAGGTCGTCTCACGTCGGTACCGCGAAGCCGGCGCGGGGAACGAGTTGTACCCCGATGTGATTCTCATCGACGGCGGGCTTGGCCAGTTGCATGCCGCCCTGGAGGCATTTGAGCAGCTTCCGCAGAAGCCGCCGATGGTGATCTCGCTCGCGAAGAAGGAAGAGTTGATCTACATCCAGGAGAAAAGCGAGCCCGTGCGACTGAGTCGAAACAATCCGGGGCTGAAGATCTGCCAGGCGATCCGCGATGAAGCGCACCGATTCGCGCAGCACTACCACCACATCCTGCGCAGAAAGAAGACGATCGAAGGGGAGTGAGTCGATTCGCATCGCGATCGCTCGTGGAGAATACGGTCGGCAAGACATTGCCACGTGTTGAAGAAAAGCCGCAAGCGGTTTGTGCCGCTTGCGGCTTTGCAGTGGTTCACCGAACTGTCACGCGCGGATCACTCACCCGGCTCGCAGTAGCACGAGCTGGTCGGCGAAACATCCGCGTTGGCCCAGAGGCGTGCCCGGTCGGCATCAAGTTGATCGGCTTGATCGACCTTACCCTGAGCGCGGAGTGCATTGGAGAGCCCCAGCAGCGCCCAGCCGTTCTCATTGTTCTGTGCGAGGTCATCGCGATACACCTGCTCGGCCTCGGCGTAGCGACCCGCGCCCATCAATAGTGCACCGAGCGCGTGACGCACCGGCTGCATCCAGTCCGGCGGCTCATCGTAATTGAGTTGACCTTCAAGCTCCACGCCTTTGCGCAGGGCTGCGAAGGCCTCATCGTGTCGGCCTTCGCGATATGCGAGTTCGCCGATGAGCATCTGTCGAGCAACGTTCATCACATCACTTGCTTTGGAGTTACCGACCATCCAATTGTCCGGAATCGCGGCGGCGGCCTTCTCGAACGCGGCGAGTTCCTGTCTCGCGTCTTCAACCTTGCCGAGCGCGCTGTACGCCACGCCGCGCGCGTATCGCCACGACGCGACGCTGAGATACCGCCACTCCGGCGGCGCGGGTTCGGCGAGCACTTCCTCCCACTTGCCGAAACGGATCAGCACGTGGTAGACCACCGGCATGAATCCATCGGCGATGAACGCCCACTCGCGCAGGAAGTTCTGGGGAATGTCGCGCTCAAGTTCGCGCGCGGCCTGAATTGCGACCTTGCTCTGCCCGTTCATCATCGCCGCGTATGCGAGCATGTGAATGTTGTGCACGTAGTAGAGGGAGTAGAACTCCGGCTCCGGTGCAACCGCAAAGTACGCACGATCTGCGGCGACAGCACGCTGATTCGACAGCACCGCCTCTTCAAACCGGCCGACGCGAATGAAGATGTGCGAGGGCATGTGCACAAGATGGCCCGACCCCGGCACAAGCGAACCGAGACGTTCCGCCGCCGCCACGGCGCGATCGGGCGTATTCGATGCCTCGACAGCGTGAATGTAGAAGTGGTTCGCACCGGGGTGATTCGGTGCGATTTCGATGACACGTTCGAGCGTTGAAACGATCTCCAACGTTCGGCCCTTCGGTTCGCCCTCTTTCGTCCAGAGGTCCCACGGCTGGAGATTCATGAGTGATTCTGCGTAGAGCGCGCCGACATCAGGATCTTCGGGGAACTGTTCCCACGCGAGGCCCATTGCCTCGGCGTAGGCCTGGTCCAGCGGGGCGCGGTCTTCCGGAATCGGCCAGGCGTAGCGCTCGGCGACGGCGCGAATGAGCGACCGTTCGACGGGCGATGCATAGTCAAGGCGCGCAAGGGCTTGCTCGGTTGCCTGCCAGGCAAGCGTGGACTGAAACTCAGACATCACCGGATTGTTGATGTGCAGACCGGCCGCGTAGGCGATGCCCCACCACGCCATGGCGCAGTTCGGGTCCACTTCGGCGGCAGCCCGGAATGAGCGAATCGCCTCATCATGGTTGTAGCCGTAGAGCAGTTGAATGCCCTGATCGAACCACATCTGCGCTTCGGGTGAATCGGTCGAGACGGCTCGATGGTACGTGCCGAAGTTGTCGTACAGACGTGATCCGACTTCAATCGTGTCGATCGCGCGAGTGCTCTGGCACCCGCTGAGAAAGAATTGACCGCCGATGGCGCCGAGGGTGATCGTCGCCACGAGCAAGATTCGCTTTGTCTGCATGCAGTTCTCCTGTCCCTGTGGAGATTTCACCGGGCCGTCTGGTTGTAGGCGTTCATTCGATGAATCTCCGCATGCGGTTCTGCAGGTTGACCGCAAGTCAACCTGGCGCGAGGTTGCCCGAAGCGCATGCCTTGCGGATGCTAAGTAGTGATGCACGAGATACTTGAACAAGTTGACGATGATGTGCTGCTGCGGGTGAAGGTCGTGCCCGGAGCGCGGCAGGAAAAGATGGCGGGTGTCCTCGGCGATCGGTTGAAGATTCGAACGAACGCGCCGCCGGAGGGCGGCCGCGCCAATGTCGCGATCTGTGCGCTCGTTGCCAGAGTTGTCGGATGCAGCGCTCGCGATGTCACGGTCGAGTCTGGTCGCACCAACCCGGAAAAGACATTGCGGCTGCATCAGATCGATATCGAACGGGTTCGGAATGCCCTCGAACTGGCGGGGTAAAAGCACAAGCCACGACCGACGGCCGTGGCTTGAACGCATGCACCAGAAATGTGAAACGTATCAGGCCGGACTTGGCATCATGCCCGGTGCTTCGCCGTGATCTTCTTCAGGATCGGGACGAGTTGCGGGCTTGGGCTGGCGACTGCGCCCGGCTTCGGCCTGCAACAGTTCCGCGACGGTGGGCTTGGTCAACCGCTCGCCGCGCATGACCCGGTCGATGTCATCGGAGGAAAGCGTTTCGTACTTCAGAAGCGCTTCAGCGATGGCGACGACCTTGTCCCAGTGCTCTTCGATCAGGCGGCGGGCATCGTTGTAAGCCGTGTCAATCAATCCGCGGATCTCTTCATCAATGACCCGCGCTGTTTCTTCGGAGTACTCCTTCTCGGGAATGAACATGTCGCGGCTGTCTTCGCCCGCATAGTTCACGAAGCCGAGCTTATCGCTCATGCCCCATTCGAGAATCATGTGGCGGGCGTACGCCGTCGCCATCTTGATATCCATCGCCGCACCGCTGGAGACGTCGCTGGTCTTCTTCTCTTCGGCGATTCGACCGCCGCAGAGCGTTCGCATGGTGGCTTCGAGGTACTTGCGGCCGTAGCCGTAGCGATCCTTTTCGGGCAGCGAGAACGTTGCGCCCATCGCCTGGCCGCGCGGAATAATCGTCACCTTGTGAACCGGATCGGCATCCTTCAGCAGGGCCTGCACAACGGCGTGCCCCGCTTCGTGGTACGCGGTGGCGACTCGTTCTTCTTCTTCGATGCGCCGCGATTTCTTCGCACGGCCGAACCGCACCTTGTCGCGCGCCTCTTCCAGGTCCGCCATTTCCACGAAGTCTTTGTTGGCCATCGTCGCGATGATTGCGGATTCATTGATTACCGCCGCGAGATCCGCCCCGGAGAACATCGGCGTGCCGCGGGCCAGACGTTCCATGTCCACGTTCGGACCCATCTTGATCTTCTTTGCGTGCACTTCGAGAATCTGCTTACGGCCGACCAAGTCCGGCAGCGGCACGGCGACCTGGCGATCGAACCGTCCGGGCCGCGTCAGTGCCGGATCAAGCACATCCGCGCGATTCGTCGCGGCAATCACGATCACCTGGTCGTTGGCGTCGAATCCGTCCATCTCAACGAGAATCGCGTTCAACGTCTGCTCGCGCTCGTCGTGACCCCCGGTCGAGAAACCGCCGCCGCGCCGCCGACCGACCGCGTCAATCTCATCCAGGAAAATGATGCAGGGTGAGTTCTCTTTCGCCTGCTTGAAGAGGTCGCGTACGCGGCTCGCGCCGACACCGACGAACATCTCGACGAAGTCAGACCCGGAGATCGAGAAGAACGGGACATCCGCTTCGCCGGCGATCGCTTTGGCGAGCAAAGTCTTGCCGCAACCGGGCGGCCCGGTCAACAACACGCCACGGGGAATGCGCCCGCCCAGCCGCTGAAATCGCTTCGGGTTCTTGAGGAACTCGACAATCTCGGTCACTTCATCCTTCGCCTCATCAACACCGGCGACATCGGAGAAGGTGACCTGAACCGCATCCTTCGTCTGCATGCGATGCCGACTCTTGCCGAACGAACCGAGCATGCCGCCCGGGCCGGCGCCGGCGCTGCGGAATGACCGCGCGATGAAAATCCAGATAATGAGAATGATGAGCAGGATCGGCGCCCAATAGAGCAGAAACTGCACCCAGAGCCCGACGCCGGTGTCGGTGGTGAAGTTGCCGCCAGAGACCTCTTTCAGGTCCTGCAGAAAGACATCGCGATTGGCCGCATCAATCTTGACGTAAATCTGACGGGCGCGATCACCCTCGGTCGCAAAGCCCGGCGTTCCGGGCTTGATCTGAGCGAGTACGCGGTCGTCCTTGACGATGAGCGAGTTGTCCTCGACGTGACCGTACTCAACGTGCTTGAGGAACACGCGCCAGCTCTTGATCTCGATGCCGCCGCCGGAGGAACTGTTCAGAACAAGGAAGAGGATGAGCAGTACGCCGAGCAGCAGGAAAATGCTGAATGGACCGCGCGGCAGGCGTCCCTGCGGTTGCTGCGGACCCTTTCCGGGAGGCGTGGGCTTCCCGCCGGGTT
>CBFGRU010000216.1:0-5382 GCA_965651255.1 uncultured Phycisphaerales bacterium
TCAACCGCGCGCTCAATCTCGCGGCTGTTGTTGGTGCGATCGTTGCCGGTGGTGGTGTCGTTCTGGTTGGTTCGCGGTGGGGGGGAAGTGCGAACGGGTGGAGTCGCTGCATCAATCTCTCGCTCCCGCGACTCGGCCCGCTGCCTCGCTTCATTGGCAGCGCGTTCCCGTGCTTCCTGTTGCGCGCGGTCGCGTGCTTGCTGAGCGGCGCGTTCCCGTGCTTCCTGTTGCGCACGCTCGCGTGCTTGTTGAGCAGCGCGTTCTCGTGCTTCCTGTTGTGCACGTTCGCGGGCTTGCTGAGCAGCACGTTCTCGTGCTTCCTGCTGCGCACGTTCGCGTGCTTGTTGAGCAGCGCGTTCTCGTGCTTCCTGCTGCGCACGTTCGCGTGCTTGCTGAGCGGCGCGTTCCCGTGCTTCCTGCTGCGCACGCTCGCGTGCTTGTTGAGCAGCGCGTTCTCGTGCTTCCTGTTGCGCCCGTTCGCGTGCTTGTTGAGCAGCGCGTTCCCGTGCTTCCTGCTGTGCACGTTCGCGTGCTTGTTGAGCAGCGCGTTCCCGTGCTTCCTGCTGCGCACGTTCCCGGGCTTGCTGGGCGGCACGCTGCCTGGCTTCTTCCTGCGCGCGGCGGCGTGCTTCCTCGGCGGCTTTCTTCTGGGCTTCCTGCTGTGCCTTTCGCCGGGCCTCTTCCTGAGCGCGCTTGCGGGCCTCCTCCTGGGCCCGTTGACGGGCACGATCCTGTTCCCGTTGCTTGGACTGCTCCTGTGCTCGCTGCTTTTCCCGATCCTGTGGTGCGATCGCTTCGGTCGAGCTTTCGGACGGAATCATCCGGGTCGCCGACGTGCGGACATCATCACTTCCCGCGTGGACAGGTGGCAGCGGTGGTTCTGCCGAGGCAGTCCCCGCCGGGCACGTAAGCGCAACCAACAGAACGGTGACCGCATTTGCGGCATGCCATGTTCCGGCTCGTTTCTTCGTCATGTTCGACTCCCAGCGATCGGTGGCTGCCCGTGCACGCGCGGCCACCATCAGTTCCTGCCCCGCCGCACGATGATTCTCTCCCAAACGACACCGTGAGAAAAGCATCAATTCCACTTTCATTCCCTGACGGCCGCTGAGCCGCCCGAAACCATACCGAACCGCGTTCTTCCGTCCGAAAGACGCTCCTGGCTTGGCCCCGCCGCGGCATTCGCGATACACTCCACCCGCCATGCCCGACTTTCTCACCCCGCAATTCATCACCTCCGTGCTGGTGATCGTGTTGATCGTCCACATGATCCTGGGCGCCTGTGCCTATCTGATCATGCTGGAACGCAAGCTCAGCGCGTGGATACAGGACCGTGTCGGCCCCAACCGGGTCGGGCCGGCGGGGCTGCTCCAGCCGCTGGCAGACGGGCTGAAGTTCATTCTGAAGGAAGAGTTCTTTCCGCGCGGAGCAGATCGCCTGCTCTTCCTTCTCGCGCCGGGCCTCATCATCATTCCCGCCCTGATTGGCTTTGCGATCATTCCGTGGGGAGGCGTGCTCGACACTTCATCGATCCCCTTTGCGGATCAGATCGGGATTGGCGGTCATCAGGTCAAAATCATCGGCGCCGATGTCAATGTCGGCATCATCTACCTGCTCGCGGTTGCATCGGTCGGCGTGTACGGCGTGGTGCTCGGCGGGTGGGCGAGCAACAGCAAGTATTCATTCTTCGGCGCCCTTCGCGCAAGTGCCCAGATGATCTCGTACGAGATTCCGATGGGCATCGCACTTCTCGCGGTGGTGGTGTACGCCGGTTCAATCATTCCGTTCGAGCTCGTTGAGAAGCAGTTGAGCGGCCAGTGGTATCTGCTACATCAACCACTGGCGGCGATCATCTTCTATACGTGCATGCTCGCAGAGAACAACCGCGCGCCGTTCGATATGGCCGAGGCCGAGTCGGAACTCGTCGGCGGGTATCACACCGAATATTCATCGATGAAGTTCGCATTGTTCTTCCTCGCTGAGTACGCGCACATGATTACCGGCAGCGCGTTCTTCGTGGTGCTCTTCCTGGGCGGATGGTCGATCAATCCTGTCTCCGGCTGGGATCTGCCCGTCGCCGGCGGCATCGGTCTGATCCTGCTCCAGTTTGCCGTTGTCTCGGGCAAGATCTTTCTCGTGATCTGCCTGACGATGGCGCTCCGGTGGACGCTGCCCCGGTTCCGGTTCGATCAGCTCATGCGGCTGGCGTGGGAGGGGATGATTCCCGCCTCGCTGGTGCTGCTGCTGGCCACCTCGTTCGTCGTCTTCATGCAGGGTCAGAACTGGGGCTGGATGTGGGCGGTTTCGCTGGTAATTGCAGCGTTCCTCATCTGGGTCCATCCGTTCATGCCAAAGAGCAACGTGAACCAGCGCATTCCGATGATCGGCAGTCGATTCAATCCTCTGCGCGAGGAATCGGTGGTGACCAGCCCGACCGAGCCGATGGCGCTCGATGAGTCCGGCCTGGGCGAGCCCTCCGCAACGGGCACCGTGTCGATGCATTGAGCGTGATTCTGCGCGGCCAATCTCATGTCACACAACGCTGCTGCCACTCCGGGCGACGTCATGCTCGAAGTGATGGAGCGTGAACGGGCAATCGCGCGGCCGCCGGGATTGATCATCGGCTTCGCGATGCTCTCGATCGTTCCACTGATCGTCACGCTCGCGTTCCTGCGAATCGATCGCACACCGGGAGAGGTGGCGGGATCCCACAATCTCGAGCGGCTTACGTGGTGGTGGGCTGCGAGCGGCTTGGGGTGGCTGATGCTCACGCTGCTGGGGTGGCAACTCTTGCGTGAACAGGCGCGCGAGCGTGTGGCCTGGTCACGTGGTGCGGCCTGGTGTGTACTTCTGACGGCCATCCTCGCTCGAGTGGCGATCATCACGGTCCACGAACCGACACTTTCGGACGACCTCTGGCGGTATCTGCACGATGGTGCGACGCTTGCTGCGGGAGAGAATCCCTATCACCGTTCTCCGCAACAGACTCTGGATGATGTATCCAGTACGAGTGACTCCATCCGCCATCGTGCGGCCGAGCGTGCAAATCATCCGGAGCTGGTGACGATATACCTCCCTGTGAGCCAATGGGTGTTCGGCGCGACCATGCGATTGTTGCCGGAAGAGACTTCGCTCACGAGGGCAGCTCTGGTCCTGCGTGCAGTGCTCGTGGGGTTTGAGTTGATTGCGATCGGTCTCCTGCTCCTCTTGCTTGCACAGGCGGGTCGCAATGCGTGGTGGGCTGCACTGTATGCGTGGCATCCTCTGGCATTGACAGAAATCGCGGGCTCAGGGCATCAGGATGCAATCGGATTGCCGTTCCTTGTACTGGCTCTCGTGATGTTCAAACGGCAGATCGCGACCGTGGGCATGTCTGGACTGGCCACCGCAGCCATCGTGAAACCGTTCGTTCTTCCGGTTGCGTTGCTTTTCCTTCGGCGCGCGAGCTGGCGAATCCGAATGACGAGCATGCTTATTGGGATGGGCACGGTGGTCGTGGTGACTGCACCGTTCCTTATTCGTGATGGCGGGCTCGCGATCGAGAATCTGTCATCGACCGCGATGCGCTTCACACTCAAGTGGGCGCACTTCGGCCCGGTGTATGAACTCTTCTTGAGTCTCTGCGGACAATTGGTCCCGGGATGGTCAAACGATCTGCAGGAACGATTCGTTCGAATCGTGTGTATGACCCTGGCGTTGATGATGACGCTCATCGTGTGTCTGCGATCGAGGTCCATTCAACGGGGAAGTGCGGTGATGCTGCTTGGATTCATCATTCTCGCGCCGGTGGTTCATCCCTGGTATGCGATCTGGCCGCTGATTCTCCTCCCCTGCGTCGCTGAACCTGCGCGGCTGACGGGGGTCTGGGCTGCTTGGATCGCATCGCTGACGATCACCTTTGGGTACAGCGCCTTCACCGGTGCGAATGACTGGGACATTCCGCTCTGGGTGTTCCTGTTGGCCTATGGTCCGGTGATGGGAACCATCGCGGTCGAGTGGTGGCTGGCTCGTCATCGTGTACTGCAGCCGATTGGAGTTCATAGTTCATGATCAGAATGTCGGACATTGTCAAGACAATGGAGACCATCGCTCCCATTCGGCTGGCAGCGGAATGGGACAACGTGGGACTGCTCCTGGGGCTGCCTGATGATCCGGCTGATCGCGTGCTGCTCACGATCGATCTCACCGACGCGGTACTCGATGAAGCGATCGCGAAGCAGGTGCGCGCGATCATCGCCTATCACCCCCCGATCTTCCAGCCGTTGAGGGCCGTGGCCAACCACTCGCCGCGGGAACGACTGTTGCTGAAGACTCTGCGCGCCGGACTAGCGGTGTACTCGCCGCATACGGCGCTGGATGCTGCCCCCGATGGCCTGACCGACTGGCTCGCGCGGGCGTTTGGCTCGGGTGATATCCGCGCACTCAAGCCGCATGCCGAGTTACCACGGAGCGAAGCGACGAAAGTCGTCACCTTCTGCCCAGCCGATGTCGTCGATCGCTTGCGAAACGCCCTCGCGTCGGTTGGCGCGGGACGCATCGGCGCCTATGAGCAATGTTCCTTTGAGTTGGCCGGTGCCGGAACGTTCTTCGCCACCGACGATGCCACTCCCACCGTTGGAGGCAAAGGACGGTTGGAACGTGTTCAGGAAGTGCGGCTGGAAATGGTGTGCCCGCGACGATCGCTGGCGCTCGCCATGACGACGATTCGTCAGTTCCATCCGTACCAGGAGCCGCCGATTGAAATCCATGCTCTTGAGCCGCGCCCTGACCGATCCAGTGGCGAAGGGCGGAGAATCGTCCTTGATCGGGCCGTCACACTGAAAACACTTGCATCACGCATCAAAGAAGCGCTGGGCGTTGCACGAGTCAAGGTCGCTACGGCACCGGAGATTGATAAAGTCCAGACGATCGGCGTGTGCGCAGGTTCCGGTGTTGACCTGCTGGATGAAGCGATTGCCGAAGGATGTCAGCTCTTCCTGACCGGTGAAATGCGACACCATGAAGTCCTGAGCGCAACCTCGCGCGGGTGCGCCGTCATGCTGGCGGGGCATACCAATACGGAGCGTGGATTCCTGCCGAGATTGCGCGACCGCTTGGCAGCATCACTTCCGAACGGTGAGTTTTTGGTCAGCCGCGCTGATCGCGATCCCTTTGAATCGATGTAGAGACAGTCAGCGCCGACCCCCGCCACTGCCGCTGCTTCCACCTCGATCACGGTCGCGGTCACGCAGGAGGTTCTCAAGGATGTTTCCGGGGTCGCTCAGGCCAAGCTCCTTCAACAGGAGCGATTGGATCTGCCGGGAGAGTTCCTTGTTGAGCGCCTCCTGATTCATGTTCAAAAGCGAGCCAACCTGATTGTTGGAATCCTGCTTGAGCAGACCG
>CBFGRU010000217.1:0-5348 GCA_965651255.1 uncultured Phycisphaerales bacterium
CCGCGTGCGCACGGTCTTTCCCATCAATGATCTCGATCGCCGCATTCTCAAAGTAGGGGTCATGCACCCCGCCGCGGAACTCAAGCTCCATGGTGTACTCGCTCACGATCTTCGTCACGACGAACGCGGGATGATCGAGATGCGCGGTGATGAACACCGGCCGCGGCGCATTCTTCGCGCGCGAGGGCTTGGCGTGCGTAACAAAGAGGTTGCCCGCCTTGTCGCGCGCGAGCTTCAGGTTCTTCCGACGCTTCACCCACGATTCGATCCACCCGATCACGCGGTGCTCATGGCCCGCGGCGGTGGGGATCGCGGTCAGGTCGAGCAGCCACTCGCGGTGCTGGTCGCGCTGGGCCGCGGTGGTGGTGGCGGTGGCAGCGGCGTTCACCTTGCTCTTCACTTTCTTCATCCTGTTGCTCATAGCCGACCATCGTACGATGATTCACCCGTTCTTGCCTTCGAGCGTGCGCATGATCTCGCATCTGGATGAAGTCAAGCCGAATCACTTTCCCGGCCTTCCGCGCCGGCGATTCTCGCGTGATGATGTGCTTGCGCTGATTCGTGATGCGTGGCGACTGCCGAAGAAGATCGAGCATGATGCAGATCTCATCCTCGAGATTCACCCCGCCATGACCATCGCGGAGTTTCGGCGCGCCCTGGGCAAACATTCGCTGACGTTCGACTGGCGTGAACTGGCCCGGTGGTTTGAGTATCACATCGGCGGGTCGATCGGTCATGAATCGTGGAAGCGCGTGCTCCTCCCGGAGCGAAGCAAAACGTTGTCGGCCGTTCTCGACCTGCTCGCCGAACACGCGCTCGGCCCGGCAATGCCTCGCTCCCGCGACGGGCACACGATCGAGTGGGTGGACAGTGCGCTGGAGTCATTGAAAGCGGCGCTCTCCGCCCGTGGGGTCGATGCATCCGATATCACCCCCGAGACCCGGTTGAACCGGTTGATCGCGCGTGCCCCGCTGGTCTTTCAGCAGGACCTCTCGCGCCTCACTCCCGGGCGCATGCCGCCCCTGCGCAAGCGGCACCGGTTCCTCTATCTCATCCTCGCAATCGTCCTGGTCATGACGACCCTGTTCCTGCTGGGCCTGCAACCGTGGTTTCCCATTCCGATGCTCGTGAGCAACCAGTTGCTCTTCTTCATCTGGCCGACGTTCGTGCTGCTTTCCCATCCGAAACTTCAGCCGCACGATTACAAACTCGGCGAACTCATCACGGTCGAAGACCTCTGCTACCTCCTCACCAGCCCGCCGCCGCATGGGGATGAAGATGTGATTGAATTGTGAAGCCGGTCATCAGCCCCGGTCCCGCCCCCGCCCCCGGAACCGGCATCGGTTGCGACTCGCGCCAACCATCGTCAGCATCAACCCCAGACCCGCCAAAGTCCCCGGACCCGGCAGCACCGTCCCCTCGATCCGCATCGAAAAGTCCGTTTGACTGCCATCGGGAAGTGAGTGCCCCGCCCAGCCCGGATACTGCCACGGCATCCACTTCCGCCACGCATACTCGCCGTTGATCTTCCCATACCCCGCCGTCCCCCAGCCCACCGTCTGCACCGCCCGGTCGGTGATGTGGCCGAACGAAGAGAACCAGAACGTTCCCCGTTCGCTCGTCGTCGGATCGAGAAAGATGCTCAAATCCGCAAACGTCACCTCGTACAGGTTCAGCGCCGATTCCTCGTTGCTCCACGGCCCGAGATCGATCACGCTCGAAGGTCCCGTCCGCTCGAAGATCCACGGATACTCCGGCGCAAAGTCAAAGTCAGGATGATCATCGGTCGAGCGGTGCACCGAGAACGCCCAGTCGTTCGGCAACGCCGCCCAGCTCGCCACCATCCAGAACGTCACCGACTCCACCAGCACCGACTGCGCCGGCTTGAAATCATCACCACGCTGCACGTTGATGAAATGCGGCCCGAAGTCACTGCGCGACCAGAACCGGTAGTCGTGCGGTTGATCGAGCAGCACATCCGCGCTCGCTGAACCCGAGAACGCGAGCGCTCCCACGATGATCGTTGCCATGTGTTTCAAGATTCACCTCCTCCGGACGCTTGCAGGCCCGTCCATCTTTCTGCTACTGTACCATCGTCTCCGGATGGTGCAATCACTTTCCATTTTCCGAAGGAGAATCGACGTATGAAACCCTCTCGAAACCGTTGTTTCCTCAGCGCGGTTCTGGCCCTGGCCGGCGCCTCGCCGGTCATCGCCCAGCAGGAGGTGCCCGTTCCCGGACCGCGACAGGTCGTTACCGGGGGGCCGCATGTCGGCCACGGGAACCCGCCGGTCGTGAACGAGCCGAACCTCATCATGCACATCGCGTACGACCCGGTGGAAGATCGTGATGTGCTCTTCCTCATCTGCATGTGGCAGGTGGGCGAGATTCCCACCGGGAACCTGACCGAAGACCCCGTCCGCCTCGAGTACAGTGTGGGGTCGATCTACCGCGATCCGGGCGGCAATCATGTTCCGGAGAACGGCGATATCACCTGGGGCCAGCCGATGGTCGTCCTCATGCCCGAAGGGGCACTCGATGCACGCGACCCTGCGATGACGGTGTTTGACGATGACTTTCCGGCCATCGGTCAACTCGGTGACCGCATCGCGGCTGCGGGAGTGTTTCGAACTGCCGCTGCACAATCCATCCCCTACGTCGCGCGGACGATTGAGGATTCGACGTTCTTCACGATCATCGATGCCCTGATCGGGGTTGAAGCGGCGTACCTGCGCTTTGCGCAGCTCTCGCCGCAGCAAGGCGGCGGCGCCTCCTTGAACGATGACCTGTACCTCTTCGGCCGTGCTCTCGAAGACAACCTGACCGGGATTGTTCGAGGTCAACTGGTGATGCGTTATAGCAACCTCGGGGGCGATGGCTGGGCGCCGTGGGTGGGGATGGTGGATGTCAAAACAACGGCAACACGCCGATCTACGGGGTGCCGGGCCAACCCGTGGGATTCCAGGCAGGGCGCGGACTGGTTTCGTACATGGATGATCAGGCGATGACGATCGGGACGCTCACCGGTGAATGGGAGGTCTCCGACAGCCGGATCGTGTTCACCGAATCGGCGCTGGAGATCGAAGCGAACATGGAGCTGGGATCGGAGCCGACGTACTTCGCCGCGTCGAAGAATTACCTGGCGGGTGATTTTGAGATCGGGCCGTTCACCGATCTGGCCATCGGCATGGGCGCGGGGGGCGTGTGGCATGCCTATCTCGCGTATCACGACCTTGCGGGAGAACCATCCGGTGGTGATGGGGATTTCAACGTGTACCTCATGCGGGGTGAGTGGGATCCGATCAATGAAGAATGGATCTGGCCGACCGCGCAGGAAGGTTGGCCGAAGAAAGTCAATCTGGACAACGCCGGCGTCCGGTCGGACCAGTTCATGCCGGCGGTGTGTGTCGATGGTGATGACCGGGTGCATCTGGTCTGGTACGACACACGGCACGACCTGAAGTCACCGGGGCAGGATGTTCGAATCGGACTGTACTATGCGTACAGCGAAGATTTCGGTCAGACGTTCTCGGAGATCATGCTTGACGATGATCTCATCCGGACGGAGTACCTCAGCAACCCGAATTCGCTGGGGGATCGGATCGACATCGTTGCCCGGACATCGTTGGACCTGCGAAAGGGAGTGGTCGCGACGTACATGGGGACGCAGCATCCACTGATCTATGAGATCGAGCCGCAGGGCCTGATTTTCAATCCGGGACCACCGGTGCAGCCGCAGTCGGACGAGTTGATTTACAGCAAGCGAATCGACTGGATCGAACAGTAACGAGACCAGTCTCAATTCCTCTCACTGCACCATCCGGAACATCACATCGCCCTTCCCACGGTGGGAAGGGCGATGGTGTTTTCAGCCCGGCCGGGCGGGGCGGAGTGCGATGAATACACTTCGTCCATGTCGTTTGCCACCATTGCGGAAATACTTGCAGAGCTGAAGGCCGGGAAGATGGTCGTGCTCGTCGATGATGAATCGCGCGAGAACGAGGGTGATCTCATCGTCGCCGCTGAGTTGATCACGCCCGAGATCATCAACTTCATGACCAAGCACACGCCCGGCTACCTGTGCCTCGCGATGACCGCGGCGGACTGCGAACGCCTCGACCTGCACCCGCAGACCGGCATGAACACCTCCCTCCGCGGGACGGCCATGGCCGTCTCCATCGACGGTCATCCCCGTCACGGTGTCGGCACGGGCATCAGCGCCAGCGATCGCGCGAAAACCGTTCGCATCGCGGTCGATCCCAACTCCCGCCCTGATGATCTCGTTCGCCCCGGCCACATGGTGCCTCTCCGCGCCCGCGAAGGCGGCGTCCTCGTCCGCACCGGCCAGACCGAAGGCAGTGTGGATCTCATGCGCCTTGCCGGCCTTCGACCCGCCGCCGTCATCAGCGAAATCAGCCGCGATGATGGCGAGATGGCGCGCGGCCAGGAACTGGTCGCATTCTGCAGGCACCATCAACTCAAAATGTGCTCCGTCGAGCAAATCATCGAACATCGCCTCGAACACGAACGCTCCATCGAACGACTCGAACCCATCGCAGGGACACCCATCGAAACGCCCGCCGGACGCTTCAACCTCATCGCCTTTCAGACCGCGTTCGATCCGCTGCCACACCTCGCCCTCACCGTCGGCGGCGTGGGTGAACTCGATGATCGCGGCCAATCCATCATCATCAATGAACCCACCCTCGTCCGCATGCATCGCCGCGATCTGCTCGGCGACATCTTCGATGAGTCCACCAACCCCACCGGCCGCACCCTCCGCACCTCGATGCAAATGATCCAGGATGCCGGCCGCGGGGCGCTCATCTACCTCCGCCCCGAAGGGTCGGGCGAAAGCTGGCGCGCACGACTCCAACGCATCCGCCGACCCGCGAGCGATGATGTCAATTCCCCCGACCTCACGCGGCCCGATTCCATCGCCAGCCGCGCTCGACCGATGGACCAACGCGATATCGGCGTCGGCAGCCAGATCCTCCACGAACTCGGCCTGCGACAACTTCGCATCCTCACGAACCACCCGAAAACCATGCGCGGACTGCACGGCTTCGGACTCGAAATCGTCGAACAGGTCGCCATCAACGAACCCCCTGCCCCGGAATGACCCCCGGCCCCGGAATAACCCATGGAATGATCCTCCCCGGAATCAATCGCCGCGCCCACGGGTCTTTCCGGTATCGCCTCGAATGTTGAACGCTCTTCGTGAAGGAGTCATCGCCATGCTCGCCATCCTGCTCACCCTGCGTTCACTCGCGATTCTTACCTCAGTCATCACCCTCGCTGCGAGTGCGGTGGTGCCCTTGCCTGCCCCCGGAGAGGATCAAGAACAA
>CBFGRU010000218.1:0-5236 GCA_965651255.1 uncultured Phycisphaerales bacterium
CCACCGAAGCCGTTCGCAAGATTCTGCAGAAGGAGCGGGATCTGGGGACGCCGATTGACGCCCTCCTGCCGACGCTCGGCGGGCAGACCGCGCTGAACTGTGCCTGCAAACTGTACGATGACGGCGTCCTTGAAGAGTTCGGCATTGAGATGATCGGCGCCAACCGAGTGGTCATCCATCGCGCTGAAGACCGCGAGCAGTTCCGGCAGGTCGTGGAAAACGTCGGACTGCGCCAACTACGGTCGCGCACGGTGACGAACCTCGACCAGGCGTGGGCGTTTCTGAAAGAGATCGGCCTGCCCGCAATCATTCGGCCGGCGTTCACGCTTGGTGGAACCGGCGGCGGTATTGCCTACAACCGTGATGAGTTCGAAGAGATCGTGCGCCGAGGCATCGATGCATCCATGATCGGTCAGGTGCTGATCGATCAGTCGGTTCTGGGGTGGAAGGAATACGAACTCGAAGTCATCCGGGACAAGAACGACAATTGCATCATCGTCTGCGGGATCGAAAACTTTGACCCGATGGGGGTGCATACCGGCGATTCGATTACGGTCGCGCCGATCATGACCCTGACCGACAAAGAGTACCAGCGAATGCGCGATGCCGCATTCGCGATTCTGCGGGAAGTGGGCGTCGAGACGGGCGGCGCGAACGTGCAGTTCGCCATCAATCCGGCTGATGGTGAAATGGTCGTGGTCGAGATGAATCCGCGGGTCTCGCGCTCATCCGCCCTGGCTTCGAAGGCCACCGGGTTCCCGATTGCCAAGATCGCTGCGAAACTGGCGATTGGGTATTCACTCGACGAGCTTGGCAATGACATCACGGGCACGACCAGCGCGTGTTTCGAGCCGTCAATTGATTATGTCGTCACGAAGTTTCCCCGGTGGACATTCGAGAAGTTTCCCGAGGCCGACGAAACGCTCACGACACAGATGAAGTCGGTTGGCGAAGCGATGGCCATCGGTCGAACTTTCAAGGAGTCGCTTCAGAAGGTCATCCGCTCGATGGAGGTGAAGCGATTCGGTCTGGGACTGGATCGAAATGACAAGTGGTTGGCCGCCAAGAGGGCGATCGAAGCGGGCGGCCTTCGTTTCACCGGCGAGCTTTCCGATGAGATTCCCAACGGGTTGGTCGCGGCCGATGGATCGCCGATCGTTTGGCCGATTCCTGAACCCAAGTTGCTGCGGAAGTTGAGCGTCCCTTCGCAGGGACGGCTGTATTACATTCGCTACGCGTTCAAGATGGGCTGGTCACTTGAGCGAGTGCATGAACACACGCGAATCGACCCGTGGTTCCTGAGTCAGATTCGTGAGCTCGTCGAGTTTGAAGATGTACTCTGCAGCTACGAACGGATCGAGGATGTTCCGAGGGACACGCTTTTTCAGGCGAAGCAGTTGGGCTACTCCGATCCGCAGCTCGCGAACCTTTATCTCGGCGATATCACGACGGAGACGATTCTCAGTGTTCGGGCGTTCCGCAAGTCGCTGGGGGTCGAACCGGTGTACAAGCTGGTAGATACGTGCGCTGCGGAGTTTGAAGCGGTCACGCCGTACTACTACTCGACGTACGAATCGCCATTCATCGCCAGCGGCTCGGCCGAGGCCGTCGCGGATGATGAAGTCCGCCTGAGCGACCGGGAGAAGATCATCATTCTCGGCGGCGGTCCGAATCGCATCGGGCAGGGCATCGAGTTCGACTATTGCTGTGTGCAGGCAGCATTTGCAGCGAAGGAGATGGGCTTTGAGTCGGTCATGATCAACTCAAACCCCGAAACGGTATCAACCGACTACGACACGAGTGATCTCCTTTTCTTCGAGCCGCTGACGCTTGAAGATACGCTCAACATCATTGAGCGGCTCAATGGCGGCGGCATCGAGCGGGCCGATCGTGCGGGGAAGGTGGTCGGCACGCTGGTCCAGTTCGGCGGCCAGACGCCGCTCAATCTCGCGCACGGGCTGGTGGCTGCGGGCGTGCCACTCATCGGTACCTCGCTCGAATCGATCGACCTTGCCGAAGATCGCGACCATTTCAAGGCGATGCTCAGCGAAATGAACATTCGCCAGCCAGAAAGCGGCATCGCGCATTCACTGGAAGAAGCGGTCAAGATCGCGAATCGAATCGGCTACCCCGTGCTGGTGCGCCCCAGCTATGTGCTCGGCGGCCGCGGCATGGAAACGTGCTTCGATGAGGAATCGCTGCGACGGTACATGCGCTCAGCGGTGGATGTTTCGGAACTGGCGAACGCTCCGGTGCTCATCGATGATTTCCTCGCGGAAGCGACGGAAGTTGATGTCGATGTCATCGCCGACTTTACGCCCGCATCGAAGAACGCGCCGCCGCATCTGACGATCGCACCGGGAAAATCGCGGGCGCTGGTCTGCGGCGTGATGGAACACATCGAAGAAGCGGGTATTCACTCGGGCGATTCGAGTTGCACGATTCCACCGTACTCACTTCCGCCCTCGCTGGTGAATCAGATTCGCGAAACGGCGCGCCGACTTGGAGAGCGGTTGAAGGTGCGCGGCCTGATGAACGTGCAGATGGCCATCAAGGATGAAACCGTATACATCCTGGAGGTGAATCCGCGCGCATCCCGTACCGTTCCGTTTGTCTCGAAGGCCAAGGGTGTGCCGTGGGCGTTTCTTGCGGCGAAGGTCATGATGGGTGCATCGCTCGAGGAACTTGCCGCAGCGGAAGTGCCCGATGCAGGGTTTTACGCGGTGAAGGAGTCGGTCTTTCCGTTCCGCAAGTTCCCGGGAGTGGATGTCATCCTTGGTCCGGAGATGCGCTCGACCGGCGAAGTGATGGGGATGGATCGCGCACTCCCGATTGCCGTCGCGAAGGTTCAGCTTGCCGCAGAAAAACGTCTGCCGACAACGGGGAATGTGTTCATGAGCGTGCGCGAGTCGGACAAGCGGCACAGCGTCGATGTTGCCCGGTCACTCGTGTCCATGGGTTTCCGTGTGTACACATCGCAGGGAACGCATGAGTATCTGCGCAGCTTCAGCGTCGAGACGACGATGTTGCCGAAGATCTCAGAAGGCGCCCGACCGAACATTCTCGATCTGATCGCCAACGGCGAGATTCAGTTGATCATCAATACGCCGACTCGAAAGGGCGCGCAGACCGATGAGGGTCGCATTCGTGCGATGGCGCTGCGCAATGGCGTCATCATGATTACCACGATGACCGGCGCTCGCGCGTGCGTACAGGCGATCACCGCACTTCGCGCCGGGGCCTGGTCGGTGAATGCAATTCAGGATTACTTTCCCCAGCTCACGCGCGAGGAAGCATCCCTACCGGAAGCGGCGCTGACCTGAACGGCGGGCTTGGATTTCTCGAATCCTGATGCGAAGTCTGCCACCCCGCACGCCGAGATGGTTGATTCGCATTTGTGTGAATGGAAGATTGCGCCAAAGGTTGCAATGTTTGAAACCAATCATTCCCCGTTTCCCTCCTAAGCGCCGCGCGGTGGCGCATCGGTGGGCAGTTGTCCGAACAATGCGCCAAGGTGCGGCATATGGGGGAGAACCTTTCCGTTCTATGGGTGAAGGTTGCACACCAAGGTCACAAGCATCCAATCAAAGGGTGCGCGCGGTGATTCCTATCCGCTCGGTCGCAATTGATTTCTTTGCCGGCGGCATTGATCGAAATGCAGGGTGGGCGGTGTTCGGGGTTTCGCCGATTCGGAGCGAGGAAGGCCGGTGATGACAACGGAGAACGAATCAGGGCCCGCTCGCGAAGAGCGGGCCCTGAGGGCTGCTTGAAATCGACCGACGTTATCGGCCGAGTCGGTCCTCCATGCGCTGGCGGATGATGGATTCCAGGTTGTAGGTTGAAGTGGAATCATCGCCCAGATCGATGGCGCGATCGATCGCGAAGAACGCGAGTCCATCCTCGCCGAGAACGGTGTTGAGTGCCGCCACCATGAAGATGGCATCACGATCGAACTCATTGCGGCGAGATTCGGCGGCAAAGTGGTCCACCAGATCGAGCACGCGCCGGCGAAGGATGTCATCCACCGGAACGAACCGCACCGAAATCGGATCAAGCTCGAGTGCCCGGCGCATCGCGAAGACCGCCGCACCTGCATCGAATTCAAGGCCCGAAGCAATGGCGTAACCGATCCGCAATGTGCCATCGTCCGGCTGCTGAATGGACAGGCGACTGAATGCGCTTCTCGCCTCGCGGTAGTATCCTTCACTGACGAGTTGCCACGCATCATCCGCGGTCAATGCCGGGGGCGGCGTCGGGACGGGCACTTCAACGTACTGCACATCCGTGCGGTAGACCGTCTGGTACGTCGTCACGTATCGCACATCCGTATACCACGGGCGATAGAACGACGGTGTGCCGTAGTCGTAGTAGAACCGGAAACTGAAGCCGGGACGAATCCACCAGTCCCAGTACGGGTCGCAGTACGAACGCCACCGATACCCGTAGAACAGGTGATAGCTGAACCACGGGCTGCACGACCGGTCATAGCCCCAGCGATCGTAAAAGCGATAGCGCCGATAGCCGTAGTCATCGCAGAAGTCGCGGTAGCTGCGATGATGGCGGTGACGGTAATAGTCATGGTGATGACCAAGGTCGAAGTCGAAGTCGATGTCGATATCGATATCGATGTCGATCCGATCGTCATCACGATCTCGTCGCCGCTCGCCTCCGTCGTTGCGCGGTGATGAACCGTATGACTGATGCGCCGCAATCCGCTCGATCGGTCCCTGTGGCTGCGTGATCGATGGCCCGCTGCCGGGGTACGAGAGGGGGCCGTCGTCTCCGGGGAGTGTTCCTCCCGTGGATGAACCGCGACTGGCTTCGACATGGCGGCGGGTCGGCAGCGTTCGGCCGGCATTGATTTCTTCGCGCTGACGCTCTGCTTCCCGTTGCACCTCCCGGCGGGCATTCTCGGTGAGTTCCCGCGCGGTCATCGGCATCGAAGTCCGCGGCGTCGAGTGCAGGACCTCCACGCGCTCGTTCCCTGAACTTGAGGATCGGCTGCCGGGAGTTCCGGTCGTTCCGGGGGTTCCGGGGGTGATGCGAACCGTGCCGCGCTCGATGGGCTCAAGTGACTCGCCCTCGCGGCGAGGTGTGATGCGAATAGTTCCGGACTCTTCGCGCGCTGCTGCTGCTGCTCGTTCTCGCTCCAACTGTTCCGCTGCGCGTTCCCGAGCGCTTTCAACCGCGCGCTCAATCTCGCGGCTGTTGTTGGTGCGATCGTTGCCGGTGGTGG
>CBFGRU010000219.1:0-5232 GCA_965651255.1 uncultured Phycisphaerales bacterium
TCCGGGAGTCGTTCCCGGGTCTCCGGGAGCCGTTTCCGGGTCTCCGGGAGTCGTTTCCGGGGGACCGGGAGTCGGACCGGCGGCTGGGCGAACCGGCGGAGTCAGCCCTCGAGCAGGACTTCACGGCCCGATGTCGAGCTTTCGTAGATCGCATCGAGGATGTGCATGACGGCGAGCCCCTGCTCGAGGGTGCAGAGCGGCTCGCGATCATCGAGAATCGCCTGCACGAGATCCTCCTGCACGCACGGAAGGTTCTGGGGCATGACATCGACGGTTTCGGTCGTGGTGGCCCCGTGCAGCCGGCGTGAGAAGGTGAGGGTGGTGTCGGCGTTCCAGTGTTCATCGAAGAAGGTGCGTCGATGGGCGCCGGCGTCCGAGCCATAGATGTGCATGAACGCCTCCTGATAGTGGTCGTGGTAGCCGGCCCAGGAGACTTCGAGGGTCATCGTCAGCCCGTTTTCGCAGCGAAGGAATGCGATGGCGACATCTTCGACATCCATGCCGGAGCCGGGGAGATCGCGTTCGGCGAAGAGCTGGTGCGTCTGGCCGGTGACGGTGAGGACTTTGGGGAAGCCGGCGATGAAGAGGGCGCTGTCGAGCATGTGGACGCCGAGATCGATGAGCGGCCCTCCGCCGGCCCGGTCCTTCCGGGTGAACCAGCCGGCGGCCCCGACCGGAATGCCTTTCTTGCGCATCCAGCCGGTGCGAATGTGGTGGATGCGGCCGAAGTCACCGGCCTGGGCTGCGCGGTGGATGAGCTGGTGTTCGGGCGACATGCGCTGGTTGTAGTGGATCGCGACCTTCATGCCGCTTTTCTGCGCTGCTTCGAGGATGCGCTGGCCCTGGGCGGCGTTCAGGGCGAGGGGCTTTTCGGCGAGAATGTGCTTGCGGGCTTCGAGGAAACGAATGGTGACCGGCTCGTGCAGATCGTTCGGCAGCGCGAGGGCTGCAAGATCGAACTCGCCCCAGCGCAGGAGATCATCGATGGAGGGGAACGCATGTTCGATGCTGAACTCGCGCTTTGCGCGTTCTGAGCGGTGGTGATCGAGATCGCAGATGGCGACGACCTCCGCCCGCTCGTGCCGGCGGAAGAGCGGGATGTGGTGCCAGCCCATGCCGAGGCCGACAATGGCGATGCGGATCGGTTGGTTCGTATCGGTCATGACGGGAGAATAGACTGGAAGGTCGAGAGCGTCGCCCGCGGCGCGTGAGGAGGTTGCATCGAGATGAACAACAAACTGATTCCGCTGATGCTGGTCGTCCTGGTGGTGGGTGGCGGCGGCGCGCTCGCGTACTTCGCGTATACGGCGAAGGAGTCCTACGCGCCCGGAGCCGGCAGCACGACCCCGACCCGCGCCACCACTCCGGAAGGAACCGCTGCCGACACGGGCGACGCGAGCGAAAGCATCGCTGGGAACGAAGAAGTTCTTCGCGCCGATGCGGAAGCGTTGTATGAAAAAGTCATCAACCGCGACCTGGCGCTCGGCGAGCGGCGACGGGCGGCGATCATGCTCGGCAAGCACCCGGCCGGCCATGCGTTCATCGAGCGGATCCTGAACGATGAGTCATTCATCCGCGAAGGTGAGAACGAAGTCGATGCCGGCTACATGCTGGATATGAACATCTTCATCGCCCTGCTGATGAACGTGCGCCACGATACGACCAGCGAAGTGCTGATCGCACTGACCGGCTACCTGGATGATCTGCGATTCACCCGCATGCTGGAAGATGACTGGGCGCCGGCCGAGGAAGGCGAAGGCGAGCAGACCGAGGAAGAGAATCGCCGCACCGAAGGCGGCGAACGGGAGGCGAATCAATCCGGCAGCGGCCGACGGAACACGGGCATGACGAGCGGCATCGGCGGGATTCGGCCGAACGCGAACTCGGTGGCGATTCGCGAGTACGCGATGATGGCGCTGGAACGGGCGCTCGATGTGCGGCACCGGTACAACGTGGATTCATGGCTGGGCGCGATTCGCCAGTCGCGCGGTGGTTGAGCGCGTCGGCTACTGGTGAATCGATGCGCTCAGCGATGGTGAATGATGCCCTTCGCCGCGCACAATGAAGAGCACACGGTCCGCGCCGATCTGGACGGCCTGACGACCACGAACGTGGAGCCGCTGCCCGATGTGCGCGAGCTTTGCGGGCAGATCGTTCGCTTCCTGCATCGAACAGGAAACGAGCATAAGCACGGTGCCTGCGGATGAAGCGGGCCAGTGAACATCCGCATCACCGGCGGCATCAAACCCCGCGCACGATCGCGCAGCGCGATTGACTAGCAGTACCGCGGCGGTGTTCGTGTCGCGGTCATCCGATTCGATCAGCCGCAGCGAACACCCCCGCGCCAGTTCCGCGAAGTAGTCATCTTCATCACCGATGATGGTGATCGCGGATCCATCCTTGAGATTGCCGAGCGCCTGGCAGATCCATCGGGCTTCGGTGATGTCTTCGTGCCGCCGTTCGCGGAGGAGACCCTGCCACGGACTGGATGCGCGCGGTGAAGAGGTGGTGGCGGCGGTGGCGATATTGCCCGTGAGTGAGCCAGTGTGCTGCCGCGCCCAGACACTCATCATGAGGGTGTAGAACACGGCCATCAGGGGAAGCGATTCGGGCGGCTGAGTGCGGAGCGCCTGTTTCCACGCGGGGGTGAAGAGTGACCCGATGATCGGGTCCGCATCTTCGATGATCGTTCGCACAGCCGGTGCGTGCTGTTTGAGCCACAGATCCAGCGGCGGTGTGAAGCCGCGCTTCGGTCGATCGATCGCAGCGGCGGGAACATGGCGTCGGGCAAGCTCGCGCACAATCCACTTGGCCTCGAATCCGCGCGGCGTCTGCCGGAGTTTCTTCTCCGCGGGGAGCGAGAGGAGGAACTGGGCGACGCGCTCATCAAGGAAGGGGTTGCGTGCCTCGAGCGATGCGGCCATCGTCATTCGCTCTTCGATCGTAATGAGATAGTCCGGCAGATTGACCGCACAATCGGCGTGCTGGATGCGGCGAAGACGCTCACCCTGATGAAGATCCGTGCGCGACCAGGTGGATCGCAACTCATCGTACGGCGTGGCCTGTTGAGTCACGGCGTCGCGCACATGATCAGCGAAGATGGCCTCTCGCGCGTTCGGCCACGGCAGGAAACTCGTGTGCTGCAGGTGGAGGAGCAGATCATCCACCGCCGGGGCGAACGTGGCGCGCTTTGAACGCTCGCGCGCCGCGGCCGCGGCTTCGTGCACCCAGCCGTATCGACCCGGGTAACCGGCAGCAAGTTCATCACCCCCCTGACCGGAGAGGACGACGGTGAGTTCTTCCCGCGCCATCTGCGCGAGCAGGCGCGTGGGGAACATGGCGAAGTTTGCAAACGGCTGGCCGAAGAACGAGGCGGTTTCGTCGAGCGTCGCGAGGAAGTCCCCACCGCGAACGAGACGATGCTTCCAATCGCAACCGAGCGCGGTGGCGACCATCTGGGCGTAGGGCAACTCGTTCAGTTGTTCGCTTTCATCGAAGCCGATGGAGAAGGCCTTGATGGCCCCGCCGCTGGCTTTCGTCGCAAGGGCCGTGATGAGAGATGAATCAATACCGCCCGAGAGCAGGCAACCGATGGGAACATCGCTTACCAGTCGACGTGTGACGGCGTCGGAAAGAAGTTCTTCGAACGCATCGACCGCATCCTGATCATCGGCCGGCGTGTCGATCAGCGTGGGTTCCCAATACCGCCGTGTGTTCTGGTTCCAGCGATCGTTGGCCGCTTCCAGGGTCAGCACCGTTGCGGGTTCGAGCAGTCGAATGCCGTGATAGATCGTCCGCGGGCCGGCCACGCGCCCGTGCGCGAAGAACTGATCGAGCGCCACCGGATCAAGATCGAATCGGCGGTTGAGAAGGATGAGGAGCGCGTTCAGTTCACTGGCAAACGCGAAACAGGTTTCGTCGGCGAAGTGATAGAGCGGCTTCTTGCCCAGCCGGTCGCGCGCGAGGGTGAGGGTTCGCGTCGATTCGTTCCAGTGGCCGAAGGCAAACATGCCGCTGATCTGCTCAACCGCGCCGGCGCCATGCTTAGCGAGGAGATGCGCGAGCACTTCGGTGTCGCTGAGCGAGCGAAACGGTACGCCCCGAGTCTTGAGCGTCTGGCGCAACGCGCGGAAGTTATAGATTTCACCGTTGTACACGAGGACGCGCTGCCGGTCGTCCGAGAGAAACGGCTGCTGCCCACCGATGAGGTCGATGACTTTCAATCGGCGGTGCGCGAGGCCTGCCCCCTGCCCGATCCACTCGCCCGCTTCATCCGGGCCGCGGTGGAGCATCGCTTCGCGCGACCGTCGGAGCCGGTCCAACGGAACGGCTTGCCTCGGATCACGATGAATGAGACCAACGATGCCGCACATGCCAGCAGATTTCCCCTTCCGGGCCGTCGATGAAGGACGATCGAACCGGCACCAACGTCCGGGGGCGCACAGCAACGTCCGAACGAGGTTATCGACCGTCATCGACCGGAAGGGCCAATCTTGAGCACACCCGCTTCGCCCCCGCGGATCATGGTGGTATGCTCTGAAATGGTGTCGGCTGGCGCGGAACATGGATTTTCAAGCGATTGGCCGTACCAAATCGCCGATACCCTCGAACGCGGCGATCCGGATCGGGTTCGCCCGCGTACAGTCAACCCGGCTGCTGATGAGATGATCCGCAGGGAGAGCAGCGAAGTGAGAAGCCGCCCTCTTTCCATCACGAGGGCAAGAGACGAGGAACCTGGAATGAGCCGAAGCGTGCGACTTCCGTTTGTGTTGTGCCTGATGCCGATTCTGCTGGCGCCAGCGGCGTGCCACGGCCCGGGCGGTGCATTGATGCCCTACACCGGTGCGACGCAGAGTTACCCTTCCAGCGAGTCGATGCCACAGACAGTGCGCCTGGTCGATGTCCGCACCGGCGAAGTCTTCTTCGAGAAAGACATTCCACCGGGTGAGCAGTTGACGTTCGACTTCATCACCGGCGGAGGCGATGACCCCGTCCACACGCCGGATCTCATGCGCTGGCAACTCTGGCCGGTCGGCACCAAGTACGGAAAGCTGCGAAACTCCATGAGCGTTCCCAACGCGGCGAGCCGCCGGGTGGATGTGTATGTCCGCCGCGGCATGGAGTACGCACCGACTCCGCCGAATGAGCAGTACCGCACCGACCAGTTGCAGGATCGACCCGCGTGGTGGACCCCCGAAGGCGGACCGATGTCGGATGATGACAAGCACATCT
>CBFGRU010000220.1:0-5206 GCA_965651255.1 uncultured Phycisphaerales bacterium
ATCGGCCTCGATTCTCGCAGGACCACCAGCCCGACTTTTTCGCCCGGTTCGCGCGAGGTTACGACCTCACGGATCTTTGCTTCCGTGACCGGCTTCTCTCCGTCAACCTTGATGATGACATCAAACTTCTTCAAACCCGCTTTGTCTGCGGGCAGGTTTGGCGCCACGCCCGTGACGAGCACCACTTCATCCGGCTTGACACCGAGCTGCGCGGCGGTGACATCCTCGATCTCGGCCATGGTGATACCGATCATCGCCTTGGGCATCTTCATCGAGGTGGTGAAGGTATACAGATCATCTCGGTCGCCGCGCCGATCGAGCGTCAGTTGATCATCCCACTGCACACCGTACACCGCGCCTTCGCCCTCGATTGCGAGGGTCGCCGTACCGGGTGCGAGCCGATCCAGCTTGAAGAGCGTCTCGCCCTCTTTACCGCGGATGATCAGATGCGTGTCGGTTTCGACGATGCGATCGGCGGGAACGAGTTGGCCGTCGATTTTCGCCGAGCGCTTGTCACCGTCAAAGGAGAACTCGAGCTTCCGCTCACCATCGTTGATCACGATCGTGATGTTCTTCGCGCTCACGACGGTCTGCTTCGGCGCATCCTTCTTCGCATCCTGCGGCGTCCACGCGACGGTCGCGGGAGAGAACCAGACTTGCGGCACAGATGCGGTGGCAACCGCAGTGGACCACATCGTCGGGATCGATGCCGTCGTCCACTCGACGGTCTTCACCGCGCCCTCGTGTTCATTCGCGGGCGGGCACGCGAGTGAGGAGCCGGCAAGCAGCAGGGAAGTGCCGAGCATCGGTGTCAGGAATCGTCTTGTCATGGTTGTCCTCGTGTTCATGTCAGAAAACCTCCGGTCATGTCATTGTTCAGGGGAGCGTGTCAGTCAATGTCTGCGAGCCGCATCGTTCCCGATGCGATCTCGTTCGATGTTCCTGTGCGTTCATCAAAGTGGCGAGCCCGCTTCGTTGTGGCGCAGGAGTCGATCTTTCGGTACGGGCACGTATCGCATCTGTCCGGTCTCATCCTGCGAAAAACTGAAGACGGAATCGACGGTCGCCCGTTCAAGCGTCTGTCGAATGTAGAAGACCTCAATCGCTCGGCCATCGCGGACCGGGCGTGATTCGACCATGAGCATGGGCAATTCCTGGACGAGCCGGCCTTCCGCGTACCCGCGAACGCGATAGGCGTCATACACCTCATCGGGGCTGAGATTGGCCAGATCAAACTGCGGGGCTCCGGCGGTCATCGTGCCGCTCGCGGCCCCATTCGAGGTGAGGGGGCGATTCGTCCATACCCCCAGCCAGGCAATGGCGATCATCGCGGCCACCGCCCACCCCGACCAGTGCGTGACGGCGGGCGAAATGCGATACGTCGAATCCGCGCTTCCCCCGCTGAATCGCAGTTCGGATTCATCGGTCGCCTCGCTGACCGAGGGCGCGGTGAACGCTGCTTCGGGAATCTCGAACGTATCGAGATTGCCCAGCGCTGCATCAAGCGACTGACGCATGCCCAGCTCGGCATGCAGCGTGCGGGCGGTTCTCTCCCACAGGGTTGCATCGCTCGTTGCGGCCCGTTCGACTTCACGCCACGCGCGGTCATCACGGTCTTCACCGCTGCTGATGCGGCTGAGCAGAATGTCTTCACGCACTTCATTCATAAGGAGTCTCCTCACCGACAAGGACATCAAGGTCGGATGAGCGTTGTCCGCCGCTGGATCCCGAACCCGCGGCGACTTCTGCGGCTTCTTCTCGAACGAGTTCATCACGAATCTGGCGTCGCGCCCGGATCAGGCGCGTTTCAATCGTCGTCAGCGGAAGGTTGAGCGCATCGGCAATCTGTCGCTGCGACAGGCCGCGGAGACTCAGGAGCAGCGGCTCCCGGTAATGCGGGGGCAGGGTGCGCGCGATCTCCAAGGCGCGTTCACCCCGCGTCGGAACGTTGTTGTCGTTCCGGAACGGCTCCGGTGCAGTGGCCAGTTGCTCCAGGTGAGCGGTCTCGAACCCGTGGCTCACAATCTGCCGGACGCGCTGCTTGCGACCAGCCGAGCGCGCCGTGTTGACCGCAACCGTGCGCAACCACGGGCGGATCGCCCCCGGGTCGGTCAGCGTGTGATAGTGGGCAACCAGTCGCATGGCGGTTTCCTGCAGAAGGTCATCGAGATCCGCACCGCGAGGCATGTGCGCATAGATCACGGCAGCGAGCCATCGCCGATGCTCGCGCCAGATGCCGCAGATCGCCTCGCGGTCCGGCGCGCTGGGCACTTCAGCCATCGAACGGTCAACCGACCGATCGGGCCCAACCATCACCGTCTCCCGCGGTGCGGGTTCGACGGTCGTGCTCGTCAAGCGCCTGCTCTCCATCTGTTCATTGTCACGCCTCGGCCGGGGTACAGCCGGCAGAAAACTCGCAATGTTCATGCGAATCGTCGGCCCGAGACGTGATGACTGGGGGCCCTGCAACCCCCTCAACAAATGCCTTCTTACTCAGCCGGCCAAAGGGCGACCGAATCAAGGGCACTGTCACCGAAGCCGCCGCGGATGCGAATCTCCGTAATGGATGACAGCACACGCCGGATTTCCTCCGCGCTGGCAGATGTCTGGGCGGGGAGGACCTTCCAGTTTTCATCAGGATTGAGCATCAGCCGATAACTGCGCCAGCCACGGGTGTGCTCGATGAGCGGTTCACAGCCGATCTGGATGCCGCCACCCGAGATCGTGACCAGCGAAGTACCATCGGGCGGATTGTTGGAGCTGATGCTGAGCGCAAACTCGAATCGACCATTGAATGCCCGGCTCTGATCGCCGAGAAACGCCGCCGGTGCGATCCAGTAGTCGGGACGTGAAATCATGCGGACAACAATGTGTCCGCCGGGGCGACCGCCCGTTGCGGTCCAGCGCGGAATCGGCTCGTTCCGAGCGGTGACCGACCAGCCCTCGTGGTCACGGTCAAAGGTTGACTGCACCAGCGGCATCGGGGCCGGTGGTGGGGTCGAAGTGGTGGACCCATCATCATCATTCCCGCCGGATTCGCGACCCTGGGCGGTGGCATCATGGCCGCGTTCATCTGATGGCTGATGCTCCGGCGATTCTCCATCACCACCCGCCGGTCGACGCGGGCTTTCATCGTCCAACCCATTTGAAACAACAGTCCCCGGCCGTCCGGGTGGGCCGGGGGGGCCCTGCGGTCCGGGAGGACCTTGCGGCCCCACCATGACGATCGGATCACCGGGAAGCGGATGCGCAAGACGCTCGAGGACCGATTCGACCACGAGATCCTTGAGATGAAACTTCCAGAGGTATCCACCCACCGCGCCAAGGATGGTGGTAATGGCGACGGCGGAACCCGCAAACGCTCCGATCCGCTGAAAACGACTCTTCCCATCACTGCTCGAGGTCATATTGCCGCTCCCGATGTATGCGCCGGTGGTTGATGATACATCGAACGGTCCGGCGTGTGACACTCGAACGTGGTGTTCGCAGGCGATTCACCTTGATCCGATCAGGCACCGTCTTCCGCCGTACGATACACCGCCATGTTGACCTCCCAGCACCGCCGGGCCCCGAACCTCGATGCCCCGTTCGATATCGCGATCATCGGCGCGGGGCCGATCGGCATCGAAGTTGCCATCGCCTGCCGGAAGGCCGGCCTGCGCGTCCTCCAGATCGATGCCGGCCAGGTCGGCGAGCAGATCTCCCGCTTCCCGCCGGGCCTCCGGTTCTTCTCCTCCCCTGAACGGATCGCGATCGCCGGCGTGCCGATTCAAACGCTCGATCAATCCAAGTGCACGCGCGAAGAGTACCTCGCGTACCTGCGTTCGGTCGTGCTGCAGTTCGACCTCGACATCCGCACATTCGAGCGCGTCGACCGCATCAGTCACACCACGGAGGGATTCCGCCTCCGCACCCAATCGCAGGCGGGACAACACACCTACGAAACGCGCCGCCTCGTCCTCGCGACCGGCGGCACCACCCGGCCGCGCGCGCTCAACATCCCCGGCGAAGATCTGCCGCATGTTTCGCATCACCTCGAAGAAGGACACCGCTACTTCCAGCGACGGGTCGTGATCATCGGCGGAAAGAACTCGGCCGTGGAAGCGGCGCTGCGGTGTTATCGGGTGGATGCGCGCGTCACGATGTCGTACCGGCGCGAGGAGTTTCCTTCGAGCGTCAAGTACTGGCTGCTGCCCGAGATCAAACACCTCATCAAAACCGGCGCGATCGACGGCCGCTTCCGCACCCAGCCGGTCGAGATCACGCCCACGCACATCACGCTGCGCGATCTTGATTCGGGTGAGGAGATGTTCATCCCCGCCGATGACGTCTTGCTGATGATCGGCTACGAAGCGGATATGTCGCTCTTCCGCCTCGCGGGCGTGCATCTTTCCGATGATGCCGAGCAGCAGCCGGAGTATGACGCCGAGACGATGGAGACGAACGTGAAGAACGTGTTCATCGCCGGCACCGCCGCGGCCGGCACGCAACGGCGCTTCGCGGTGTACCTCGAGAACTGTCACATCCACGCCGAGCGCATCGTCGCCGCGATCGAAGGCCGCCCGGCCGAGGAACCCGAGCCATCGCAACTGGTGACTGAGTTGCCGGAGAGCTGAGGTGAGTGAATGGAAGTTTCTGTCTGCAAAGAGGTTACACTGATTGGCGGTGGTTGTTCCGGTGAGACGGAGCAGGTCTCAATACGTTCGGCCCAACTTGCCGCTTCTCGTTTGTCGCTTGTTGATGTACGATTGGGGCAAGTGGAGGAAAGGCCGGCGCTCGCGTGGGCGCGCGGTTGCAGGAAGCAGGGACATAAGGGAGGAAGTCATGAAGCAGTCTGTGTTGAGTGGGTTCGCGGTAGTGTGCGCGCTGACGGCCGGCGCCGCGTATGTCGGTGGCGATGTCTTTCTGGACTTCGAGCTGCCGGAAACCGATACCACGCTCGTGGCGGAGCAGGGGTACGGCGGGTTCACCTGGTCTCAGCAGGGCGCGGGGCTGGATCTCGCGCTGATGAACATCAACTGGTACCAGACGACGTACGGCGCTTCGCTCAACGCGCTCTCAGGCGATCAGGTGGGCTGGAATGACAGCGGGCTGGACAATGTTTCCGCTGACTTCGGCAAGGACATGATTGTTGACAGCGGCAACTGGTCGCCGTGGCTCGGCTTCGGCCCATCATCGCTGACGATTGAGCTGTACAACGATGGCA
>CBFGRU010000221.1:0-5123 GCA_965651255.1 uncultured Phycisphaerales bacterium
ATTTTAAGTCCGCTGCGTCTGCCATTTCGCCACGGGCCCGTGGGTGCAATGCACGCGCGGGCAAGTCTACACCCATGACCGGGTTACGTGCGGCGGCGGTGTGGAGCACATCTCGTATACTCCAGCCCATGAGGACACGCATGGATCTGGGAACGCTCGCGATCGTTCTTCTCGTGATGCTGATCAGCAGTCCCGGTCGAGCGGCGAGTGAAGCGAGTGCCGCCGCGCCATCGCTGCGCATCGAGCGGCTGCAGTGTGAGTACCGGGTTGATCCGCTCGGCATTCACACCACACGGCCTCGGTTGTCGTGGCGGCTGGTGCAGACCGATCCGGATGCGCGGGGGTTGTTCATGGCCACCTACCGCATCACCGCGGCACGTTCGCGCGAGGCGCTCGAACAGGGTGGGCCGCTGCTGTGGGATTCCGGCCACGTGCAAAGGCCGGTGCGCGACGGTGCAATCGATCTCGAAGCGCCGTTCCCGACGATCGTCGAGTACCGCGGCGAGCCGCTGACTTCGCGCGATGTCGTCTGGTGGCGGGTGATGGTGCATGATCAGCACTTTCGCGCAAGTGAATGGAGCGAACCCGCGCACTTCTCGATCGGGCTGCTCGAGCAGGATGACTGGCAGGGGGAATGGATCGGTCAGGACAGTGAGCCAACACCGCCGCTGACGATCGCGGTGCGCGATGCACTGCGGCAGCGGCCGTGGATTCGTGTGCCGGGCCCGTCGCAGCGTGAAGCCCGCCGGGCGCACTTTCGCCGCACGTTTGAACTGCCAGACAACCCGATTCAACGGGCGTGGATTGCGGGAACCGCGGACATGCTGGCCTCGATTCATCTGAACGGCGAAGAGGTCGGGGAACTTGCACGCTGGGAGCCGGTGCGCGCGGTGGATGTGACCGCTGCGCTGCGCAGGGGCGCCAACGTGATCGCCGCCCGGGTTGAACATCACGATGGGTTCAGCCCGGCGCTGACGGGCATGCTGGTGATCGAGTTTGCCGATGGCCGCACGCAGCGGGTGATGTTTGATGAATCGTGGAAGTATGCTGATGATCCCGCGCCGGGCTGGGATGAGCCCGACTTTGATGATGCGGCATGGCCGGCGGTCGAGGTGGCAGCGCGTCAGCCGTGGGGCGGGCACCGCAACACCGAGCACTTCATGGGCCCCGCGCCGCATCTGCGCACTGCGTTCACGGTCGCGCCACATCGCCTGCCCAGCCGCGCCACCCTGTACGCGACGGCGCTCGGCGTCTTTGAATGTCATATCAATGGTGCGCGGGTCGGGGATGATGTCTTCGCGCCGGGGTGGACCGAGTACACCGAACGGGTCGAGCACCGCACGTACGATGTCACGCACATGATTGCGGCGGGTGACAATTGTCTCGGCGCGATCCTCGGCGACGGCTGGTACGCGGGATTGCTCGGCTACACCGGGCGGCGGCAGTTCTACGGCGGGGCGGCGCGGTTCCGCGCCCAACTTGAACTGGAATACAACGATGGGTCGCGGGAAGTCATCGCTACCGATGGCGAGCGATGGCGGGCGTCATTCGGGGAGATCGTCCACAATGATTTGTACATGGGTTCACATGTTGACACGCGCCGCGCGATGCCCGGCTGGAGCACGGCCGCGTTTGATGATCGCGCGTGGCAGCCGGTCACGACCGGCATCGCCCAGCCGTCGCCGCGTGCTGCGGATGTGACGCAGATCGTGCGCGACCTTGTCGAAGACGATCGATTGTCGTTCATCATCGGGCCGGCGGTCCTGGGTGATCCCGCGTACGGCGTGGTGAAGACGCTGCACGTGGATTACACGATTGATGGAGAGAACAAGTCAATTGCGCTGCCGGAGAATGTCGCGCTGGAGCTTCCGCGCAAAGGCGAAGCGGGCGCGCTGCGGATTGTGCGGGCGATGTTCAGCGAGCCGCCGCCGCCGATCGGGCCGGTGCGCATTGAGCCCGCGCGGGCCGAGGCCGTGCGCGAGTACGAAGAATTGCCGGCACTCGCGATCACCGAGCCGAGGCCGGGGCGATATGTCTTTGACCTCGGCCAGAACATCGTCGGCTGGGTGCGATTGAAGATCGATGGCGAACGCGGCCAGCGTCTGACCGTGCGTTACGCGGAAATGTTGAACCCCGATGGCACGCTGTACACCAGCAACCTACGCGGTGCGACCGCGACGGATTTCTTCACCCTTGCGGGCGGTGAGGAGACACTTGAGCCGCCGTTCACGTTTCATGGCTTCCGGTACGTGGAAGTGACAGGCCTCGACCGCCGCCCGACGCCGGGCATGATCACCGGCATTGTCGCACACTCCGCGATGGAGCGGACCGGCGATGTGCATACCTCCAGCCCGCTGGTGAATCGCCTGTTTGAGAACATCATCTGGGGTCAGAAGGGCAACTACCTGGAAGTGCCCACCGACTGCCCGCAGCGCGATGAACGACTGGGGTGGACGGGCGATGCGCAGTTCTTCATGGATACCGCGGTGCACAACTTCGATATCGCGGCGTTCATGTCGCGCTGGTTGCACACGCTGATTGTTGATGCGCAGTTTGAAGATGGAACGTTTGCGCACGTCGCGCCGAAAGTGAACGAGCGCGGCGGATCCACCGCGTGGGGCGATGCCGCCATCGTCTGCACGCACGCGATGTACCGGGAGTACGGCGATACGCGGTTGATTGATGAACATCTTGATGCCCTCGTGCGCTACATGAACTGGCTGAACACGAAGACGGGGAGCGATGGCATCACGCGCGTCGGCGGGTACGGCGACTGGCTGCATCTGGATGATCCGACATCGAGCGAACTCATCGACACCGCCTACCGCGCGGAGCTGACGCGCTTGATGCACGAGATGGCGGAAGCGGTCGATCGAATGGATCTTGTCGAGCGCTTCGCGCGCGAGCATCACGAAGCGAGCGCTGCGTTTCAGCGGCAGTTTCTGTTGCCGAACGGCGCGTTGCGCGACAGCGGCCAGACGGGATACGCGCTGGCGTACACGATGAATCTGATTCCCGAGGGGTTCAGGCCGGCGGCGGCCGGGCACTTCGCCGCGGCAATTGAAGCGAAGAACAAACATCTGGCAACCGGCTTCATCGGCACGCCGCGTCTGCTTCCCGCATTGCGCCTGGCGGGTGAGGCGAACGGCGCTGCGATGCTGCTGCTGAATGAGACGTATCCCTCGTGGCTGTACCAGGTGAAGCTCGGCGCGACGACGATGTGGGAGCGGTGGAACGGCTGGACGCCGGAGCGCGGCTTCGCGGATGTGGGGATGAACTCGTTCAACCACTACGCGTTCGGCTCGGTCGGTGCGTACCTCTATCGGCACATCGCGGGCATCTCACCGCTTGCACCGGGCTACACGCGCATCGGCCTCGCGCCGGTCATCACGCCCGGCCTCGACCACGCGGAAGCGACGTACGACTCGATCGCGGGCGAGATCCGCAGCGCCTGGCGTCGCCGCGGCGTGCAGATCGAATATGACTTCACGATCCCGCCGAACACGATCGCCGACGTGACGTTTGAAATGCCGATCAATGTTCGGATTCGGCCGGAGAACCTCACCGAAGCCGGGAAGCGACTGCGCGAGGTGCGCGGCGTGACGGTGATGGAGCGTGACGAGATGCGCGATGTGCCGAATGTCTTGCGACTGCAATTGATGCCCGGCACGTACCGCTTCCGAATGGGGCCGGCGATGGGGGACTGAGCCCGCGCGGAGCCATGTGAAGTGCATGACAATGAAGACCGCGATGGTGCGCGCACGCGCGGTCAATATCGCGACGATGTCGCCGGGAAACTCCGCACTTTGTGAATTTGTTTTGGACACGCCAGCCGCGCCGCGGTTTGCGGCAGAACGTGTCGCGCGGTGCGCCGAATCTCGGAGGATTGGTGGAAATTCAAGGTGTGCGCACGGCATGGCCCCAAAGGGCCGAAATCTCGGAAAGTCCGGTCGAATATCGAAGAATGTGACTCGAAGTGCGAGAATCGCCGAATCACTCGACGTTCTGCACCTGCTCGCGGATGCGATCGATCGCGCCCTTGATTTCGACCGTCAGCCGGCTGATGGTCGAGTCACTCGACTTGCTCGCGATGGTGTTTGCCTCGCGCAGCATTTCCTGCGTGAGGAAGTCGAGCGTGCGACCGGCGGGTTCTTCATCGGTCGCATCGATGATTTCGGTGAACTGTTCGAGATGACTTTGCAGCCGCGCGACTTCTTCGGCGATGTCGGATCGTTCGGCGTAAATCGCAACTTCGCGAATGAGATCATCATCGCGCACCGATGCTTCGGCGCCGTCGAGCAAAGCGATGACGCGCTGCTTCAGGCGTTGCTGGTAAAGTTCGACAACCTGCGGGGCGCGTTCAGCGATCTGCGTCAGTCGTTCGCCGATGAAGCGGCGATGCTTGTGCAATTCATCATGCAACGTCGCGCCTTCGCGTGCCCGCATCGCAAGCAGTTTTTCGCAGGCGTCATCGACGAGTTTCTTCACGATCGGCCGCGCCTGTTCTAGGCGATCTTCGCCGGTGTCGTGCACGACGACGCCGGGTAGGTCGAGCAGCGCGCCGATGTCGATGCGTGTTGCGTCGTGACGAATGCCTTCGATTTCAAGCAGTTGACGCAGGTACTCCTGCATCGCCGCGACGTTGATCTGCGCGGCGGCCGCGGCGCTGGTATCGCTGTACCGCACGGTGAGGACGATGCTGCCGCGGTTCAGTCGGCGCGTGAGCTGCGAGTCGAGTTCCGCTTCAAGTCCCTGCAATTCTTCGGGCAGACGAAGCTGCGACTTGTAATACTTGTTGTTCAGCGAACGCAGTTCAACGGCGAAGTGGGTGCCGTTGTCCTCGGCCGTCGCCAGGCCGAAGCCGGTCATCGAGCGGATCATAAACCCTCGCCGTCTCCGCCGGAGTTGCCGGTGTTGTCTCCGTCGCCTTCGCCGTTTCCGTTGTCTGCATCGCCCTCGCCAGCGGCGCCGGGGTCGGTGCCTTCGCCTTCACCTTCGTTGGCGGGCGGCGCGGGAGTGGTTTCGGGGGGTGTCCCGGGGTTTGTTCCGGTGGGGGTGACGGGCTGCCCATCGGGCGAGGTGATGGCGGTTTCCGGCTGGGGTGCTTCGGCGTTATCCAGCAG
>CBFGRU010000222.1:0-5117 GCA_965651255.1 uncultured Phycisphaerales bacterium
GGCCGATGTCCTCCCGGACTCGCTGCCACGGAATCCCCCGCATGACGGGGTAGGCAAGCGCCACCATGCTCGCAAAGAACGCGAGCACCGTTCCACCCAAACCCAGTGGCAGGACCGAAGCCACGGTGTTCAGAGCAAAGAAGAGGATGAACCAGACAAAGAATGTCTCGGCGTACACGCCGTAATGCGGACCATCCGTGCGAATTCCGCTTCGCAGTCGGCGCAGAAAGACCATGACGGCCAGCGCTACGAGCACGCCGGTGCCGACGAGGCCAAGACCAATTCCCATCAGCGCGCCGAACACGATCAGCCAGGCCAATCGAACCGCCGGAGCAACCACCGCTTCGCGCGCGGGAAGGCCTTGTGCCCCCTGGACTGAGGTGGCCGCGTTGTCGTGATCGATCCGAACGAGCGCCAATTCGCCAAACCAATCGAGTTGGTCGATCAGGAACTCGCGGTCATCCGTCGTCAACGATGCACCAACCACCTGTTCCTCGGCGTCGGTGCGCAAAAGCGTCTCGATCAACGTCAGGGCGCGGGCCTCATCTTCGGTGAAATCAACATCACTGTTGTTCTCCACCGCGGTCTGTAGCTTCTCGATGACTTCCAGCCCGCGCTCGGTGGAAACGACTTCGGCGGAAGCAATCGCGACCCGCAAGCGCTGGCCGATGGTCCCCGTGTTCAACTGCCCGAGACTGGCCGCCGCCTGTCCTGATGTATCAAGGCCGGAAACGTGGAGCCCGACCATCATCCGTGCCTGAAGTTTCAAAACCGTCAGGCCGATTGGATCGCTTCGATCCGCCTCCGCCTCCTCCGGCGCGAGAGCGGAGAGAACCAGCAGACCGCCGATCGCGAGACAGATGAGGACCCAGGCAACCGCGGTCCAGCCGCGGGGCAGATCGAGGCGAGCAGAAGCATCGCGGGTCGGACGGGTCTCGGGGGTAAACGTGGATTCTTGCATTGACTGACTCGCAAAACGACCTATCGGTTGGACCGGAGACGGGTCAAGGGAAACAATCCTGTCCACCCTCTTTCGGCGAAACCGTCCGCGGTTGTTCGGTGTGCAGGCGATGGCTTGACATCGCATCGAGGCGGACTACCCTATGCGGTTCGCTCTGGAGTTCCCCCGACGCCTCTTTTTTGGTTGAGTTTGTACCTATGCCCCGTCAGACCACTTTTGTCAAGACCGGAGAGCACACCGCCCGCTGGCGTCATGTCGATGCGGATGGGAAGGTGCTCGGCCGTTTGGCGACTCAGATCGCCACGATCCTGATGGGCAAGCATCGCCCGGAGTACACGCCCCACGTTGACACCGGTGACTTTGTCATCGTGACCAACGCATCAAAGGTTGCCCTGACCGGCCGCAAGCTCGACCAACGGGCCAAGCAGCGGTTCAGCAAGTACCCCGGCGGGTTGAAAATCATCCCGTTCCGTCGAGTGCTCGAAACCAAGCCGGAATGGCTGGTCGAGGATGCGGTCAAGCGCATGCTCCCGAAAGGACGCCTCGGTCGGCAGATGATCAGCAAACTCAAGGTCTATGCAGGGCCGGAACACCCCCACCAGGCGCAGCAGCCGGTCGGATTGACCGACTGAGTTTTGAACCGGAACAGATTCCCGAATTGAAGAACGACCACCCATGACCGAAACGACTGCTACGACCGAGAAGACCGAAACCCCCACGCCTGCCCCGCGCTCCGCGCCGGCGAAGTTGCCCGAGGGCAAGCACTTCTGGTGGGGAACGGGCCGACGCAAGACGGCTGTTGCCCGTGTGCGCATTCGTCCCGGGAAGGGCGAGTTCAAGGTCAACGACCGCGATGTGAACGAGTATTTCACCGAGATTCGTGATCGGAACGATGTGCATTCACCGCTGGATCGCACCAGCACTCGCGGCGCAGTTGATATCTTCGTCAACGTTCACGGTGGCGGTTACATGGGTCAGGCCGGCGCGATCGTGTTGGGCCTCGGTCGAGCGCTGCTTCAGTACGACCCTTCGCTGGAGCCAATCCTGCGCGACAACGGCTTCCTGACCCGCGATGCTCGCGAAGTGGAGCGCAAGAAGTACGGCCAGGCCGGTGCTCGTCGCCGCTTCCAGTTCTCGAAGCGCTGATTCCGGTCCTCCTCAATCACCATTCCACGACACGCCGCCTGAATCGGGCGGCGTGTTGTCCAGTTGCGGGATGATGATTCCCCGTTACCGGGAGCGGAGGGTGCGGAGAGCATTCATCTCTGCGGTCACCACCGCGCGCTCGCTCAGACCCATAATCGCCGCGGTCTCTTTCACCGTGCACGGCGGAGCGCCACTCCACCCCCAGCGCGTCTCGATCACCGCTCGCTCGACATCATTTGCGATCAACTCCAATCGTGTACGAAGATCGTGGCGCGGACCGATGACGGCTCGCCATGGTTCCAGAGGTGCAAACAGTCGGGGAATGATGACGGAATCCCGGTGGCGCACTCCGGCCAGTTCCGCTCCCCGTGGAAGTCCAATGCGCGCCAGAGCCCGGTCAAGCTGCAGCGCGACCCGACGTTCGTAGTTCTGGCCGCGCGAGGGATCCAATTCCACCATCGTTGCCAGAATCTCGTGCACCGAGAGTTTCAGAAGAACGCGAATGACCTCCGACAAGCGATCTGTCAATGCGCGGCCGAGGTGCTGCTCGATCCGACGAAGCGCGGTCGGCATGGCTGCGAGGAGCAACCGGTACCGGATCGCTGCGACCCATCGAAGATCTGTTTCGATTCGATCAATGTCATGTGCATTTGGTCGGCTGCCTGCCCGTTCGATCCCCCGCTCCGCCCGGCGCGTCAACAGGTGCAACCCTGCGATCAGGGCATCGATCTCTTCATTCTTCAGAACGTACCGCTGGCCACGAGCATCTTCAACGATGGTCAAGGCGGCGGTCGGCCACGGACCACAGTGCAGGCCTTCGCGGAGTATGGCAGAAGACAGAACCACCACCTCCGCATCCGGCAGGGCAAAGGTCGGAAGTTCGACCCAATTCAACGACAGTTGTTCCAGTGCCCCGATGCGCATGCTTCGAGCATGACGCCAGATGGTTTCCTGCGAACGACCGAATCTCTGCGCCACGACCGAAACATCGACCCCGAATCTCACCGCGCGATCAATGAGTCGCTTGTCGCGTTCGGTGAGCGGGCCGTGTTCCCGGAAGATGGGGTCAGCGGCGCGCTGGTCATGCCGGCGGAGGATTCCGCGCACGGTTTCATGGGCGCGATCAAATCGTTCAGCGAGCTGCAACGCCGCTTCGTTCAATGAACACCGGGTTTCCGCATGAAGAATGCGAGCGGACTGAACAATTGCCTCTTCACGTTCGGTCCCGAGCCGAGAGAATTCACCCGCGCGCGAGAGCTGTTCTCGCCGTGGCGTAATGTAACGCTGAAGTGCATCTTCATAGCACGCAAGCCGTACCTGCCCATCTTCAAACTTCACGTGATGACATACAAGTCCCTGCTGCCGATATCGCTGTATCGTCTTGGTCGAAACACCCAATTGCTGCGCAACATCACCAAGGGGAATGGCCCGCGCATCATGTCGTGTGCTCTTCAGTTCAAGTGTTGCACTGAGCAACTGCACGAAGCGGCCAAGGTCGCCGCGCACCGCGTCTCCCGGTACCAAATGCGGCTCACTGCCTGCATCCGGTCGATATCCGGTGATGCGAAAGGTGATAAAGTCCTCCGGATAGGCCAGGGCCGGATCGATATCAGCAATCAGCGCTTCGGCTGCATCCATCTGTCGATAGCGCGTCTCCATCGGCGCAAAGCGCAGATTTCGATAGAGCTCACGAACGGCAGAGGTCTTGAACGACGGAGCGCGCGGCATTGGGCGATCGATCAGAAGCCATCGAAGACCACCAGCTCGCGCTGTGACTCAATCAGCGCGTGTTCAGCGGCCTTCCGGTAGAAGAGTTCGAGGCCTGCGCGGCGCTCGGGAGTGAAGTTGAACGCCAGCCACTCGCCCAGGTACTTCTCTGCAAGGTCGCCCGGCCAACTGCGCGTCGTCCCGCGACCATGGGCGATCGACTCGATCCGCATTGCATTCGCTCGTCGCGCCCGGTCGAGAACCATCGCCGCCCGTCGTAGTGTTGCGTGCGAGCATGTGCGCTTGGCCATCCACGTGGCAAAGACAAACGGCAGCCCGGTCAACTCGCGCCATGCAGCGCCCAGGTCAAGCTGATGCGGATAGCGGACCGCCGGCGCGGAGTCGGTGACGACTTTATCGCCGATGAGCAACATCGTCTCCGGCCATTCGATCGGCCGGTTTCGCGCAACGTGTTCGCGCGCGTGATACGGTATCACCTCCGGTTCAACATCAAAGCACTCTCGCAGCAGAATGCGCATCAGCGCGATGGAAGTGTGGCTGTCGGTATCGGCATGAACGGCGGTGATATCTCGGAGCGGCGTCGTTGAGTACAGTCGAACGGTCAGGGTGGCGCGATCGCACCCGAGTAAGCCCACCGGTACGACCACCAGAGGTTCCGGCGATCGCTGGTAGTCGATCGAGGAACATAATGCGATATCGACTTCATCGGCGAGGAGATAATCGATCAACAAACTGGGAACCGAGTGGCGCAGTTCGACATCCCGAAGCGTGTCGAGCCCGTCGATCAACGGCAGGGTGTTCAGAAAACTGACCACACCGATGCGGGTTCGGACTCCTGCATCAAGCATCGCCAACGCGGTTGAACCATCGTGAGCAGAAAGCATACCCCATCCTAGGTTTGTTCACCGAACGTTTCGCGGCGGCGCCCCGTGGGAAGGCAACCATGCACGACAGGCCCGGGGGCAGCCGGGCCTTCCGTGCCAATGGATGAGAGAGGAGAGGCCAGTGACAGCGGACTGGTTCGGGAAGCCCGCAAAGAATCCAGGTGGGTCGGCGTGAGCGGACCCGCGTAGAAGAGTTTTGGGCGGCTTCCCGAACCGGGACGCTGTCGGCTGACGTTCATCTCATCGGCGTACAACGACCGCCGGTTCAGTCGTTCATGCGAAGTTGTTGTGAGTTTCTTCATGATACGGGTGACCGCCCGGCATCATGAATCCCTGCGCTCAATCGCCTTCTCAACCCCCATCAGTGTGCGGAGCCAAGATCGGAAGAGCACACGTCT
>CBFGRU010000223.1:0-5094 GCA_965651255.1 uncultured Phycisphaerales bacterium
CCCCCGGAACCGCACCCGCCCCCGGGACCGCCCCCGCATCGGGTGGCGATGCAGGCCTGCCCGAAGGCAGTGTGCTCGACCTCATCGCCGATGTCGAAGCCCGTCTGCGCAAGGTTCGCGACCTGCAATCAGAGCACGATGGCCAGTTGGCTTCGCTCGAAGAACGCAGTCGCATGCTCGAAACCACCGAGCGCGAGCTTCGTGAACGCGAAGAAACACTCATCGGCCTCGAGCAGGAACTGTCGAAGATTCGTCAGTCGCTCGACAGCCGCGCGGGTGAATTGGATGATCGCGCTGCGACGATTGAGCGCGAAGCGCACTCCGTCGCCGAGGGAAAATCCGCGCTCGAGGCCGAACGCGCCCAGGTGCAGGAAGAACGCGCCCGGTTGCAGCAGCAGCAGGAGATGCTGAATCAGCACTGGCAGGAGATGGAACAGGAGCGCATCCGACTCAGCGATGTGCAGCAGGAGTTGACGATCGCGAAAGAGGCGCTCGCCGCCGATCGCGCCGACATGGAGCGCGAGCACGCCGAAGCCCGTGATCGCGCTGAGCAAAGCCAGGCCGAGGCCGCGCGTCTGCGTGAATCGCACCGCGAGATGGAGGCCCGTCTCCAGCGCGCGGAAGAAAACGTCGGCGAACTGATTCAACAGGTCGAAGCCGCCCAGGATGAATTGCAGACCCGCGCTTCGGAGCGCGATGAAGCCCGCGCTGCGTCGGAATCACTACGCGCGCAGCACGAGTCGCTTGAACATTCGCTCAACGAAACCCGCGCAGCGCTCGAAGCCGCGCAGGCCCGTCTCGCCGAGAGTGAAGAACGCATCGAGCGCGCTGAGAGCGAAGCGCTCCACATGGTTGAGCACGCCGAGAGCGAGCGTGATGCACTTCGCGCCGAGCATGAGCGCCTGCAGCAGGAAGCAGCCGCGTGGAGTGAGCGATTCGCTGAACTCGAAGCCAAACTGCAGGAATCCGCCGCGGCGCACGCCGAGGCCGAGTCCCGCACGCGCGAGCTCGAAACGCAGCTTGAAACGAAGAACCGCGAGATCGAGCAGCAGCGCCAAACGCTCGAATCCGCGAAGGCGAAGTTGGGTGAGTTCGCGCGGTCGATCGGTGAACAGGCCCGGCAGATCGAGCGGGGGGCCGCAGCCCTCGCCACCGTGCGCGAGCAGAAGCAGGAGATCGAGAAGATTCGTCATGAGCTGGCGCAGGCGAAGATGGCGGGCAACCCCGAAGAGCTGCAGCGCAAGGATGAACGCATCGCCGAACTCACGCAGGCGCTGCGCGAAGCGCGGGGCCAGTCCACCAGCCAGAACGACCTCGCCGAGCGCGATCAGCGCATCGCCGAATGCGTCGAGGAGATCGATCGTCTGAAGATCGACCTCGAACAGGCGCGGCAGGAAGCATCCGACCTGCGCGAAGCGCTCGAGCAGCGGCCGGAAACCGATGCCGGCGAATCGAACGAGTTGCTCGCCGAGCGCGATCGACAGATCGCCGCGCTCATGCAGCAGGTCGAATCGTTGAATGAATCGCTCGAAGCCGAGCGGTCCAGGCCCGCGCCCGCCGGTGCATCGGCCGGTCCATCCGCCGGTCCGGTTTCGGCGGACATTCAGAAGAAGGCGCAGCGACTGAAGGAAGTTGCGCGGCACCTCCAGCGTCGCAAGGCGCGGCTCGCGCGAATGAAGTCACTCATGCGGGATGCCAAGCCGGTGACGGTTGGTCCGAACGGCAAGCAAGGCGCCGCACACCATGATCACGAACAGCGGGCTCGGCAGGCCGATCAGCTTCGCATGCAGCAGGAATCATTGCGCGAGGCGATGCGCTGCCTGGTGATGAGCGAGAAGGAAATGATCCGCCGCTGGGCGAGGCCGCGCGCCATCGTCACGCTCGCGTGCATCACCGTCATCGCCGGCATTCTCGCGGTGGGTTCGTGGTTTGCGGCCGATCACTTCTTCCCCGCGACCGTGGCGGCGACGGTGTCGATCGAGGCGCAGGACCGCCCCGGATTCCCCATGACCGATGAACAGCGGGCCGCGTGGCAGACCTGGCACGAAGGCGCGTTGAGCGATGCATCCTTCCGCTCGATCATCGCGCAGCGATTCGATTCGCGCGGCATGACCGCGATGGCCGACCCCGAGCGCGTCCAGCACCGCTTCACGAACGACCTTACCTTCGACTCAACGCGCGATGGTGAACTCACCCTCACGCTCATCGGCACCGATCCGAACGAACTGATGAACACGCTCGATACCGTGGCGATCACGCTCGTCAGCGAAGCCCGCCGTCAGGCCGGTCAGCGCACCGATGGCGGCCGCACCGCGATTCTCGGCGAACGCAAGATCGACGGCCAGCCGCGCTACGCCGTGGTGAACAACGTCCCCCTGGAAGATGAACGAATGATCTACGCCGGCTCGATCTTCGGCGGCAGCTTCGCCCTCATCATGCTGCTCTGGGGCGTGCTCTATGCGAAACTCGCCAAGGCCCGCCGCGTCTTCGATGAGGCCGATCCCCTCTACACCACCGCCAGCGACGCCGCGGCGTGAACGGGTGACTCAGTGGATTGCATACACACCTGTGATCAGGTGCAGGTGACCTCACTCTTTCGATCCCACCCGAAAACACCATCGCCCTTCCCACCGTGGGAAGGGCGATGTGATGTTCCGGATGGTGCAGTGAAGTGTTGCTTCGACGCTGTTACGGGACGAAGTCGATGCGTTGAGAGTAAATGACTTCGTCGAAGAAGTTCCCGAGTAACAGCGGATTCATTGGTGAACCGGGGCCTGTGGCGACAGGATGCCGAGTGGCGGTGTAGACGATGATGACCCCTTCGTTCGGGTCACTGATCGGCCTGCCAACAATGTCGATTCGGTCTCCGATCGATTTCGGATTGCTCAGGTATGCGGTGTGAATCGCCTCTTCCCGAACCTTCAATTCCGTGATATCAAAGGTCCCATCACCGTTGTCTTCCAGGAAAGCGTAGTACAGGGCTATCTTCACATCCTGTCCCGGTGCCTTCAGGTCATGGCGGGTGTCATACCACGCGACATGAATTCGCTCCTGTCGATCAATGCAGATCGTCGGCATGAACTGATCCGATCGCACATGTGCTGCGGACTGATTCACCTTGATCGGGTTTCCCCACGTAAAGTCGGTGCCATTCCACACGCCTCGGACAATGAAGACATCGAAGTCGCCATCATTCCCCTGTGGTTCACCGGCCAAGTCGTGATACACCACGTACGCCGTGCGCGAACCAAGCAGCGTGGTACTCACCGCGACATCTGCGAACGGACCGATTGAGAAGGTCCCCGCAAGATATCGTTTCGACTCGGTGAAATAGTCCGGGTCGTTCAGCAACTCAAGATTCATCTCGATGTCGAGTGAACCGCCAGCAAACTGCGGCTCAAGAAAGTCCCACGTTCCGTTCAGGGTGCGCAAGGACACCTTGTCGCTTGCATCCCAGTCCATGTACGCGAACATCAGCCCGCCGATTCCGTGTCGGGCCAGGTTGGTTGGAAATCCGTACGCATTGACATCCTCTTCAACTTCCAGCCCGTACCAGTCGCTCCACGATGCTCCACCATCACCGGAGCGGCGGAGCACCAGTTGAAACTCGTCGATGCCTCCCGCGGATTCGAGCGATCGGCCGACGATGTAGACATCGTTCTCGCCGATGCTGGATGAGTCGTTGGCGCTCTCATCATCCATCCGAATCCATGCCACCTGCTGCGGATCCAGACTCAGCGGGTCCTGCAACTCATCATCGTTCTTCGGCGCGGTCGTGATGAAGGCAAAGCTTTCGAACTCAATTGAATCTGCTACGTACACTCCCGCACCGGCCACGCGCTCGATGCCGATCAGGTCCTTGCCGAAGAGCGCAAGTGCCGGGTCGCGTGCATCGAGTGCTCCGTCCGGCATCGGCACCGCCCGCTCTTCTCCCCAGTAGATATGCCCGGTCAGGGGGTCGATCTCGGCAACCCGATAGCGCAGTTCAACCGGAATCTCGATCTGCCCCGATCCCGGTACTTCGCCGACCTGCCACATCGCGATCAGGACAGGAACTTCGATCAACACCTCGTTCCGCATCACCTGCATCTGGGTCGCGATGATGTTCGGCTCGTTCACAACCGGCGGCTCACCGAAGTTCACGTTTCCGCCAAGTGTCACGATCTGGTTCATGCCCACGACCGGCGTGGGGTCACTCTGCCCCAGCGCCGAGCCGGTCGCGGTGATCGCACACCACGACAGCATGCCCAGTACAACTCTGCCAATTCTCTGTTTGATCATGGTCTCTGGTCTCCCTGAAATAAGTGGTCACCATCCGGATTCGTGTGGTAGACTGGCATCATCAGGCACATCTGTCAAGAAGCCGGAGGAGCTTTACTATGAGACATTGCATTTTGGGTACATGCATCCTGACAACATCGTCATTGGCAGTTCCGGGGGCAGCACTTGGTGATGTGCTGCTCGATCAACCGCACGACTACCGGAACGCGGTGGAGAGCGATTACATGGGGCCGGCACTCTCGGCGCAGTTTGGCGATGACTTTCAGCCGAATGCTCCGGTGCTGGTGGAGTCGGTGACGTTCTGGATGGTGGCGACATGGGCAGCGCCGCCGATCAATTGGTCGATCGCGGTGCATCGTTCAACTGACGACCACACGTATCTAGACTTCGCACCGGAATATGCATGGTTTTACCACCGGGTGGGGCCATCTTCGCTGGTCGATCTCGGCCCGTGGAATGGAGATGGGGAGTTGAATCTCTACGAGATTCGCTACGATGATCTGAATCTCCTGCTCGACCCGGCGGAGTCGCTGGAAGGGACGTTCTGGTTTTCCTCGTTCGGCCACATTGTTGATCGCAACCTGCACGAAGCGCGATGGGGTACGGCTGGCCATGGCACGTGGGACGGCTGGTTTGCGTGGAAAAAGACAATCCCTTGGGTACATCCCGGCTGGCGCGGATTCTCCTTTCCTGATGGCAGCCGGACGGATCTGGCCATGCGGATCGAGGGGACGGTGCTTCCGGGTCCGGGGACACTGGCGGGTCTGGGGTTGATGCTGTCGATGGTTGGCGCGAGTCGCAACCGACGCCGGG
>CBFGRU010000224.1:0-5084 GCA_965651255.1 uncultured Phycisphaerales bacterium
GCCAGTTGCTGTTGCCGCCGAACAGTGATGATGTTGATTCGCCCGGTTCGTAGGCGACGCGAAATGTTTCTCCCTCGTGATGAAACTCAAACGGCTGTTGCGCATGAAACTTGGAGAGCGACCGCACACCAAACGGGGAGAGGAACTCATTCTCATCGAGCAGCCGCGACAGGACACGTTCGAGTCGAGGCCTCGACGGCATGGCCAGCAGCAGGTGGCGATGGGCTGCGCGTTCATCACCGACTTCCAGCCAGGAGATGTGTCGCGCCAGGTCCGGTCGATTCTCGATGAACCACTTGGTGCGTTTGGCGAATCCCGGCAGGTGATTGAGTACATCCAGTTCGATGACTTCCGCGGCGATGAGCGGCATCAGGCCCACCAATGACCGCACGCGCAGCGGAATCACACGATCGCCCATATGAATCTGGTCGTAGTAGAAGCCGTCTTCCTCGTTCCATAGTCCGCTGCCCCCAAGCGAGTTCATCGCATCAGCAATCGCCACGAAGTGTTCAAAGAACTTGCTGGCAACATCGTCATACGCCGAATCATGCGCAGCCAGCTCAAGGGCCATCGAAAGCATCGTTCCGCAGTAGAACGCCATCCACGCGGTGCCATCGGCCTGTTCCAATCGAGCGCCGGCTGGCATCGGGGCTGAGCGATCGAAGACACCGATGTTGTCGAGACCGAGAAACCCACCGGCAAAGATGTGGTTGCCGGAGACGTCTTTGCGATTCACCCACCAGGTGAAGTTGATGAGCAGTTTCTGGAAAGCGCGCGCCAGAAAGTTGAGATCACGCTCGCCTCGCGGAGCGGTCATTTTGTACACGCGCCAGCAGGCCCACGCATGGACCGGCGGATTCACATCGCTGAAGTTGAATTCGTACGCCGGAATCTGGCCGTTCGGATGCATGTACCATTCGCGCAGCAGAAGGAGAAGCTGCTTCTTCGCAAAGTCCGCATCAAATCGTGCGAACGGCAACATGTGAAATGCCAGATCCCACGCGGCGTACCAGGGGTACTCCCAGCCGTCGGGCATCGAAAGAACGTCGCGATTGAAGAGGTACCGCCAATCCGAGTTTCGCCGCTGCGCACGCTCACTCGGCGGCGGTGGCTGCGCAGGATCGCCATCAAGCCACTCACCCACCACGTAGTGGTACGCCTGTTTCGTCCAGACCAGCCCGGCACACGCCTGCCGAACGATGTGGCGCGCTTCGTCATCCATCGGCTCGGGAAAGCACTGTGCGTAGTACGCATCCGCCTCTGCAATGCACTGGTCGAAACAATCATCAAACGACTGAGCAAACCCATCCGGCGCGATCCTTGCATCATGCTCCGAGCGCATTCGCAATCTCACCGTTCGGGATTCGCCCGGCGGAATCTGAAAGTGATAGACCAGGGCGGTCTTCGTTCCGGTCTCATCTGCGGAGACCGCTTCGGCCTTTCCGTGCACAAGCCAGTCGTGAAAGGCATCCTTCACGCACGAACGACCATTTGCTGCATTGAACAGCCGGATCATGTTCGTTTCGTTGTGCGTAAACAGGACCGTTGGCGGGGAGTCGTGGGCCGCATCCCAGGAGAGTTCAAAGACACCGAGCGTCTCATGCTCTGCACGGATGGTTGCAGCACCAGCGCGCCAGAGTCGCGGCGGGTGCTCGACATACCCCTCCCCGGACCGCCCCCACGACCACGTGTTGCGGAACCAGAGCGTTGGCAGCACCCAGCAATCGTGCGTTTCGGGACCGGCGTTGGAAATCGTGTAGCGAATCAGGAGGTCGTTCGGACCCGCCTTCGCGTATTCGACGATCAGATCGAAAAAGCGATTCTCACCAAACACCCCCGTATCTTCCAGCTCGAACTCTGGCTCCAGCACCGTTCGCTGTGCATTCTGGCGAACGAGTTCATCGTACGGAAATGCCTGCTGCGGATATCGATAGAGGGCTTTCATGTACGAGGCGGTCGGCGTTGCATCCAGGTGCCAATAGCACTCCTTGACATCCTCACCGTGGTTCCCCTGTGGATTCGTCAGGCCGAAGAGTCGTTCCTTGAGAAACGGATCGCGGCCGTTCCACAGGGCGGGCGCCAGGCAAAGGCGGCATTGGCGATCGGTCAAGCCGAGCAAACCGTCCTCACCCCAGCGATAGGCCCGGCTCCGCGCGTGGTCATGCGGAAAGTAGTCCCAGCAGGAACCATCGCCCGAATAATCCTCGCGCACGGTGGCCCACTGGCGATCAGCCAGATACGGGCCCCACCGCTTCCAGTTCGAGTGTCGTGATGCAGCTTCATGCAGCCGATGCTGCTCCGCGCGGGCGGTATTGACCCGATCTGCGTTGGAAGAAGTTGTCGATGCGTCTGCCGTGACGTTCGGTTGGTCGGTCATCCACGCCTCCGATGAGAGTGTACCGCCGGTTGACACTTCCGTCGGCATCGTCTCATGTCCGGGCCGGACGAATTGGACCTGCATCCCTACACTGTTGCCTATGACCCGCCGCACCAATCGTACGACCAGTCCTGTCACACCCGCGGTCAACGAACATGACCGCATGACCTACGCCGGCGCGGGCGTGGATATTGATGCGGGCGATCGGTCCGTTGAGTTGATCGAGCACATGATGCGCCGCACGCACGGACCGCGCGTCATCGGCAAGCACGGTGCGTTCGCGGGCATGTTCCGACTTGACTACAACGAAAAACTCTTCAAGCGAAACTACAAGGACCCGGTGCTCATTGCCTGTACTGACGGCGTCGGCACCAAGGTGAAACTCGCTGCGGAAATGGGAATCTACAACACCGTCGGCATCGACTGTGTCGCGATGAATGTGAACGATCTCATCGTTCAGGGGGGAGAACCGCTGTTCTTCCTCGATTACCTTGGTGTCAACAAGGTGGTTCCCGAGCGAATCGCCCAGATGGTCGAAGGCGTCGCCAGGGGATGTGAACTCGCTGGCTGCGCCCTGCTGGGCGGCGAAACGGCAGAGATGCCGGATGTCTACCACGAAGGTGACTTTGATATCGCGGGGTTTGCGGTCGGCGTGGTTGAACTCGAGCGCGCAATGAACCCGCTTCGGGTGCAGGTCGGTGATGTGGTCATCGGATTGGCATCCAGCGGCATCCATTCCAACGGGTATTCACTCGTTCGCCGCATTCTTGACCGTCGCAAGCTGAAACTCAGTCAGAAGCACGAGGTACTCGGCGGGCGAACGCTGGGCGACGTGATTCTCGAACCGACACGCATCTACGCCAAGTCGATAACGAAACTGCTGCGCGGTTACCGCGTGAAGAAGGTCATCTCCGGAATGGCGCATATCACAGGAGGCGGATTGCCCGGCAACCTCTGCCGAGCGCTGCCGGAGAAGCTGGATGCACGGATCGACACCAATGCGTGGGAAGTGCCCGAGATCTTCAATCTCCTGCAGAAGCAGGGAAATGTCGATGCGGCGGAAATGTTCCGCGTGTTCAACATGGGGGTCGGTTACACGTTGATTGTTCGACCGAGTTTTACCGACAGCGTCCTGAAACAATTGACAAAGCAGGGGGAACAGGCATTCGTTCTTGGCGAAATCATCAAGGGACAGGGTGAAGTCCAACTGGTGTAACAACACCGGAGCGACTTCATTCTCTGGAGGACACGATCAATGCGATGGGTATCCCGGATGAAAGTGTGCGTGGTCGTGACGATGCTTGCCATCGCATCGAGCGTCATAACAGCGCGTGTATCCGCGCAAGCGAACGCCGTTCGATTTGAACGATTTGCGCTCAAGAACGATGTGCGCGTCGTCCATGCCCATGTACCCGATGCGGAACGCCAGGCAACGTTTGTCTTCCTGCCGCTCGGACTGGCCCATGATGGCGCTAACCAGGCACAGTGGTCGCACCTGCTTGAACACATGTTGATTCGTTCAACGGACCCCCAGCCCGTGCACGATCCGGAGTTGGGGATCAACGGCGAAACGATGGCCGGCACGATGCGGCTGGAGGCGATTTCCGTTCCCGCGCGGTTTGCCGAGAGCGCTGCAAAGATCGCCGATTGGTTAGGGGCATCTGAAGTCCATGAGGAGACGCTTGAGCGAGAGAAGCAGATGATCGCTCAGGAAGAGCGATCGGTCTCCATCAACGCCATGACCCACAAGTTTGCGGTGGCCGGATGGGCGCAGATTGTCCAACACGGAATCGACCATGCACAAGTGAATGGCGATGTACAGCAGGCAGCGGCAGCGGAGGTCGCAGAGGCGATTCGTCGGTTGATTCCCATCGACGGCCGAGTGCTTATCGCGACAATCGGACCGGCTGCGCGCGATGAGGTTCAGCGCGTGCTTGAAGACACCATTGGCGCCGTTGAACCGCGCAAGGTTGATCGGGTCCAACGATCGGCGCCGAGCATGGCGGCACATCATGCCACGTGGGATCTGCCGCATCGTCATGTGTTTGTGTGGTGGCGGTTGCCGAACGCAACGATCGAGCGACGGGCAGCGCTCTTTGTACTGCATCGGGTTATGAGTATGCGCCTGATGAGGCACGGCCAGATCCTGGCTGATGTTCGTAATCCGCTGCTTGAGCTGATCGATGGAGGTGATGATGGGCTCGTTCTGCTCAGCGATGTCAACATCCCGGAGGGGCAGGAACCGGATCGTGGCCGCGTGACGCCCCGCTTTACCTTCGAGACCTTGCTCGAAGACAATGGAATGTATGGCCACCCGGCGCAGTGGGCGGCACGACTTGCGGGTGAACTGACGCTTGAAGTCGACTTTGCCCAATTCCGTGCTCAGATGCCTGCACACATGCGCGGCTACCTTGAAGCGAACTGGTTTCTCCAGCGTGTGATGCGAGAGTACGAGTGGAATGCACCGATCGAGGAGATCATCGCCGCCATTGCCGCGGTGAAGCGTGAAACATTGGACGCAGTGCACCGGGAGATGCTCGAAGGCGGCAGCGGCGACCTTACGATGACCCCGAGTCTGAAGGATCCGGCAGGGTTGAATTAGCTCGCGTAAGCCAGTCAATGCAGTGCAGTTCGTACAGCGTGTGCTGATGCGCCGCATCATGGGGATGGCGATGAATGCGCTGGAACTGCATACCAATCTTCGCCG
>CBFGRU010000225.1:0-5078 GCA_965651255.1 uncultured Phycisphaerales bacterium
GTAGCGCGTCTCGTTCGGGACGAGAAGGTCGTAGGTTCAAATCCTATCACCCCGACTTTGCAGGCCCATCAACCAACGCTCTTCGCCCAACCGGCGAAGGGCGTTTTTCGTTCCCACCATCGCCCCCGATTCGCCGCGACCTCGAGGGAGCGCGCTGGCGCCGGGTGACAGCCGCCCCTTCCCCCTTCTGAAGGGAGAAGGCCGTGAAAGCGGGGTCCGGGGTCCGGGCGCAGCTCATTCACACTCCCGGAACCACATTCATCCCTCCACCCCTCGGGGCTCGCGATGAGAACGAATCCGCCAACGCGAACCGCGCTTCTTCAGCCGGGTCGATCTCCGTTCCCTCCTTTCCTCCAACGGGGGAGTTCCACGGAACGATGGGGGAGGTCTGCGATTCGGGCGGGGGCTTCTGCGATTGGAGCGGGGGCGCCTGCGGCTGAAGCGGGGAGGTCTGCGAGGGATGCGGGGGCGTCTGCGATGCGAGCGGGGGCGTCTGCGGCTCAACCGTTGAGGTCTGCGGAAGGTCCGTCGAACTCCCCCTCCGAACCGTGGGAGTCCAGCCCCGGTTGGTCCCATACGGAGATCGGCGTTTCGAGGTCCACAGGCGGGATTCTCCGGTCGCGGAACGGTCCGCCGAGTTCGCCGGCCGGTTGGCCGAATCCGGGGGTTGAATGCCCGAGTTGGCCCGTGCGAGGATGGGGTTCGTCCGTGGTTGGGTACTCAGCGGCTGCTCGTGGGGTCGGTTTCGCAGCGGGGGGCGGTGCGGTATGCTGCTGGCCGTGGTGTTCATCGGCCCGTGTGATCGAGTGAAGGTGAATTCAAGTGAAGAAGACCCTGACTTCAAACGTGCTCTCTGCGGATGCGATGTCCCGGCGAGTGTTCCTTGCCTCCTCGGTCGCTGCGGGTGCGGCGGGAGTGGCTGCGTTTTCTGCGCCGACGCTGGCCTCGAGTTGGGCACGGCGGGCGGCACTGCGGGATACGACGTTGCGGGTACTGTCGATCGGCGTGGTCGGCACGATCGGCGAGCACGACCGCAAGACGGTGAACAATCATCCGCGCGCGGAAATCGTCGGTCTGTGTGATGTTGATTCCAACGCCCTGGCGAAGGCGAAGGCGGATCATCCGGATGCATTCACCTGCGCGGATTACCGGGAAGCGTTTGATCGGTACGGCGACCGGTTTGATGCGGTGATCGTCTCAACGCCTGATCACTCGCATTGCGCGATCATGACGATGGCGCTGGCGGCGAACAAGCATGTGTACGGCCAGAAGCCGCTGGTTCAACAACTGAATGAGTTGGCGATGCTGGAGGATGCGGTGCGTGCCCGGCCGCGCCTGGTGACCCAGGTCGGCGCGCAGCGGATTGAATCGCAGGCGCGGCGCGCGGCGGTGCACATTCTGCGGTCGGGCGGCCTGGGGAAGGTCATTGAGATGCATGTCGCGTATGGCAACGGCGCGCTCGCGGGCGGGCATTACTTTGCCGATGGAACGCTGGGTGAGCCGTGCGATCCGCCAGCGGGTTTTGATTACGACCTGTGGCTGAACGGAGCGGAGTATGAGGCGTGCCGGCCGAACATGGTCGAGCGGCGATGGCGGAGTTGGTGGAAGTACGGCGGGGGGCAGATTGCGGACTGGGTGGTGCATCTGACGGATGTGTTCTTCTTCGCGTTTCCGGAGTTGCAGCATCCGATGCAGGTGTGTTCGCGCACGCCGACGAGGAGGATCGAGCATTTTCACGCGGACCGCGTCAGTACGGTGTTGACGTATCCGGTGAAGGGTGAGCGGTTTGCGAACACGACGTGCAACATGTTCTTTTACGATTCGGGGCTGTCGCCGGACCGCGCGCAGCTTGGGATCGGCACGGGCGACTGGCCGGGCGGGATTTACTCGATTGTCGTGTGTGAAGGTGGAACGCTGGTGCTTGGTCCGAGCGGTCCGCTGGAAATCTGGCGTGATGGTGAGAAGACCGACGGGCTGGCATGGCCGGACCTTCCGAAACTTGAATCGTTCAACCACTGGCATGCCTGGGTGGATACGGCATTGGGCGTCGAGACGCCGCATCTGTGGTGCCCGTTCCATTACGGCCTGCTGTGCACCGAAGCGGGTCTGCTGTCGGTGAAGGCCGCGAAGTATCCCGGTCAGGTGCTGGAGTGGGATCGGGCGAACCTGCGGTTTCCCAATCACGCGGAGGCGACGCGAACGATCGTCAGCAGGACGTATCGCGCGGGTTTCGAGCCGGTGCGTGTGAGCGGTTGAACGGGGTGAAATCCTGATAGCACTCGCAGTGCGAGGGATGCACACTATGGGCCTTGAGTCCTCGGTGTTGGTGCAACCCTTGTGCAAGTGAGCCATGCCATGCCCACGACCCCGGCCGTGAAGCCGAGCGTGATGACCGCGTTCGTCATGAAGCAAATCGGTGAAGTCGGCCTGATGGAAAAGCCCCTGCCGGTGTGCGGGCCGAACGATGCGATCATTCGCACGACGGCGGCGCTCATCTGCACGAGTGACACGCATACGGTGGGGGGCGCGATCGGTGAACGATCGAATCTGACGCTGGGGCACGAGGCCGTGGGTGTGATCAGCGAGTTGGGGAGCAACGTCGATGGTTTTCGCGTGGGGCAACGGGTGGCGGTAAATGCCATCACGCCGTGTTACACGTGCGAAGATTGCCAGCGAGGGTTTCCCTCGCAGTGCGGGGGGATGCTGGGCGGCTGGAAGTTTGCGAATCTGAAGGATGGTTCGATGGCGGAATACTTCCACGTGAACAATGCGATGGCGAACCTGGCGCTGATTCCCGAGACGCTGAGCGATGAACAGGCGGTGTATTGCGCGGACATGCTCTCGACCGGGTTTATCGGCGCCGAGCACGCGGATATTCCAATCGGTGGTACGGTGGCGATCTTCGCGCAGGGGCCGGTGGGCCTGATGGCAACCGTGGGAGCGCGACTGCTCGGCGCGGCGTACATCATCACGGTCGAGAGCGTGGCGCGCCGTCAGCGGTTATCGAAACACTACGGCGCGGACCTGATTCTCGACTACACGAAGCAGGATGTGGTGGAGTCGATCATGGAAGCAACGAACGGGTGCGGTGTGGATAGCGCGATCGAAGCGCTGGGTTCGCCGGAGACGTTCGCTGCCTGTATCCGCGCGACACGGCCGGGGGGAACGATTTCCAACATCGGGTATCACGGCGATGGTGACACGGTGCCGATTCCACGCCTCGACTGGGGGGTTGGCATGAGTGACAAGACGATCCGCACAGCGCTCTGCCCCGGTGGGAACGAGCGCATGAAGCGTCTGCTGCGGCTGATTGAGCGGGGGCGCGTGGATCCGCTGCCGATGACGACCCATCGGTTCGGTTTCAACGACATTGAAAAGGCGTTCGGCATGATGCAGACGAAAGAGGATGGAATGGTCAAGCCGCTGATTCTGTTTGATTGAGGGGTGAATTCATCGTCCGGTTCGACCTTGCGTGCCGGTACGGGTGCATAATGGGGTATGCCCGAACCATTCCTGCTGACCGAACGCGAGGCGAGTGCATACCTGTCCTTCCGTCACGCGTCGCTGGTTGAATCGCCCTGGGCGTTTATGAGTTCGCCGGATGATGACCGCTTTCGAACGGTGGAGAAGCTGAAGAAGCGACTGCACGATCCGGAGAACGTGATCGTGGTCGTTGCGCGGGATGATGACCAGCGGGAGATTCTGGCTTCAGCCGGTGTTGTGCGTGAGACCAAGCTGAAGGCGCGGCATCGGGCCTGTGTCTGGGGTGTGTATTGTCTGCCGACTGAGCGCGGGAAGGGATATGGACGAGCGGTCGTCGAGCGAGCCATCGAGACGGCGAGATCATGGCCGGGAGTGGAGCGATTGGAGTTGTCGGTTTCGGTGCATGACCCGGCGCCGCTGGCATTGTATGAATCATTGGGATTCAAGGTGTGGGGTCGGGAGCCGGATGCGCTGCGGTTGGATGGTCGGTCGTTTGATGAACTGCACATGGTGCTGCGACTGACCTGATGGAGGTCTTGTTGATGGTGGTTGAATTTGGGGGCAGATGCGGCAATGCGTGTTGAGGTGCGACGTTGGTACCTGATCGCCGTGTGGAATTGTCATGGATGGTTCCGCGGCCATGAAGAGGAGGATTCACCATGAGTCGATGTTTATCGCGTCAGGGATTGTCGATCGGAATGCTCTCGGTGGCGGCGCTTATGTCGCTGGCGTCATTGCCAGTGGAAATGAGCGCGCCGATGCAGGATGGTGCGCCGCCCCGTCCCGGCGGCGGCCGCGGAATGCAGGTGGACCCGATGCAGGAGAGGCCGCGACCCGGGCAGGGGGCGGTGGCGATGCTGTCGTTCCATGACAGTATGGAAATGGCGGGGCGATCGTTCCGCGGGCTCGGTCGAGTCATGCGCGGCCAGGCGGCGGGAGAAGCGGCCGATCAGTCCATGTTGTGGCGATCGCTTGACACGCTTCAATTCTCTCTGGCGAGTGCGAAGGGACGATTGGAAGAAGTGGAAATGAGCGAGGCCGCACAGGCCCGGTTTGGTGAAGACCGGCAGGCATTTCATCGGGCACTGCGACTGCAGTTGCACGAAGTGATTCGTGAGACGCTCACGTTGGAGGAAGCGATCCTGAAAGGCGATCATGCGGCAGCGAACGCCTCGGCCGAGAAGCTCGGCAACCTGCAACGGTCAGCGCATGATCTGTTTCAGTCGGAGGAAGAGGACGGAGAAGACAACAGTGAGCCCCAGCGACCGCGTAGACCCGGCGGGCGCGGCGGACAAGGTCAAGGCCGGGATCGTCTACCAGAAGGACGACTACGGCGCGGACGGGCTGGCGGGCTGGCAGGCGGCGGCCAAGCACCACGGCGTCGAGATCGTCAGCGAGCAGGCCGTGCTGCCGACGCAGAAGGACATGGCGGCCGTCGTCACCAAGCTGAAGGAGGCGGGCGCGACGCACGTGTTCCTGGCGACGCTCCCGGGGCAGACGGGCGCGGTGCTCGGGACCGCGGCGAAGCTGCAGTTCGGCCCGGTGTGGCTGGGCGGCACCCCGTCGTGGATCGACCCGTTCTTCGCAGGGCAGCT
>CBFGRU010000226.1:0-5033 GCA_965651255.1 uncultured Phycisphaerales bacterium
TTCCTGTCTTGGCGTATTCGGCGAGCGTGTTCAGTCTGGCCACCGCGGGCTCGTCGAAGTGCTCCATCGCGACAAGGCCGGCGGTCATCGAAATCGGGTTGGCGGAAAACGTTCCTGAATGGGGGAACAACAACCGCTTCGCCTGGGGGTTGAGGGTATCCATGACATCCGCGCGACCGGCCACAGCCCCGACCGGGAACCCGCCGCCGATCATCTTGCCGAGCGCGGTGAGGTCCGGCGTCAGGCCGTAGCGAGACTGGAGTCCGCCGTACTCGGCGCGGAATGTGATGATTTCATCAAGTACCAGCAGCACGTTGTTGCGTGCAGTCCACTCGCGAATCGCAGCCACATACTCGGAGGTGGCGGGGTTCAGTCCCACGCGGTGGGGCATGAGGTCGAGCAGCACGCAGGCCAATCGATTGGCGTTCTCATCAAGAATGCTGATGGTGCGCTCGAGGTCATTGAAAGGAAAGATGGCGGTGTCATCCAGCACACCCTGCGGCGTACCGTGGACGAGCGGGACGCGATTCGGATGGTTGACATCGCCCCACGTGTCGGGCGTCGGCGACTGGCTGACTTCGGCATAGTCGTAGATGCCGTGGTAGGCGCCTTCGGCCTTGGCGATCATGGGCCTGCCGGTGAATGCCCGTGCGGCCTTGATGGCGACCATGATGGCTTCGGTTCCGGAGTTCACGAAACGAATCTTCTCGAAGCTCCGGTTGCGGCTGCACAGGTGCTCGGCGTACCGAACCTCGACCTCAGTAGCCACGTTGAAGGCGGTGCCGCGGTTCATCTGCCGGGTCACGGCGCCGATGATGCGCGGGTCGGCATGGCCGTGGATGAGTGAAGCCATGTTGTTGGCGAAATCCAGCCGCGTTATGCCTTCGATGTCGGTGACGCGACAGCCCTGTGCATGGTCGGCGTAAATCGGGCAGGGGTCGCGCAGCACCGCGTTGCGACTCACCCCGCCGGGGAGCATGCGCTGCGCGCGGGCATAGATTTCGGCGCTGCGGGTTGTGGTGGCGGCAGGGTCAGATGAGCCGTGAGCGGTCATGCATTGTTCCGTTCTGCGCGAGCGGACATTGGCAGCAGCGCCGCGCCGGTTCGCTGCTGCACATCATCGAACGATACTCCGGGGGCGAGTTCGTTCAGTCTGAATCCATCGGGGGTAATGTCGATCACCGCCAGATCAGTGTACACACGGTTCACCACGCCCCGGCCGGTCAGCGGAAGTGTGCACGAATCCACAAGCTTGGGTTCGCCGTTCTTGGTGCAATGGGTCGTGATGACGTACACGCGCTTGACGCCCGCGCACAGGTCCATCGCGCCGCCCACCGCGGGAATCGCATCGGCCTCGCCCGTTGACCAATTGGCCAGATCACCGTTCTGCGCAACCTGCAGCGCGCCCAGTACGCTTACATCGATGTGTCCGCCGCGGATCATCGCGAAACTGTCAGCGTGGTGAAAGTATGCAGCACCGGGCAACTCTGACACCATGCGCTTGCCCGCGTTGATCAGTTCCGGGTCGCCTTCGCCGGGCTTGGGTGATGGACCCATCCCGATCATGCCGTTCTCAGTGTGGTAGATCACCGTGCGTCCCTTGGGCACGTATCCCGCGATGAGTTCGGGAATCCCGATGCCGAGATTCACATACGAACCATTGGGAATGTCGCGGGCGACGCGCTCGGCCATCTGCTCGCGCGACCACCCCACGGTGCTGGCGGATTGCATCGCATGCATCATGGGTAGGTTGCTCCGGCGGCGACGAGTTCGGATTCATGGGCGGGCTCGGCCACCTCGACGACGCGCTCGACAAAGATGCCGGGTGTGATGACGACTTCGGGGTCGAGCTGTCCCGTCGCGACGATGCGCCGGGCCTGCACGATCGCGACATCGGCCGCCATCGCCATGATCGGGCCGAAGTTGCGCGCGGTCTTGTGGTACACGACGTTTCCGTAAGGGTCGGCCGCGTGCCCTTTGATCAGGGCGAAGTCTGCACGCAGTCCGCGCTCGAGCAGGTATGTGCGACCGTCAAACGTGCGGGACTCTTTGCCATCAGCCAGCGGCGTGCCCACGGCCGTGGGCGTATAGAACGCGGGAATGCCCGCTCCACCCGCGCGGATGCGCTCGGCGAGTGTGCCCTGCGGAACGAGTTCCAGCTCGCACGCGCCGGATCGATAGAGTTCGGGAAAGACCGTCGAGTTGGCGGTGCGCGGAAACGAGCAGATGACCTTTCGCACGCGCCCCGCTTTGAACAGGGCAGCCAGGCCGACTTCGCCGCTGCCGCAATTGTTGCTGATCACCGTCAGATCGCGCGCGCCATGATCGATGAGCGCGTGAATGAGTTCGATGGGACTGCCCGCCTCACCGAATCCGCCGACCATCACCACCGCGCCATCAAACACATCCGCGACGGCTTCGTGCACGCTGGCACACGCTTTGTTGATCATGTCCGCATCCGCTCCTCGACGGTCCAGCGCGCTTACACGCAGCCCGACCGCATGACCGCCAGGGAGGATGCCGGGTCGAACTTCGACTTCTTCACGCGGTTGTACGCATACAGACCCGCCTCATCAAACAGCACGCGGTCATCGTATCCATCGAACCACAGCGCCTGCGGGTTGCGGCCGACGATGCACACCTTGCCCGCATCCGGTGCAGCGTGTGCGTTGCGCAGGATCTTGAAGATGACGACGCCGTTCTCCGAACCCTTCAGGCCGGGAATCGGCTCGTTGGTGACCGCAGCGACCTCGGTCTTGCCCTTGTAATGCGTGATCGACAGTCGAGCGTGCTTCTCAACGCCGGAAAGACCCTTCTGCGAATCGTTGAGGATCTGCCACGCGCGCTCGATCGGGATGTTGAACGCTTTGTAGGCAACGATGTCGCGCCCGCAGAAGAAGTAATGGTTCTCGCCGCCCGCGCGCTTGAACTCGCGCTGCAGGATGCGCAGCGCATCCGCATCGTCGTTGATTCCCTTGATGATCGGCGCCTGGTTCTCGACGGTCAGCCAGCCACGCGAAACGAGGCCGCGCATCGCCACGCCCGTATCGGGCACCCACTGCTTGAAGCCCTGAGAGTCCTCAACGTAGTTGCCCTCAGCATCCTTCTGCAGAAACTCATCGGGGTGCTCGAAGTGCACCATCATGTGCAGCCCGACCTGCGGGTAGATCTCGTGGAAGCGGTCAAGCATGCTCAGGAACGCATCGTCAAAACGCTTCGGGTAAAACGCCATCTCCTTCGTACCTATTCGGATCGACTCCACATCCGCCTCAGCGAGCGCCGCCAGCCACGCCGCGATCTTCCGATTGTTGAGCACCATCGGGTCACCGCCCGAAAGCAGAATCTCGCGGAGCTTCTCGCGTCCGGTCTCTGGATGCACCCCGCCATTGGCTGCGACTTCCGCGTTGTGGGTTTTGATGTAGGCCACGATCTCCGGAATCTGCGCCAGCCCCTTCTTGGCGACCGTGCCATCCTGACGAGCAATCTCCTTGCGGGCGATCAGCTCTTCGCGGTAGCAGAATCGGCAGTGTGCAGAACACGTCGAGATGACGTACATCAACCCCATCTCGTACTTGTGCAGCAAACCCTCCACCGGGCTGTAATCCATCTGAAAGCCGGGGTCCTCGGAACCCGCGAGATCCAGCGTCTCATCCGGACTGGCCTTGACCAATCGCCGAAGCGGGGCACTCCGACGGGCCAACTCGTAAAAGTGCCGCGTCACTTTGACGGGCATGCGCGACTCGACATCTCGCTGGCCGCCTTTGAGCACGCGCAATTGCACGATCTCTTCCGGGCTGTAGAAATCCAGCATGTCCTGCGGCGCCTTCTCATCCAGAAACGGCGCCAGGCCATTGATGATCTCGCGCTTGTACGACGGATCTTCCACCGTCTCAAGAAACGCCTGCTCGCGCTTGGTGGGAACATACTCGGCCATGCTGGGATCTCCGGTGCGAGAAAACGAGGGATCGATCGCCTGATTGTACCAAAGCGTACAATCATATCGACCAATTGCAACGCCTAATACAATTGGAGGCGGCCGTTGTCTATTCAGGACCTGATCGCAAAGAACAACAACGCCCTCACGCCAACCGAGCGCAGAATCGCGAGGGTCATCCTCGAAGACCCCACCCGGCTTGCCTTTGGCACCGTGGCCGACCTCGCCCGCCATGCCCGCACCAGCGGCCCCTCGGTCGTTCGCTTTGCCGCCAAGCTCGGGTTCGAGGGCTACACCCAGCTCCAATCCTGGGTCCGGGAAGGCCTGGCCAGACAGCTATCCACGCCGAGCCAGCGCATTCGTCAGCAGGATACACCCGCCGCCGCACGCGGAAACATCGAGCAGGCGATCGCCATGACCTTCCAAACCCTCGATCCGCAGCGGCTTTCAGCCCTGGCCGAACCATTGGCCACCGCCAACCACCTCTGGATCGTCTCCGGCGAGACATCCCTCGCCGGCGCTCACGTGCTACACAGCGGCCTTTCCATGCTCCGACCGCGGGTTCACCTCACCTGCGAACATTCCATTGCACGCGACCTCTGTGGCGCCACCGCGGGCGATGCAGCCGTCATCATCGACTTCGCCAGGTACCGCAGAGTACCCATGCTCGCAACCAAAGCCCTCGCCGAGGCCGGCGTTCAACTCGTGGTCCTGACCGACGGCCCGCTGTCGCCGCTCGTCTCGCTCACCGAACTCTGGTGCTCGCTGAACATTCCCGCAGTAGGCCCGTTCGACAGCGCTGTGCCCACCGTCCTCGCCGTTGAACTCATCATCGCCCAGGTCGCGCAGAAACTTGGCGATGCCGGCCGCGAACGAATCGACCGCCTCGAATCGCTCTGGCAACACACCGCCACCTACATGCAGTACACCCCGCGCGACCAACGCGCAACCACGACCTACCCCTCACCGTGAATTGCCCTCTGCCGCACATTTTTCAAGACTCTCTCGAATCTTCACCAATTCTCCGAGATTCGGGCGCGCTGATTTCACACCACCCAATTTCCACCAAAATCCAGAGATCAGGCGCACCGCGCGACAC
>CBFGRU010000227.1:0-5020 GCA_965651255.1 uncultured Phycisphaerales bacterium
GCCAGACGCTTCCGAGAGAACGATGGGAAGTACAACATGAGCGCGGAAGTGAAGAGCGCGGGCCCGAACGTCTGATTCATGATCGCTCCTACAAATCAGGAAAGTCATTTGCCCTGCATCGCGCAGGGCATTTTCTTGATGACCCATTCGTTGTCGATTCATTCACTGATCACTGGATCGACCGACGCGACCTATCGTTGACCATGCCGCGGCCTTCGAAGAAGAAAATGATGAAGCCAACGCAGCGCGGAGTTGATCGACCAGCGCGATCCTCGCAGCCGCGCGATCCGCTTTTGCGATCAATTCCGCCACACCGGGCGATGTGGCCGGATGAAGACCTGCTCAAGGAATGCACAGTGAACTTCGGGCGCGAATCCGGCCCCGGCGGACAGCACCGCAACAAGGTCGCAACCGCGGCTGAGATCATTCACCAGCCGAGCGGAATCATCGGCCGCGCAAGCGAGCGGCGTCATCAGAGTCAGAATCGGCACGTCGCGCTCTTTCGTCTGCGGATGAAGCTCGCCCGTGAAGTTCGGCGATCGATCGATCTCAACTCCTACGCGCCAAGCGAACTCTGGGAGTTGCGCCGACAGGGCAGGCAGATGCCCGTAAATCCCCGGCATCGTGACTATCCGGGCCTGCTCGCTGAAGCGCTCGACATCGTGACCGCGTGTCGATGGGATGTTGCGACCGCCGCCGGCATTCTCGGCCTGAGCATGTCGCAACTGGCGAAGGTGATTCGTCACGACAAATCATCGTTCGCGCAGGTGAATGCCGGCCGGACCGAGCGCGGACTGCCGGCACTCAAGTAACGAACCGAGCAAACCTCACTCGGAAAGTCGCGATACGATGAACCCATGAACACCACGATCGAAGCATCGTTGAAAGACCTGATTCAGGATGAGCTGGCTCACTTGATCGCCATTCGTCGCGACCTGCACGCCCATCCTGAACTGATGTTTGAAGAACACCGGACGAGCAATGTCGTCCAGCGTGAGCTGAAGAGTGTGGGAGTGGAGTTTGCCGCGGGACTCGCGGGCGGCACCGGCGTACTTGGCGCGCTTCCAGGCAACGCTGAATCCGCCATCGGTTTGCGCGCTGATATGGATGCTCTTCCCATCGAAGAGGACACCGGGGCACCGTATGCATCGACCACTCCCGGCGTGATGCACGCCTGCGGACATGATGGGCACACGACGATCCTCATCGGCGCGGCGCGCGTGCTGGCCAGGATTGCGAAGAGCCAGCCGCTTCCACGACCGGTCTCCTTCATCTTTCAACCAGCGGAGGAAGGCGGCGGCGGCGGCAAGCGCATGGTGGAAGACGGCTGCCTTACCGGCGAGCGACTCGGTACACCCGTAGGCCACATGTACGGACTGCACGGATGGCCGGCGCTTCCGCTCAATCAGGTTGGCTCGCGCCGCGGACCGCTGCTGGCGGCGGCCGACAGTTTCAAAGTCACCGTGCGCGGACGCGGCGGGCATGCCGCCTTCCCCCACTTCAATCAGGACACGATCGTCGCCGCGAGCCAGATCGTCTCTGCGCTGCAGACCATTGTCAGCCGCAACACCTCACCGCTCGATTCACTCGTGGTGAGCGTGACGCAGATTCACGGTGGCACGACGCACAACATTTTGCCCGGTGAAGTGCGCCTCGAAGGCACGGTGCGCACGCTGAAGAAGGAAACGCAATTGCTCGCGAAACGGCGGATCGATGAGATCAGCCAGTCAATCGCGAAGGCACTGAACTGCGAAGCAACGCTTGAGTACAAGGATGGCTATCCCGTCACCTTGAACGATGCGAACGCCACCACGAACTTCTTCGACATCGCGCGCAGCGCACTGCCCGCAGCAACGGTGCACGATCTCCCCGAGCCCTTCATGGGCGCGGAGGACTTTTCGTACTACTGCAACCAGGTCCCGTCGTGCTTTTTCATCCTCGGTCTGTTGCCCGAGGGCGCTCGCGAGATGCCGGGGCTGCATCACCCGAAGTTCGACTTCAATGACGATGCAATCACCACCGGAGTTGAACTCTTCTGCCGGTTAGCGCTCGCGGGTTGATCATCAACATCACGCAGCTCGCCGCGCGGAATCGTTCGTTCTGCCTGATCCGTTCATCACCCCACGCGGCTCATGGCGCGGGCGGAACGGGTTTTCTTCGTACTCATCCACCGGCGTGGCGGGGGCGATCTTCTCGAGCAGCCGGCCGATGAGGAAGAACGCCCCCAGACCGCCCAGCGAGAGCGCCAACCAACTCCACGCAACGAACACCTGTTCCGATTCCACGATGAACAGGGGAATCATCGCCAGCACCGCAAGCAGCCCAAGAACCAATCCAATGCGAATCATGATGCTGATTCCGTTCCGTATCTGGTTGGTCACGCTCGATGTGCCGTCTTCGGTGTCCGTCAACATCCGTTGCACCCGGCCCGATGGAGGAGACGCCATCCAGAGACGCGCCAGCCAGAACACCGGTCACTTCAACAACGGCCGCGCCCCGCGCAGCCATCCTTTCCTCAGTCGGCTCGACCAGATCGAATCGCCCCCTGCTCGCGTGAATCGCCGATTCTGAAGAATCTTGACGTGTTCGGCGGCCTCCGGCTCTTCACGCTCCTACCGCCGAACTGACGGCATTGGATGCCGTTTCGGCAGCGAAGGCACGGCTGCACCACCGACATGGCCACTGTCATCGCCCCAACGAAAACCGGTTCTCGGCCGCTTGTCCGAGTTCGGAGCCCCGCTATCCTTCTCGTCTTCATCTGAAACCGTTCGAACCACTGCATCGCGGAGGTCCCACTGGCCGGGAACCGCAACGTGCACGAAGCACGGGTGCCTGTGGGAGGTAGGAGTGACCAATGGCCAAAGCGAAGAAAATCTCTAAACAGTTCAAGATCATGGCCCCCGGGGGCAAGGCCACACCCGCGCCGCCGCTCGGTCCGGCACTCGGTGCAGCCGGCGTGAACCCGGGCCAGTTCATTCAACAGTTCAACGCCGCCACCGGACAGCTCAACGGCAAGGTCGTTGGCTGCGTGATTACCGTCTACGAGGACCGCTCGTTCACGTTCGAGATCAAGTCGTCTCCCGCGGCGACGCTGATCGCCGAGGCCGCTGGCGTCGAGAAGGGCTCCGGCCAACCGAACGCCAACAAAGTCGGCAAGATCACGAAGGCGCAGGTCCGCACCATCGCGCAGGAAAAGATGGAGGACATGAACGCCGCCTCCGTCGAAGCAGCGATGCGCACCATCGAAGGCACCGCCCGATCCATGGGCATTACCGTGGTGGAGGGCTGAACCCATGCCGAAATTGACCAAGAGAGCTCGTGCCAACGCGGAGTTGACGCCGAAATCACCGGTCAGCCCCGCTGACGCCATCAAGGCGCTGAAGAACTTCAAGAGCCCCAAGTTCGACCAGTCGGTTGAAATCTGCGTCCACCTCGGCATCGACCCCAAGCAGGCAGATCAGGCGATTCGCGGATCGGTTTCCCTGCCCAAGGGTGTCGGCAAGTCGGCGCGCGTCGTCTGCTTCTGTCCCGATGACAAGAAGCAGGCCGCACTGGATGCCGGCGCAGTCGAAGCCGGCGGGGAAGATCTCGTCGACAAGGTCGCCGGCGGGTGGATGGATTTCGATGTCGCCGTCTCCAGCCCCGACATGATGCGCGTCGTCTCTAAGCTGGGTCGTGTGCTCGGACCGAAGGGACTGATGCCCTCGCCCAAGGCCGGAACCGTCACCGCCGATATTGTCACCGCGGTCAAGGAATACGCGGCCGGCAAGGTCGAGTATCGAAACGATACCGGTGGCAACATTCACTGCATCATCGGGAAAATGAGCTTCTCCGAGGGCGATCTCCTCGAGAACCTCACGCACTTCCTTGATCTGATCAACAAAGTGAAGCCGTCCGCCGCCAAGGGGCAGTACATCAAACGCATCACCGTCAGCGGCACCATGACGCCCGGCGTCCAGGTCACCATCTGACTGCACGCGAAGGGAGCACCCAAATGAGTCGTCCAGTCAAGAACATGATCGTCGAGGAATACACCGAGCGCTTCGGCACCACGGATGCCGCGCTGGTCATTGATATCCGCGGAATCACTTCCAACGAGAACAATTCACTGCGGATGGACCTCGCCCGCCAGAGCGTGCGCATCACCGTCGTGAAGAACTCGCTCGCGAAGAAAGCGTTCACCGGCACCAAGCTCGAAAAACTCGGCGAAATACTCGAAGGCCCCTCCGCCCTGGCGTACGGCGGCGAGAGCGTAGTCAACGTCGCTCGTACGCTCGTCGACTGGGCCAAGAAGATCGAGAAGCTCGACCTCAAAGGCGCCATCCTCGATGGTGAACTCTTCGAAGGGGCCGAGGGCGTCAAGCGCCTCAGCACCTTCCCCACCCGCGAAGAAGCGCAGGCCAAGGTCGTCACCATCCTGCTCTCCCCCGCGCGCAATGTCGTCGGCGCGGCCAAGGGCCCGGGCAGCACCCTGCTTGCCGTCATCAAGTCCATCGAGGAGAAACTCGAAAAGGGCGAGACCATCAGCAAGAACTGAAAAGACAGCACTGCATCCGATTGGCCTGCGGGTTAAAGGTCGAGTGTTCGGCCCCTCTCGGATGAGTATGAAACCGCTGGAGTAACCACCATGTCCGATGAAGCAACCAAAACGTTCGACGCGAAGATCTCTGACCTCGGCGACAAGATCGCCGGCCTGACCCTCAAGGAAGCAGTTGATCTCGCGGATTACATGAAAGAAACCTACGGCATCGAGCCCGCTGCAGGCGGAGCTGTCATGATGGCCGGCCCCGGTGGCGGAGGCGGCGGCGAGGCGGCCGAAGAGCAGACCGAGTTCGATGTCATCCTCAAGTCCGCTGGCGACAAGAAGATCCAGGTCATCAAGGTCGTCCGCGAAGCGACCGGCCTCGGCCTCAAGGAAGCCAAGGACGTCGTCGACAGCGCCCCCAAGGCCGTCAAGGAAAAGGTCTCGAAGGAAGAAGCCGAAGAACTCAAGAAGAAGCTCGAAGAGTCCGGCGGCGTC
>CBFGRU010000228.1:0-4962 GCA_965651255.1 uncultured Phycisphaerales bacterium
ACGGTTCCGGGGGTCCGGGGGGTCCCGGGGGTCCGGAGGGACAAAATCCGTGATTTTCGCAAGGAACAGACCGGCCGCCGCGTTCGTCTGACAGAAACCGGGCCCGTCTTGATTCCATGCGTTTTGAGCAAGATTGAGAATCCGAGGATGGATTGGCTGGCGAAACGCCGGTGAGAATGCTGAAGCCGCACGCGAGAGATCGACTGAGTGAGATGATGATGAGAACGAAACGACAGAGTGCCCGTACCTCCACCCTCCCCCGTCGCGGAAGCGCGATGACGATGTTGCTGACGGTGGTGGCGCTGGCGATCCTGATTGCCGGGGTGCTGTACGTGGCCCTCTCCGGCGGCTCGGCCGACGCTGCGGGCGAGCGGGAGCGTGACATCTTCGAAGTTGCGGTCGGCGATTTCAGCGTGACGATTCCCGCCAACGGCGAGCTGACGGCGCTGAACCAGGTCGAAATTCGCAATCCGCTCGATGTGCGGGCGGTCATCACCGAGATCGTGCCCGAAGGCACGCAGGTCCAGGCGGGCGATATTCTGCTGCGACTGGCGGATGATGAGCTGACGAGCCAGATTCAGAACGCCCAGATCGATCTGATCAACGCGAAGAACGAGGTCGAGGCCGCGGAAAAGGAACTGGACATTCGACTGAGCCAGAACGCGAGCGAACTCGCCCAGGCGCAGTTGAAGGTTGAACTGGCCGAGCTCGCGCTTCAGGAGTGGCGCGAAGGAACGGTGGCCTCCCGCCGGCAGGATCTGGAACTCGCGATCGAGACCGCAAAGAAAGACCTCGAGCGGTTGCGCATCAAGTTCGACGAAGCAAAGAATCTCGTCGAGAAGGGGTTCATCAGCCAGGATGAGTATCGGCAGGATGAAATCAGTTTCGTCCGGGCCGAATCCAACGTGCAGAAGGCGGAGCTGGACCTCTGGGTGTACGAGAACTATCAGCACAAGCGTGAAGAGAAGCAGAACCTCTCGGACCTCGAACAGGCGCAGGAAGAACTGCTGCGCGTGAAGGCAAGGCATGAGGCGGAGATTTCGCGGCAGATGGCCTCGCTCGATGCCCGCCGCAGCCAGTACGAGATTCGCGCCCAGCGTCTTGCGGACTTCGAGCGTCAGCTCAAGCAGACGGTCGTGACCGCGCCGCGAGCAGGTCTGGTGGTCTACGCAACGAGCATGGAAGCCGGACGTTGGGACCAGAACGACACGCTGCAGGCCGGTACCGAACTGCGAAAGAATCAGGAAGTGATCTTTCTGCCGGATATGAGTCAGCTCGTTGCCGAAGTTTCGGTGCACGAAACGCTGGCCGGCCGCATTGACAAGGGGCAGCGGGTCACCGTCGTCAGCGATGCCATGCCGAATCGCACCCTGACGGGCGAAGTGATGAGCGTCTCGGTGCTCGCGCGAACGGGCGGGTGGCGCGACCCCAATCGCCGCGACTACACGGTTCGAGTTCTTCTGAACGATATTGATGCGCTCGGGCTGAAGCCCTCGATGCGATGCCGCGCGGAGATTCACCTCGACCGCGTTGATGATGCATTGCACGTTCCGCTGCAGGCGATCTTCCGCAATGGGCCGGTGGCGTATGTCTACGTCGAGCAAGGCGGCGGCTTCGCCCAGAAGGCCGTGCAAGTCGGCCGCACCAGCGAACTGTTCGCAGAGATTCGCTCCGGCCTTGAGTCCGGCGAGCGTGTGTTGCTGCGCGAGCCGGCCTCGGAAGAGGTCATCGCCCGGCTGCCCGTCACCCCGCGCACGCAGCGAAGCGGCTCCGGCGGCGAAGGGGCCGGTGGCACACCGATCAGTCTCGAAGGCGCGGGCAACCGCAGCAACGCCGGCGGAGCGGCCGCCCCGGCACCCGGCGGCAGCGGTGAGCAGCCGCAACGTCGACGCGGCACCGCCGGTGGACCGCCGCGCGGTGGCAACACCAATCCCGCCACGCCCGGAGGAGCAAACGGCAGCGATGGCGGAGCGACGAGTAACCCGCCTGCTCAACCGACTACGCCCGGCTCTGACAGCTGACCCCCCCGCTCAGATCTGATCAATCCGCATTCTCAGCGCACGCCGCTCGCCATCCACGCGGGCGGCGTGTTTCATCGACTCGCTGTGCATTCTGCTCATCGATCCGATGGTGACACCTGTCTGTCACCGGGCGGGCGGTTCACTCGTGCGCATCCGTCAAATGACCCGTAGAATGGCTGCATCATGACTGAGTTCCTTCTGATTCTGTCCGGGTTGGCCGCGGGTGTCGGCATCACGGCACTGGTGATGTTCCTTCTGAACCAACGGCGAAACGCGGAGTTGACGCAACGCGCTGCGAATGCAGAGGCCCGGGCGGCGATGGGTGATGAGCAGGCACGGGCGTGGCGCGACGTCGAGGCCGCATTGCGCGATGAACTTCGTGCTGCGGAAGTGCGCCGCGAGCAGGCGGAACGAGATGTCGCCACCACCACCGAGAAGCTTCGCGCCCGGCAGGAACAGATCGAAGAACAGAAACGCCTGCTCGAAGAGGCGGAGAAGAAGCTGCTCGCGATTTTCGAAGCCACCGGCGCGAAGGTGCTGCAATCAAACACCAGCGAATTCCTCAAGCGGGCGGAGAAGACGTTTGAAGAATCCGCCAAGCCCCTGCGGGAGTTGCTGGAAAAACAGAATCGATCCCTGGAAGAAATCGAGAAGAAGCGGCTGGAAGACAAGTCAGGCCTGCAGAAGCATCTGGAGATGATCATGCAGGCGCACGACCGGCTGGGGACGGAAACAAATCGCCTGGTGACGGCGCTCCGCCGCCCGGAACAGCGCGGCCGATGGGGTGAGATGCAGCTTCGCAACGTCGTGGAGCTCGCGGGAATGACCGCACATTGCGACTTCAACGAGCAGGTGCAGACGGACGATCCGAACACGCGCGACCGACCCGACATGACGATCAACCTGCCGGGCAATGCGGTCATCGTGGTCGATTCCAAAGTTTCGATCGATGCGTACCTGGATTCCATTCAGCCGGATGCCGACCGCACCGCGCACCTGCAACGTCATGCGCGGCAGGTTGAGACGCATATGCGGCAGCTTGCATCCAAGGCGTACTGGAGTCAGTTCGACCGCACGCCGAAGCTGGTCGTGATGTTCATGCCGCTGGAGAGTGCGCTGACGGCGGCCCTGGAAGTGAAGCCCGATCTTCACGCGCAGGCCATGCAGCAGCATGTGATGATCGCAACCCCCACGCTGCTCGTGGCGATGTTGCGCGCGATTGCCTACGGCTGGCAGCAGGAAGCGATCGCCGAGAACGCGCGACTCATCGCCGACGCCGGGCGCGACCTGTACGGCCGGCTGGGCAAGTTCGTCGAGCACTTCGAGAAAGTCGGTGTGAATCTGCGGCGATCGTCGGAAGCATTCAACAGCGCCGTCGGGTCGCTGGAGCGGAACCTCCTCCCCGGTGCACGTCGCCTGAAGGAGTTGCACGCGACGACCGATGAGGATGTCGCCACGCCCGCCGTCATCTCGACGGACCTGCGCGAGTTTACTTCCGATGAGTTGCTGCCTCGCGATGCGGGGTGAGCGCCGGTACGATCTTCCACCGGATCGTTCGGATGCTCATTCGGAAGTGTGGAATCGTTGCAGACTCTGGCTGTCATCAACGTCGTCGGTCTCTCGCCCGCGCATCTCCGCGCGGAGGTGATGCCGCGCCTGACCGCATTCGCGAACGAACACGGTCGGCGCACGATCACCCCGGTGCTGCCCGCGGTCACGTGTTCGGTGCAGGCCAGCATGCTCACCGGCGTCATGCCGCGTGAGCACGGCATCGTCGGAAACGGCTGGTACCACCGCGACACCGCGGAGATACGTTTCTGGCTGCGATCGAATCGGCTCGTCCAGCATGACTTCGTGTGGGATGAGTTGAAAGCGCGCGATGCGAACGCCACGACCTTCAACGCACATTGGCGGTTCGCCGCGCACGCGCGAAGCGACTACAACCTGATCGAACGCCCGATCTACAAGGCCGACGGCCGCAAGCAGCCCGATTGCTACACCGAACCCGCGCCGCTGCGCGATCGACTGCAGGCAGAGCTCGGCACATTTCCGCTCTTTCGTTTCTGGGGGCCGGCCACATCCATCGAATCGAGCCAGTGGATCGCGGAGGCCTCCAAGCGGGTTGTTCAATGGCACGACCCGACGCTCTCACTGATCTATCTGCCGCACCTGGACTACGCGCTGCAGATGTACGGGCCTGATGATCATGCGAGCATTGCGCCGCGACTGCGTGAGATTGACGCGGTCACGGGTGATCTCATCAACTTCTACCGCGCGCACGGGCGCGAAGTGATCGTCCTCAGCGAGTACGGAATCGAACCCGCGACACAGCCGATCCATCTCAATCGCGTATTCCGCGGGATGGGGTGGCTCACGATCCGCGATGAAGATGGGGGTGAGTTGCTTGAACCGGGAGTCAGCCGCGCCTTCGCCGTCGCCGATCATCAGGTGGCGCATGTTTACGTGCGTGATGAGGCGGACCACGCGGCCGTTCGGCGCGCCTGCGAAGACACCGTCGGGGTCGAGCGCGTGCTCGATCGCGCGCAGCAACGTGCTGAAGGCATCGATCATCCGCGCGCGGGCGAGTTCATCTGCATCGCCCGGCCCGGCGCATGGTTCACGTACTATTACTGGATGGATGACTCCCGCGCGCCGGACTTTGCGCGCACCGTGGAAATCCATCGCAAACCGGGGTATGACCCGGCGGAGTTGATCCTGGATCCCGCGATTCGCTTTCCCAAGCTCGCACTCGCCACGAGGTTGCTGAAAAAGGCGCTGGGCTTTCGGACCCTGATGGATGTCATCCCGCTTGATGCATCGCTGGTACGTGGAACGCACGGCCGCTGCGAGAATCCTCCGGAGCACCGACCGGTCCTGATGACTTCGTTCGACTCACCTTTGCTCGGTGAACGTGAGGCCATTGGCTGTACCGATGTGCGCG
>CBFGRU010000229.1:0-4884 GCA_965651255.1 uncultured Phycisphaerales bacterium
TTGCTTGCGGAGTTGTCGCTCCGCGTCGTCTTCGTCGGCATCGTCCTCTTGCGGCGGCATGATCCGCCAGTCGGCTGGCGTGGGTGATGGTGATCCTGCTGCTGCCGTTTGTGGGGGTGGCGGACTAAATCGGGACAGGTACGTTTCTGACTCCTCGCGTAGTGAATCTCCGGTGTCCGGAGGGGGCCTTGGTCGGGGTCGGTGAAGGGGATCTGGTGTCGCGGGGTGTCATGAGGCGGTGCACTCTGAGTACCGCGGTGAACATGAGCCTGCCTTGGAGTTCAGGATCGAAGGACACGATCAGTTTCTCGGGATGCCGGAGCGTATGACCACGTCGGTTCAGATCACACAGCTTGAGCAGTTCATCACGCAACCTTCCGGAGCGCGACCGGATGCGCGTGATGATGACTCGCTCCTTTCGCAACGGTGACCATGCCCTCTTGTGTCAGTGCGTGAAGCGCTTTGCGAACCGCAGTGCGGGTTGCGCCGGCAAGTCGGGCCAATGCCAACTCGGATGACACACTATGCGCGGGGCAATCCCGCTGAAGGGTTTCGAGGATGCTCGCGCGCAGGTCTCCCTTGCGCACAATTCGTTCGCGGTAGTCTGGATTGTGATGGAGAAGCCATGTCACAGGACGAACGGCATCTCGCTTCAGCACAACCGCAGGCGCCCACACTCCCCATTGCCGTGACAAGGCCGTTGCATTCTTGAAAGCAATCTGCCTGAGCACCTCGCTCTCTTGCTGGACCACGTAGAGCGGATGTGGATTTGATGCGCGTTGACACACTTCAGAGACAATCAGTAGATCGCGGGTTGCTCCCTGCTCGACCGCCGTCTCAATGAGCAAACCCAACTGCGCCTGATACTCTGGTTCGAGCTCTTCGATCACCAATCGTCGCAGGCGATGGCGGGCGACATACTGGTCAAACGACACAAGCCACGTCACCGTGAGGGGGAAGAGGCGCGCATTGTTCGGACACCGTCGAGCGGTGTCGAGCAAGAGCCGCTCCAGATCTGGTGTCTCGTCACTCGGTTCGCAGTTCAAGAGGACGCCGAGTCTGACCCAGTCGCGTTCTATCGTGTTGTTGTAGGTGGTTGTCATGAATCACCTCTCAAGTATTCAAGAATGCTTCGTGAGTCATCGAATGATGCATAGGCGTCCAAACTCTCCCTCTCCAACCGATCGAGATTCTCGCTCGCAAAGTCCAGCTCATCTGCGGTAGGCTTCAATTCGCGAAGATCTTCCAAGTCTTGAGGACGGCCAGGAGCAGAGACGATCTTCGCCGCGATAAAGTCCTTCCGGTGCAGGACGAAGACTTCGAGCGCGCCAAAGGTCCGACGGCGTTGACAGCGGTCCCGCCAGCCCAGCGGGAGGTAATGCCTAAAGATTTGGCAATCGTTGTTCAGCCATGTCTCCGGGAATTCCTGCTCCTTGGCAACTTCTGCCGCCGCACGAAGCACGCTTTCGAGGGCCTCGAACGGCTCACTATCGGTGACGTCCACATCACCGGTTGTCCGTGACTCGGGAAGCCAACCGGCGATCAGTCCCGCACTTCCGCCGACAAGATAGAGCTTGACCGACTTCGGACCATCGGCGGTGAGCCGCTTTCCAGTGGCGTCAAGGGCCTGCTCAATCTGGTGAACTCTTAGCACCATCGTCTATCTGACACTACAAGTATACAAACTCTTTGCTATCAAGTCGAGCTAGGCTCCGAAAAGACCCGCAAACTCGCGATTCTGCTCAAAAAACGCTATTCTTGAGCGATCGACACGGGAAGCTCGCGCCATTGACGAGGACCCTCAGGAGGCAACGCCCGCCATGAGCAAATCGAACTGGAAGCCGGCAACTCTGAAACCAGCGAGCAAGACTGACATCGAATGAAGGCCCTTTTGCAGACCCGTGAGGAGGTTCCGTGGCGATCAGTTATGGGGGCCGGATAAGGGGGGCCGGATAAGGGGTCGGAAGTCTTTTTATGGCCTTCTCGCCGGATGATTCGTGGGCGCAGTGGTGCGCGTGCTGGTGGTGGATTCGGTGGATACCCGCGTTCGCGGGTATGACGGGAAGGGGGAGGTAAGACGGGAAGCGGGAGGTATGATGGCGGCCGGTGTGGTGTGCGCGCGGGCATGGTCATGGGTGTCGCGGGCATCACACGTGGCGCGCGGATGATCGGAATTGGCGTGCGCGCGGCGGTGGTCACCGTTGTCGAGCACCACAAGCGTGGCGGATTCGTGCGCACGGGGCGGTGCGTCGGAAACGGGTTCGTGAGCGCCGCGGTTGGTGTCAAAGTGTGTCGCGCGGTGCGCCGGATCTCGAAGAATTGGCGGAAATTGGGAGGTGCGAAATCTGCGCGCCCAAATCGCAGAGAATTGGTGAAGTTTCGAGAGAATCTCGAAGATTTCACACTGGAGAGGAAGAAATGCAGATCGTGGCGGGAGGGGTGTGCGGTTGGTCGATCGCGGCCAGCGCATGCGCGCGGCGGTGAGTTTTCGGCGAGCGATGTTGCGTTGAAGCATCACCAGGTTGTTCTGCGGCGACATCGGCTGAGTGCGAAAACCCTTTTGGGCAGCGTGGAGGGGGTGGTATGATTCTTGTTGGCTCTGAGGGGCGGAAATTGTGTGATGAAGATCAGATTCAGTCCATTTCTGGTGTGGAGCGGCGTGGCGATGGTGTGCCTGGTGCACGCTGGATGCAGCGGTTCGCGGCCGGGGCTGCAGTTTTCAGCGGCAGAATCGGGGATGCGTTCGGTTGTCGCGCCATCTGATTGGTTGCAATCAGAGTTTGTGGGTGAGCCGAGGCGAGCGGTGGTTGCGGAAGATTCGTGGGAAAATGGGCGAAATGACGTGTATCAACCGCGTTCTGCGGCGATGAAGCCGGGGGGATGGGTGCGAATTCTGGAGCGGGACACGCAACGAACGATCCACGGCCGGCCCTGGGATACGTATACGCGGCGTTCGTGGTCGATCGGGCCTCATCGCCGTTGAATTGGCCCGAAAGAGTGGATCGACAAACACTTAGGCGCATTGAGTCTTGACGGTCACGAGTTCCGGGGCCATACTACCTACTGGATTGAGTGATGCTTTCGAACCAGGTCGAAGGCGTTCATCAGGATACAGGGATCGGTCGGTGAGCCATCGTGGGTTTGCGGACCGATGGAGATGTGTGTGGGGGCTATCAATGGCGACAACGACCAAAAAAGACCTGATCGACCGCATTGCGGAGCAGACGAAGCAGAAGCGCACGACCGTGAAGCGGACGGTGCAGGCGTTTCTCGATAACGTCATCGACGAACTGGGCAAGGGCAACCGGCTTGAGTTTCGCGATTTCGGCGTGTTCGAGGTGAAAGAGCGTGCGCCGCGGATTGCGCAGAACCCCAAGACGCTCGAGCGCGTGCCCGTACCCGCAAAGCGAACGGTGAAGTTCAAGATCGGGCGTCTGATGAAGATGACGCTTGATACGGATGAGGATGGCGAGCTGGTCTTCTCGGCCGATGAATCTGATGATTCGTGATGTCCGGTGAGTGACCGCGGGTGCGGTATCGAGGCGATGGTTTGAGTCGTTGTGGTTCGCAGGCAGGGTTTGACTGGCTGTGATGTAACTGTCAATTGCCCCACGATGCTCGGCGGGGTGCGAGGATGTCACGGATGACTCCGCAGGAAGCACTTGCTGAATCCAAGACCGCCGGACGTGGTGGGCGGCGCCGTTCCGCGATCGATCATGCGGAAGTCGGCAAGCTTTTTGAGAAGTTGCCGCCGCACGCCACCGAGGCGGAGATGAGTCTCCTCGGCGCGATGCTGATGGAGCCGTCGGTCATCGGCGATGTGGTGCAGATTCTGCGGGATGGCGGCGACTTCTTCTCGGGCAGCAACGGCGTTCTGTTCGACATCATCGTCGAGTTGTACGATCGGCAGTCATCGCTCGATCTGGTGCAACTGCACCAGACGCTGGTTGACCGCAATCTGCTCAACACCATCGGTGGGCAGGAGTATCTGATCGACCTGGCGGAGAGCGTCCCCACCGCGGCGCACGCGCTGCATTACGCGAAACTCGTTCGAGATAAGGCCATCGTTCGCCACCTCATTCACGTGGCGGGTGAGATCATTCATGAATCGCATCACAATCCGGGCGATGCGCAGACGATTCTCGATGAGAGTGAACAGAAAATCTTCACGATCGCCGAGCGGTACGAAAGCAGCGAGTTCGAGTCGCTCGGCACGCTGCTGGATGAGTTGCGCGACCGGGTGTATTCGCGCGAGATGCCTGCGCCGGGATTGTTGACCGGTTTCTACGACCTTGACCGCATGACCGGCGGTCTGCAGCCGGGTGAATTGCTCATCCTTGCGGCGCGGCCTTCGATGGGTAAAACGGCGCTGGCGCTGAACGTCGCGGAGCAGGTGTCGATCGAGAACCGCACGCCGATTGCGTTTTTCAGTCTGGAAATGAGTAAGGATCAGCTCGTGCAGCGACTGGTGGCCGGCCGCTGCGGGGTGGATGTGCAGAAGATTCGTCAGAACATGCTGAACGAATCTGAACGCGCTGGTGTGCGCGATGCCTGCGTGCAGTTGCGCGAAGAGACGGACATTCTCGTTGATGACACACCGGCGATTACGCTGCTGCAGCTTCGCGCGAAGGCGCGCCGAATGGTTGCGAAGCATGACGCCAAGGCGATCTTCGTGGATTACCTGCAGCTCCTGAACACAAGCGGTTCGGCGGAGTCGAGGCAGGTGGAAGTGAGTCAGTTATCGCGCGGCCTGAAGGCGCTCGCACGCGAGTTGTCGGTCCCGGTGGTCTGTCTGAGCCAGCTCAATCGCGGCCCGGAACAACGGGAAGGGCACAAGCCACGCTTGAGCGATCTGCGCGAATCGGGAGCGATCGAACAGGATGC
>CBFGRU010000230.1:0-4877 GCA_965651255.1 uncultured Phycisphaerales bacterium
CAACTGCACCGCATTCTGCTTCGCGTTGGACCCCATGCGATGTATCAGGATGTATTCGAGATCGCGCGTCGTCATCGCGGGGATCGTCGCGGTGAACTGCGGACTGCGGAAATCAAAGAGCGTCGGATTGAGGCCGCTGATGAACTCGACATCGCCGTTGAAGGAGAGGCGAATCTCGACCTCGATCGCCTTGTCGCGATAATTGCGAATTCGTTCAACCCAGGTTTCGTGTTCATTCCATCCGGCGACGGGCCAGTTGTTCTCGATGCGCGTCTGGCCATCGGCATTGATGAGTCGCCTTCCATCGGTGTGCCGGAACCAGAAGTTATCGCGACGGGTGTTCAGCCGAGTTCGTTCGAGGATGACTTCCGGATCCTGATCGAGGACGAGTTCGATCTCCTGCCCGATGGGGACGTAGTCGATCTGATGTTCGACAAGGAAGCTCAGGCCGTCTCGCCCGTTGTTTCGGAAGAGACGCACGAGTCCATCAGGCAGGGGAGTCGTTCCCAGATTGCTCTTCTCATCGTTTTTGAGCAGGTACAACCGCACGAGTTGGTCGCCGTATTCAGCCGGGCGGTAGCGGTACTGGATGCGGAATGGTGAGTCGGTTCCTTCAAAGAGTCGAAGCCGTTTCGACCAGTTATTGCGGACCGTTTCTTCACCTTCGATCGTGTAAATGAAGTACTCGCTGAGCCCTTCCTTGATGATCTCCTTCGGTGCCGCTTGACCGCCGCCGCCAAACTGATTGAGGCGTGATCGTACTTCATCGCGCATCATTTCCCGTGCCGGAGCGGGTGCAGCATCCAGGCGTCCGCCCTGGTAGTACCGCTCTGCGACGTTCTTGGAGATGATGCCGCGCTCCGCCAGTTCGCGGACCTTTTCAACGAGGTTGATCGTTCCGACCACCAGCCGAATCTGCGCGTTCGAGTAGTCTTCACCCGATCGATTCGTGATGCGCACGAATCCATCGAAGGCAAGGTTCGTCTCATCCTCATTCGCAATCGCAACGTAGTCCGCCTCCCAGGAGATGCCGCTTGTGAAGTAGGTAATCTCGACGACGGCCTCCCCATCAATGCGGCTGCGCACATTCCAGTACAGCATCTGGGGTTTGTCGTGGGGATAGGTGGTGTCGAGCAGATCAAGCTGATTCGCGTGCGTCAGAAAGCGCAGCTCAACGCTCGAAGGGTCGATGAGGGTGTTCGCCCAGGAAAACTGCAGCGGGTTCATTCCCTCGGAGAACGTGAGACGGCGAGTCTCGCGGACGAGCGTCAGGTCCTCGCTGTTGTAGATCGTCAACTGCACCGTGTCGCGCTGCGGAACGGTGGAAAGGTCGACGTTCTGTGCATTCGCCGCGACGGAAACGGTCGTCATCGCGAGCAGGAGGCAGATGTGTCGGGTCAGTCGATTCATGAATCGCATGGGAATTCTCGTGCTACGTTGGTATTGGTTCATGAAGGCAGGGGTATAGCGATCGCTGATCACCATTCGTTCTTGATGATGATGTTCAGTCGATGGGTGATCTTGGTCGCGCTCTGATCCTCTGCATTGCGCGCGGGGAGATTCACCCGAAACTGCACGCGTTCCGCAGTGGATTGTTCCGCGATGAGCTGGTCCTTCAGGGTGCCGTCATCGCCGAACTCCCACTCGACGGTCCGTCCTGTATCGCCACGCAGTTCATTCCGCAGGGCGCGCAGGTCTTCAATGATGTCGAGCTCGACGGGAGAATCCTTGAAGTTCTCAATCTCGTACTGCACAATGACATCGAAGTCATACAACTGACCGGCGATGCGCTCCTGCTGACGACGGGCGATGGTGCGCTTGACGACGATGTCCTTCGCCACACCAAGGAAGAGTTTGGCTTCATCATCGCGCGGCGTGAAGTTCAGCCAGTCTTCACCGAGGAACGCGGTTGTTCCGCGTCCATCATCCTGAAAGATGCGCGCCTTGCCGAACTTCAGCGGGTACTGGCCGAGCCCGTTCGCCGCGTCATTGGTCAGCACATAGTGCATCGGAATGCTCAGTTGCTGCTTGCCGGCATCCAGGTAGCCGTTGGTTGCATAATCAGCCGTGTAGGTCTTTTTCACGGGCAGGTTGTCAAACCGCGCCAACATCAGGCGGCGGGTTTCGTTGACACCAATCGGCCGCTCGAGGCGCTCGCCGAAGCCCGGCCACATGCCCGCTTCGCCGAATGCTTCATTGGCCTGGTTATGCAGCTCAATGTACTGCCAGAGCGAAAGAGTTGATTCGTCGTTGCTCGCCACGGCGCGGTATTGAAACGACTTGTTCAATCGGCCAATCGTGTAGCTGATGCGGATGCGCGCCGAACCGGCCTTGGGTGCGGAGACCTGCCAGACCAGCGCGTTCTGGTTCGGCGGATACTCGACGCTGAGGACCTGAATCGCATCCGGATCGGTCAGGCAGCGGAACTGAATCGAACTCGGATCGACATTTGTGTTGGTCCACGCAAAGACAACATCGTTTACACCTTCGGCGAGTGGAACGATGCGTTCTTCTTCGACCAGTGTGGCACTGGCGTGGTCGAGTTGAATCTCGACGCGCTCGCGCACCGGCAAGGTGATGAGTTTGATGTCCGCAAGCGCGGGGAATGCGATGGTGGCAGCGAAGATTGCCGGGAGGAGTCGATTGATCGGTGGCATGAAACGTGTCTCCATCAGGTGCTTGAGGAGGTTCTGCGAAATGAGTACCAAGGCGGGAAGGCCCGATGCCCCTCCCTTGAGTGAGACGGATGAACCGGCCGGTTCCTTAGCACAAAGTTTGTAGAACGGGAAAATGAGCCGCTCGGTCATGATCCCTTCAGAGCAGGAACAGACCGCTCAGGACGATCGCCATCGCCAGAATGCTGCCGAGGCAGCCGCTGAAAGCAGTGTGAAGGATCGTGAGGATGATGATCTTGATCGTCGAATGGATCCAGCTTTCGCCGTAGAACTGGCGGATCGCCCAGGTCTGATAGCCCAGTGAGATGACCGACGCGATCGAGAAGCCGGTCAGGGTCTCCGGCAACCCGATCACCCCGAACGCGGCGGTCAACAGGAATCCGTGCCCCCAGACGAACAGGGTAAAGGCGTAGTGCTCGGCAAAGTTCAGTTGCGCCTTGCGAAAGAAGATGCGCAGCATGAGCGCAACGATCGGAAGCATGAAGAACGCGATGTAGTGAAGGTTCGCGCGAATGGTCTCGACCGACCACTGAAGCCGATCCTCGAACGAGCGGCGAAGTCTCTCGCGCTCGGCCCGTTGAGTGTCATCCTCGACCGTCTTGATTTCCGTCGATGTCTGATCCGCAGCGGGTTCATCATCGGTGGGAGTTACCTCGCCGGCTGCGCCCGGCGCCTGCTCATCGACCGCGCGAACGGGCCTTGAATCCTCGACGATGCGATCAATGGCTGCGCTTGGTGATGTTCCGAGCAGCGTATAGACCAATGCCATCACCGCGGACATCAGGAACGCATACCGAAGCGGGTTGGAATATCGCCACCGGTAGCCGTCGATGTACGCGCGACACAATCGACCCGGGCGAATCGTCAGATCCACGACCGTTCTGAGGATCGGGAGATCCAATTCAAGAACATCATTCAGAAACGAACGGACAACATCGCGCGAGCGCAATCGCGGCAGCCGCTCCTCGCGTTTGGCGCGGTGGTGTTCGCGCAATGAAGTCGGTGTCGTGTCGGATTCAGCCCACGGTTCCTGCATGTGGCGGAGTATACGACAGGCAGAATGAGACCGGGTGCGGCGGACGATTACTCTGCGATTCGGTGAAATGTCCACGTTTGCGTGCGAAGCTCACCGCCTTGTTCACCGGCAATCGTCGCGGTCAGCATCTCACCCTGGCGTTCGTAGGCAATGGTCTGCGGGAAGTCGTGTTCGGGATTGGTGAAGATGACCTGCTGCGCGCTGCGCTCGGCCAGTCGGAAGGGCGTCGGCGGAAAGCGGCCGGCGGGACTGGCCAGGTACACTACCGCATCCTGACCGCGATCTTCGATCCGCAGGTACTCAAAGAAGACAACCCGGTCATTGCGAATCGTGCGGGATGTTCCGATGAGGGTTCCACCCCGCGGCATCGACCAGCGTTCTTCGGTCACGGTGTCGCCATCGCGCATCTCCCACGTGCCGCTCATCCATTCCAGCCAGCTCAACGAGTCACCCTGAATGGAGATTTCGGCGTTTTGGGGTGACCTGGAAGGCCCCTGACACCCAAAGAGGATGGAGATGAGAAGCAACATCGGAAGAAATCGGTTGCATTGAGGCAAGGTGTTCGCCACGATCAGGACTCCGTGTCATGGTCTGCGGTCAATGGGCGTTTGCACATGCTACCGGCCGCCGGAAGTTGTGCGGCCGTCCGTTTGGGTGAATTGTGCGGATGATGCGGGAACGCGCGGCCACTTTGTCGGTAGACGATGGCGGCGTGGTCTGATTGTGGTTCAGACTGAAGGATTGACGCGACGATCGGTCGATGGGGCGGGTGCGAAGTCCGCACGCGATCGATCGAACGATAGAGGAGTACAGGCACGTGCGCAAGGATTCACGGCTGAGCGTGATGGTTCTCTCGGGTTGTCTGGTGTGCTCGGGTGCGGCGATGAGTGTGTCGCAGGCCTGGGCGTTGATGCCGGTCCCGATTTCATCCTCGCAGCAGGATGAGAAGAAGGATGAAAAGAAGAAGAGCGAGCTGACGCTTGAAAAACTCTTCCCCGACCAGAGCTATTGGGGGCCATCGGCCGGATCGGTGTCGTTCAGTCATGATGGGCGGTATGCGGCTTATCTGTACCGACCGTACAAGGAACGCCGACACGGCAGTGACCTGTGGGTGTTTGACACGAAGAGCGGTGAAGCGAAGCGCCTGACCATGGTTTCGGTGATGA
>CBFGRU010000231.1:0-4852 GCA_965651255.1 uncultured Phycisphaerales bacterium
GCCATCCGCGCGATGCAGGTGCCCGAAGTCCGCGCGCATCTCTTTGAATACGCCGATCGAGACCTGACCGACAAGACAACCGAGTACGGCGGCATCATCTCGCTTGACCCGCAGAATCGGTTCGAGATTCTCGAGTTCCAGCCCCAGTACCGCATGGGTGATATCCGCTTCAATGCATCGCAGGCGATGTTTGATGCTGGCTACACGGGTATCTTTCACTTCCATTTTCATGCGCAGGAGTATCAGAACACCGACTACGCCGGGCCGGGCATGGGCGATCTTCAATACGCCGACGCCACCCGTGCAAACTGTCTGGTCTTCACCTTCATCAACCGTTCGACGATGAACGTCGATTTCTATCGGCACGGCCAGCTCATCGTGGACCTCGGCGAGATCACCCGCCCTTGAAGGATCATCGCGCGGCATGAACCCGGTGTTCGTCATCCTTGTGCTGCTGGTCGTCATTGCCGGCGGAGAAGGGGAGCAGCTCGGTCTGGGTATCACCACGCCGCTCCGCGGTTGGACCGCCGCCGGGGTCGCGTTTGGTCCGCCGATCACCTTTCTCATCCTTCTTCGGTTGCTCATCGGTCGTGCGGTTAACGAGATGGATCGCACCGGCCAGCTCCGCGCACTGCGCCGCGCGGAAACCGCGGCCGAGTGGCTGCCGTGGCTCGCGCTGGCAAACCATGTTCTGGTGTGCATCGCGTTCGACTGGGTTGGCGCAGTTCGTGCGATGCTGGGCGGAAACCTCATCATTCTGGATGAAATCATCGCGGTTTCACCGCCGCTGCTCGCGCTGGCGGCATTGTGGTGGGTGTACTTTCCCGTCGTGCGTCGCTTGCGCGAGGCCACGATGCTTCGCCGTCTGGATGAAGGCATCCCTCTGCGCACTCTTCCCACCCGCGGCGCATACGTGCTCCTGCAGGCCCGGCTGAACATCCTGCTGATGCTCGTCCCCATCCTCATCATCATCGCGCTGGGGGAAATGGTTGATCGGATGATCCCGGTTGACCCGCGCACCGGTCGTCAGACGCCGGTGAACGAAATCGCTTCGTTCGGCGCGACGCTTCTCGTGCTGCTGCTCTCTCCGCTGCTCGCGCGCGTGCTGCTGGCGGTCAGACCGCTCCCCAACGGGGAGGTCCGCGATGATCTGCTCGACATCTGTCACGCGCACGGCGTGCGCGTGCGCGAAATCCTCCTGTGGGATACGCACGGCAGCATGATCAACGGGGCCGTCATGGGCTTTCTCGCGCCGCTCCGCTATGTGCTGCTCACCGATGCGCTCATCGAATCCATGCGCCGCGATCAGTTGCGTGCTGTCATGGCGCACGAAATCGGCCACGTTCGCCGGCGCCACATGCCCTGGCTCCTCATCGCCATGCTCGCCTGTCTCATCGCGCCCGCCGTCTTCATCGAGGCCGCCCTCATCGCGCTCAACCGCGGTCTCCCGAGCTGGGGGCTCGCCGCCGGCACCACCATCGATGCCATCGCGCTCATCCTCACGCTCCTCGGCGCATTCACCCTCTTCGGGTGGATCAGTCGCCGCTACGAGCGCCAGGCCGACACCTTCGCGGTGCAGCACCTCTCCGGCGTTCGCACTTCGCCGTCTTCGCGCCAGCATCCGCCATCACTTGAATCCTTCAACACCATCGAGCCCGCCGCATCCACCGCGCCGCGCGAACTGCACACGCGCGCTGAGCCCATCGTCACCACCCACGCCGCCACCGCGATGCAGAGCGCGCTCGAACAGGTTGCCCGCCTCAACGCCATCAGTCCCCGTCGACGCAGTTGGCGCCACGGATCGATCCTCAGTCGCCAACTCTATCTCGCCACCCTCATCGGCCACCCGGCGCGCATCCTGCCCATCGATCGACAGATTCGCAACATCAAACTCGCCACCGCCATCATGCTCATCCTCTCCGGCTCGCTGCTCTTCATCCTGCCCGAACGAACTTCACCGCAGCACGACGCTGCAAACGACGCAGTGCACCGCCAACTGCCCCTCATGGCCATCTGCATCAGCGATTCCCGCTGACCACACCCGCGACCGCACCTCTCGCCGGCGTACACTCACTTCATGCGATTCGTGAAGATGCACGGCCTCGGCAACGACTACATCTACCTCGATGCGATCACCGATCCATCGGTCGAGTCGCACCACGATCTTCCCCAACTCGCGCGCACCGTCGCCGATCGCCACACCGGCATCGGCAGCGATGGACTCATCCTCCTCTGCCCACCTCACCCCGGCACCGATGCCCACCTGCGCATGCGCATGTTCAACGCCGATGGCAGCGAGTCCGAAATGTGCGGCAACGGCATCCGCTGCGTCTGCAAACTCGCCCACGATGATCGCCTCACCACCGCCAACCCCATGCGCATCCACACCGGCGGCGGCATCCTCTCTCTGGCCTACACGCTTGATGAAAACCACAAGGTCGATCAGGTCACCGTCGATATGGGTGAACCCATCCTCGACCTGCCCCGCATCCCCATCCGCGTTGATGCACTCAGTAGGTATTCGCCCGAAACCCATCACGCGGCGATCGAAGTCGGCCCGGCAACGCGGGAAACGTGGACCGGCGTCGGCGTTTCCATGGGAAACCCCCACATCACGTTTTTCGATGATGACAATCATCAACTCGCCGGCAAAGGACTCACCACCCTCGACCTCGAACAACTCGGCCCGCAGATCGAGCACCACCCCGCATTCCCCCGGCGCATCAACGCCCACTTCGTGCGCATTCAGTCACCCGCCGAGGCCACCATGCGCACCTGGGAACGCGGCAGCGGCGCCACCCGCGCCTGCGGCACCGGCGCCTGCGCCGTCGCCGTCGCCGGCATGCTCACCGGCCGCTTCGAGCGCGAAGTCCACCTCCATCTCCCCGGCGGCGACCTCTTCATCCGTTGGGATCCCGCCACCAACCACATCTTCATGACCGGCCCCGCCACCGAAGTCTTCCGCGGCGAATGGCCCGATGCTCCCGCAACAGCATCAGCAACATCGCCGGACTCCCAACGCACCCGCGCGCAGACCGCGCCGCACCGTGCCAGCACCCGCTGACCCCATCATCGCGTTACGATGGGCGCATGCTCAACGAACGTGAACGGGCCATCTCGAACGCCATCGCCAACCAGCGCGATCAACTCCTCCGCGATCTCGCCAGCCACATCGCCATTCCCACCGGCGGCGATCATCAGCCCGGCCTCGACCGCTACCGCAATCTCCTTCGCCAGCGACTCGAAGCCATCGGCGCGCGCATCGAACTCAAACCCGGGAACCCCCGACCATCCTGGCTCCGCCAGCCCAATCAACCGCCCTTCGACAACGATAACCTTCCGCCCATCCTTGTCGCGCGACACAAGGGGTACGGTCACGGACCGCGCATCCTCCTCGCTGGTCATCTCGATACCGTGCATCCGCCCGAGGGCGACTTCCGCGAACTCACGCTCAACCCCGATGGCATCAACGCCACCGGCCCCGGCGCAGTCGATATGAAAGGCGGCATCCTCATCGCCATCGCCGCCCTCGAAGCGCTCCACTCCACCAGGACCGATGCCAACTGGACGTTCGTTCTCACCTCCGATGAAGAAACCGGCTCCTTCCAGAGCGAAGCCCTCCTCCGCGAACTCGCCCAGCAGCACGATGTCGGCCTCATCATGGAACCCGCACTCGCCGACGGCTCACTTGTCATCGAACGCATGGGTTCCGGCCAGTTCCGCATCGAATGCTTCGGCCAGAGCGCCCACGTCGGCCGCGAGTTCACCCGCGGCGTCAGTGCGGTCATCGCCCTCGGCGAAGTGCTCACCCGACTCGGCCAACTCTCCGACCCCGCCAACGGCATGATCATCAACATCGGCCCCCTCCAGGGCGGCACCGCCACCAACGTCGTCCCCGACTACGCCTCCGCGTGGGGCAATGTCCGCTACCGCGATGAAGCCGCCGGCCAGTTACTCGCCGAACGCATCGATGCCCTCAACTCACCCGGCGAATCACTCCCGCGCATCCGCATTCAGCGACACTGGAATCGACCCGCCAAACCCGCCACCGATGCGGTGTACACCCTCGCGAAACACGCCCAACACGCAGCACGCGATCTCGGCCAGAACCTTCCCCTCGCCTCCACCGGCGGCGTCTGCGATGGCAACATCCTCCAGCACGCCGGCCTGCCCTGCCTCGATACCCTCGGCGTCCGCGGCGGAAACCTCCACCGCACCGATGAGTTCATCGAACTTGCAAGTCTCATCGACCGCGCACAACTCATGGCCATCCTCATCAGCCGACTCGCACAGATCCCACGGAACTGATCAGGGCAAAGGCACCAGGCATCAGGCACCAGGCATCAGGCACGAGCGACGTCTCGCCGCGAGCCCATCATCCGGGGGGGCGAGCGCGGCGGAACATCCCACGCGCTGCAACGGTGTTGAACCGGACCGAAAAAAACTCCCCAATCTCAGATTTTCCCGTCACATTTTGGCCGTGAGCTCCGCCTCTATACATGGACGGCCAGGGCATTCGCTTCTCCCGCACGCCCGCTTCACGTCCTCGGGTTCCCCATTCCACTTCTTCCTGTCCCTTCTCCAGGAGAAACCCCGCCATGAAGCACCACGAACAACCTGATGGTCAGGACCGCGATCCCTCTTCCTCATCCAATCGTCCGAAGGCGCGACGCCGGCGGCCGGTCGTCGAAGTTGAACTCGACCCCGGGGCGAAGCATAACCCACCCGCTGAACCACGCGGTGCAGCCGTCTGCTTCACCTTTCCCCGGGCCGATAGCGGCCTCGCCGACTGGATGGTCATGGCCGCAGAACTCTTCACCGCCAACCCCGACCGATTCGCCCTCTCGCCCGA
>CBFGRU010000232.1:0-4797 GCA_965651255.1 uncultured Phycisphaerales bacterium
CCGGCCGTACCGGCGGCGACGCTGAGACGGAGACTGTAGGCCGCGACTCGCCCGGATGCCAAGTGGGCTACCGCATTGCCGCGACGATCGCGATGACCCCACCGACCGCAAGGAGCGTGAGGACGAACAGCATGATCTTGACCCAACTGTACGGCCGCTCGCCCTGCACTTCGCCGGTGGCGCCGTTGATTGCCACCCGGTAGGGTTTGCCGCCGTACTTGTACGCCAACAGCCAGACGGGCAGAAGCAGGTGCTTGTAGGTTATGGCCTGGTGTTCAATGCTGAGACTGGTAATGCGCTGTTCATCCCCGCCGATGCGACCTCGAACATCAACCCGAATCTCGGCCTCGATGATCTCGCACGCCTTGGCGAATCCGTCATCAAGCTCGATGTCGTAGGTCTTGGCCAGATGGCCGGCCAGCACCTGCTCGGTGAAGGGCAGGCAACGGCCGAGTGGCCAGGGATCGAGCTTCTGCAGGAGATGCCGAGGGACCGCTCGGTCGGCAACGACGAGGACATCATCGAAAAACCGCTGGAACCGTCCGGAGCGCGACGACCAGCGCGTGCGGCGAACACGCCTTTTGTTCTTGCCCGAGCCGACGGTGACCCAGTAGTGGTCGCCTCGTTGACCGTGATAGATGTTGAAGGTGAGGGTGTCGAACGTCCAGTACGGGACATAGACACCGGTGAAGCGACCATTGGCACCGCGGCGAAGAAACTCGTTGGGGGCAAACCAGCGTGAGCTGACCCATTGTTTCACCGCGGCTGCCGCGCGCGCCTGTTCGATGAGAAACGGCAGAACCGCATCAACCGAGATTCTCGCTTCGGATCGGTGCACATCATCGCGTTGAATGGGAGAATCGCAGAATGCGCACGCGGTACTGGTCAGCGTGCCTTGAAAAACGACGTTCGCGCCACAGGATGCGCAGCGAACTTCATTCAACTCAGAGGCGGCGTCGCTGGACTTCTCGCGCGAATCATTGCGCCATGCCCGCACCCGCGCAAGCGCCGCGTGATAGTCGCGCTCATTGATCGATTCGCTCTCATCCAGAAGAAGCTCACGCTGATAGCCGCAGTAGGGACATTTGAGCTGCTGTTGACCGATGTGGAATTCGAGATCTGCGCCGCACCCGTCGCAGGGAAAGATGCGGCCTTTCCCTTCATCGACGGCCTCGCCGGCCTGGGTTGTGCGCGTGAGGCGATCGCCGGGATCAGCCGCGGGAGTCAATGGAGGTGGGATGGTGCGGTCAGGCGTCACCGACGACGGCTTTCTCTCAGTTCGAAGGCGGTGGAGCCGGAGGCGGAGGAGGAGGCACACTCAGTGCAGCAGCGAGCTGCGGCACATCGGACGCGGGAGCCCATCCGGGCATACCCGCAGTCCAGACGAGGGTCTGTGCCGGGAGTCGGCCGGCGGCAATTTCCTGCACCAGTTGTGTGAGTGCAAAGGGGCCTCGCGATTGACCGTTCACCGCCACATGCCACGCAGCAGCCGGAGGCGGGGGAGGTGGCGCGACCATGCTGCCACCCTGTGCATTCATGCCGTGCATCATCTGATTGGCCATGGCAAAGCCCATGCCCAGTCCCATTCCTTCGCTTGCGCCACCGCCAGCGGGGTTGTCGGCCGCCATCGTCATTGCCTGGCCGAGCTGATACTGCTGAAAGCGATTCATGTCCCCAATGACGCCCATGCTGGTGCGCGTATCAAGCGCCTTTTCAACTTCTTCCGGAAGGGAGATGTTGACGATGAAGAGTGCGGGAATCTCCAACCCGTATTCATCATCAATCCGCTGCTCTACGGCCTTGCGCAATTGTTCACTCAGGCCGCGATAGTTGGAGGCCAGATCGAGCGCCGCAATCTGAGACTGGCCGATCTGTTCCGCAAACGTCGAGATGATGACCGACCGGAGCAGTTCGGTGACTTCATCGGTCTCGACCACGCCGTCGGTGCCGACGAGTTCGGTCAGCAGGACACGTGGATCGCGTGCCTTGACGGCGTAGGTACCGAACGCGCGAAGACGAATGGGCCCGAAGTCCGGGTCGCGCAGCATGATGGGGTTCGGAGTGCCCCACTTGAGGTCGGTCACCTGCTTCGTACTGACGAAGTACACTTCACTCTTGATCGGGCTGTCGAAGCCGTGCTTCCAGCCAGCAATCGTCGAGAGAATCGGCAGATTGCCGGTGCGAAGTTCGTAGGACCCGGGGCTGAAGACATCAGCGAGTTGGCCCTGATGGACGAAGATCGCCATCTGTCCCGGGCGGACGATGAGCTTGGCGCCCTGTTTGATCTGGTTGTGATATCGCGGGAATCGCCAGACCAGCGTGTGATTGGTGTCATCAATCCACTCGACGATATCGACCAGTTCGTTGCGAAGTTTCTCAAAGATCCCCATCGCGTATCTCTCCTCGTTGCCAGGGAACCCGGCCTGCAGACTCGGGGGTCAGTGTAGCGTGGCAACCACAAAACGCCCTTCCCGGTCTCTCTTTCCGCATTCTTCAGGGGGATTTCGGCAAACGGTGAGGAACCTGCATCACCAACCTCGCGAATATGAAAACAAGAGATCGGGCGATGCACCACGCACCACACCCTTCGTCTGGTCCTCTCTCTCCTCAGAGTCGCCGATTCGGCTGCCATCAAACGACGCTCCCCCACACCGTCGTCCCAGGCCGATCGGCGATTTTTTCTTGATCCGCCGGCAGCGGGCCGATTCACTCTCCTGAACCATGACGCGACCAATCATCGGTATCAGTCCCGACCGTGAAGATGGTCGTATCACGTGTGCGCCGACGTACGCGGCGGTGATTCATCGCGCTGGCGGTGTGCCGGTGATTCTTGCGCACGAGCCGGAGTTGGTCCGTGACTACGTCAAGCGGTGCGCTGCGTTCGTCTTGACCGGCGGCGATGACCCGATCATGGAGCACTGGGGTGTCGAGACGCATCCCAAGGCGAAGAAAGTTGACCCGCTGCGGCAGGCGTTTGAAGTGGCACTTCTGACCGCGCTCACTGTAGAGCCGGACGTTCCAGTTCTGGGAGTCTGTCTCGGCATGCAAATGATGACGCTGATGGCCGGCGGCGTGATCGATCAGCATCTTCCCGATTCTCATCCTGATCTAGCGCCGTGTCATTGGGGCAAGACACCGCACCCGGTGAGTGGTGATCTCGGTTGGGGATTCATTTCAGGCGTCGTACAGAGTCATCATCGACAGGTCATGACCGACCCCGGCGCGCTGCAGGTTGTAGCCACTTCGCCCGATGGTGTTATCGAAGCGGTGCGCGATCCGGCTCGTCGATTTGCCCTGGGTGTGCAATGGCACCCGGAGCGCACGGCCGAAGCGGTACTCGGAAGCGACATCTTTCATCGATTGGTCGTCGCTGCGGAATCGCGCTGACTGACCACGGCGGTGTCAGAATCCGCCGCGCGCCGTTTCACTGGCGGCGAGCAGGCCGAATCCGAACACCAGGACCAGGAAAATGATCCAGATGATCGAGCCAAGCGCGCCCATGACCAGGCCCGCGATCGCCAGCCCTTTCGGCTCCTGACGCAATCCGATTGCGCTGAGGATACCACCGACCGGACAGAGCAGCCCGATGAAGATGATCGGCAGGCACAGGCATGCGCCGAATTCACCGACCAGCCCGATCAGCGAGATAATGAAACCCAGAACGCCCAGCACATTCGTCGGTTGCGCGGCATTGGTCGCCACGACGTGAACGGTCGATGTGGGACCACCATGAGCGTTCATATTCATCTCTTACCTCTCCATGCAGCGAGCCGTGCGAGCAATCACGATCACGCGGCGGTCGTCGGCACGCCGGGCCGCGGCCATGTTCATCGGAAGGATGACCGTCGAGCAACCCCTGCCGACCGCATCCGGCGGGCAGAGTACAGAAAGTCCACGGTCGCGCCAACTGCGCGGGTCGCGGTGAACATTCGAGTCGGGACTCGGGGCGGAATCCTCAGGGACCGGGCCCGGCCTCTTCGCCTAGACTCATGCTGTCTCCCGGAACAATTGGTTAGGAGAATGACCGATGACCACCGCTCAGACCCCTTCAACGATGGCTCAAGGCAGTGCGAAGACCGACCCGCTGCAATTGATCGACGTTGACCATGTGCGTTTTCATGTCGGAAACGCCAAGCAGGCCGCCTATTTCTACGCCCACACCTTCGGCTTTCAGATCGATCAGGTCTCTGACCTGACGACCGGGAGCCGCGAAGAGGCGAGCTACCTGCTCACGCAGGGCAATATCCGCTTGCTCCTGACGACCGGATTGACGAAGGACCACCCCGCTCAGTCGGAGGTGCTGAAGTATGGCGACGGTGTGAAGGATGTGGCGCTGAACGTCTTTGACGCCACGGCTGCCTACGAGCGCGCGATCAAAAACGGCGGCGAAAGTGCCTACGAACCCATTGAATACAGCGATGCGAACGGCACCGTCACCATGGCGGGTATTCAAACCTATGGCCGCGCGGTGCATTCCTTTGTCAGCCGTACCGGGGAGTACGCGCTGCCGAAACTGAAGCAGGGCGGCCTGTTCGGCCCGCGTTTCCGCCGGATCGAAGGGCTGGGGCTCAATGAGTACAACCGCAAGAACCCGTGCGGTCTGAAGTACGTTGATCACTGCGTCGGCAACGTCGAAGAAGGCCGAATGAACTACTGGGTCTCGTGGTATGAGAATGTTCTCGAGTTCGAGATGTTCAAGCACTTCGACGACAAGGACATCTCCACCGAGTATTCGGCGCTCATGTCGAAGGTGATGGCCTCGGGCAACCACCTCATCAAGATGCCGATCAACGAGCC
>CBFGRU010000233.1:0-4789 GCA_965651255.1 uncultured Phycisphaerales bacterium
GTGGATCATCGTGTGTCATGCCGTGGCGCTGGTAATGAATGGAGTACCGGTGCGCAACTCCGTTCATATCTTGTTGAACGTGGGGGCGCTGGGGTTGTGGCTCTTTGTCTGGTGGTATTGCGTTCTCCGCAACTATGCACGAATGCCGCATTCACTGCTCGTGACGCTTGTGAATCTGGGGTTGGCCGTGCTCGTAGTCGTCGTTGTCAGCACGCTTGCCCTGACTTATGGATTGCGCGCGTAAATGCAGATGAAGACTCAACGAGAACTTGATCCTGACATCAACTGCCCGCGCTGCAGCTATGACTTGCGCGGAGTCGTTGCTTCATGGACTGAGTCCTGCCCGCTCGATGGTGCGTGTAGTGAGTGCGGCTACCTGTTCGCATGGGTGCGGCTGCTTCAACCGAATCGGTTCACGCCGGAGTGGTTGGTCGAGTACGGCGAGACGCTACGCGGGCGCGTACGACGTACGCCCGGTACATTTGCGCGTTCGCTTAGTCCCGGATTGTTCTGGCGCAAACTGGCAATGTGGCATCCCATGCGACTGTCGCGCGTGATCGGGTACGTGGTGCTTGCGACGTTCGCAATTCTGATCGGCGGTTATGTGCTCGTTCAGTCATCCGCGGCTGTGCGGGTGCAGCGTCTTTCGCATGAAGAGCTCGATCGGCAGGTGTATGACCAGTTACAGTTGAAGCGGGCGTACGAGGCACTTCTTCAGCGCCGACAGAACGAACTGGCCGTCGCGGCGACGGAAGTCGATCGTGAACGACTTCAGCAGGAGATCGCGACTATTCAGCAGACAATCGCCGGGCACCAGGCGCTGGTGGACGTGTGGCGGCCACGTCCTTTGGACTACTTCGGCGCGATCGGTGAGGCGGTGTTCATACCGTGGGCCGAGAAGTCGCTCAGGACGCGCCGCAACGGCTTGCCGTTTCATCCGCCGCGCAATCTTCACCGGGATTTGCACCGAATCGATTACCGATTCGGCTCAATGCACATGGAGCGGTCGATGCAGGTGTTCTGGCGCGGCGCGCTGGTGGTCATTACCACGATCTCGGCATGGCTCGTGCTCTTTCCGCTCACACTGCTGATTCTGGTCCAGACACGCCGTCGCACAAAGTTGCTTACCGCCCATCTCGCGCGCATTACGCTCTACGGCATGCCGCCGGTCGTGTTCCTTCTGGTCGTGGCTGTGTTCTTCGGGTTCACCTTCGTGCTCGCCGGCGCGTTCGAGATCGGGCGCTGGGAGCGAATCGTGTGGTGGGCGATCATTGCGCTTATCGGCTGGCAGTCGGCGTGGTGGGCGTTCGCACTGCACCGTTATGGCAAACTGAAAAACGTGTTGTGGATCATGCTGCTGCACAGTGTGATGTGCACGCTGATCGTCGTGCCGCTGACGATCGTGTGGGTCACACTGGTGTTCATCCCGCAGTGAGTCACCGAATGATGGATCGTCCCAGCACAAATCAAATCCGCTCAGCCTCGCCCCGCTGTCCGCGTTGCGGCTATGACTTGCGCGGGGTCGTTGGTTCATGGACTGATTCATGCCCACTCGACGGCACATGCAGTGAGTGCGGCTTGCGATGGGAGTGGGCAGAGTTTCTCAGCCCTGCATTACGGGTGCCTCGTTGGAACATTGAATATTCGTCTCGCCCGTGGGGGGCCTCGAGCATTCGTTCTCACACTGTTCAAACAACTCAGTCCGTGGATCGCATGGCGAGAATTGCGCATGGAACATCCGATTCGAGAGAAGCGGATCATGGGCTACGCGATCTGGATTGCTGTCCTCAGCAGTTTTCTCTGGTATGGAAGTTATGTTGGCTTTACGGCCGGCGGCTATGTCCATGCAGTCACACAGCGTGCAAATGGCTCGACCTACACGCCCGCGGCAGAGATCATCTGGTTGCAGTACGTGGCGATGCCTTGGTCAAGTCAGTCGGCAGGTAGCATGGTCGGGCCGACAGGAACGTCTAGACGGGCCAGTCCTTGGCGAATGTTCAGGCACTGGTTGACGTATGAGCCGTTTCCAGTCGGAAGACGCTGGCTTACGGAGGATCTGAAGTGGGGAATTGCGGGTCCGTTGGTCGTCATTTTCTGTTGGATGGCAGCGTTGATCGGCACGCCGACCTGGCTGCGGCAGGAACCTCTGCGGTCGATGCACTATCTCAGAATTGCGGTATACGCACTGTCGTTTGTTGTCGTGCATCGAGTTGCGACGATGATGACTTTCTGGGTCACTGAATTGCTGCTCCATCGCTCGGTGCACGGAGAGTCGATTCTCTTCGCGCAGACGGTGGCATTCGGCTTCACGTTCCTGTTTGGGTTTGTCTGGTGGTTTCACGTCTGTCATGACTACCTCCGCCTCAACCGCCCATGGCGCGTAGCAATCGTCGTAAACCTCTTCGGCTTTGCCTTTCCACTGGGGATCATCGGTATGCTGCGAACGATCCAAGCCATCGGACGCGGCTTCTATTGAGGCCGACGAAGCCCCCGATCCCGCTATTATGTGGGCATGACCACGCTTGCCACTGAATCTCAGAGTGCCACGCCGGAACGTTCCGAGCTCGATCCGCTTTCGATTTCGATGCTTGAACTCATTGGGAAGGTTGATCCAGATGTCATGCAGATCATGGCATCGGAAGCAGAGCGACAATCGACGACTCTGGAGTTGATCGCCAGTGAGAATCACGTTTCTACACCGGTCATGCATGCAATGGGATCATGGCTGACGAACAAGTACGCGGAGGGCTATCCGGGAAAGCGTTACTACGGCGGATGTGAATTCCATGACCAGGTTGAAGACCTGGCGCGCGACCGAGCGAAAGAGCTCTTCGGCTGCAAGTTTGCCAACGTCCAGCCACACAGTGGCGCGAACGCGAACATTGCCGCATTCATGGCGATCTGCAATCCGGGTGACACCATCCTGTCGCTGCCGATTAAGTCAGGGGGGCATCTTTCCCACGGCCTGAAGCCGAATTTCTCTGGCACGTTCTACAACATTGTCGAGTATGACCTCGACCCGGAAACCGAATTGCTTGACTACGACGCGATCGAACGTATCGCGCGCCAATGCAAGCCGAAAATGATCATCTGCGGCTACTCCGCGTATCCGCGCCTCATCGACTTCGCAAAGTTCCGAGCCATCGCTGATCAGGCTGGTGCCTTCCTGATGGCGGACATCGCGCACATTGCGGGGTTGGTGGCAGCGGGTGAGCATCCTTCACCTTTCCCGCACGCGCATGTCGTGACGACAACCACCCACAAGACCTTGCGTGGTCCGCGCGGCGGGCTCGTCATGAGCGATGATGAGGACATCGCGAAGAAGGTGGACCGAAAGGTGTTCCCGGGTTCGCAGGGCGGTCCGTTGATGCACATTATCGCCGCGAAAGCCGTTGCATTCGGCGAGGCGCTCAAGCCGGAGTTCAAGACCTATTCACGGCAGATCGTCAAGAACGCGCGGACGCTCGCTGAGGCGCTCAGTGCCAAGGGATATCGACTCTGTTCCGGCGGAACGGATAATCATCTGATGCTCGTTGATCTGCGTCAACGAGATGTCAATCTCACTGGCGCGGATGCTGAGAAGTGGCTCGAGCGGGCGGGCATCGTCGTGAACAAGAACGGCATTCCCAATGATCCCCGTGCGCCAATGGTCACCAGCGGACTTCGCCTTGGCACTCCAGCATTGACCACGCGCGGAATGATGGAGCCGGAAATGCGACAGGTGGCTGAGCTGATCGATCGGGTACTCGGAGCCAATGGCGACTCCAAGGTTTGTGCCGACGTCCGTGCAGACGTGCGCACACTCTGCGCACGGTTTCCGTTGTTCCACTAAGCGGATGAGGGTGGCTCTGTCACGCAATTGTGCTTCGTCGCGGAGCTTTCGTGCTCGTACACACCGGTGCTGAGTCACGACCGGCGATGGACAGCGCAGCCAGAAAGATCGCGCGTCAGAATACGACGTGAAGAAGCGGGTGCGTCGAACACAAGGGGCAGACCCCTTGTCTGGCCAACCACTGCAACACCCGCTGATCGCGCGCGAAGAAAGGTGTGGTTCATCAGAATCCCCGCGCTCGATGCGGCGACGAAGGAACGGCACGAGGAACTCGAAGCCGCCGAGAAGACCAGCGCCGATCTCCCGGTGCGCTCGTTCGCGGCGGAAGCGCCGGCTGGCATTCCGGAGGAGGCGCGAAGGGGTGTGGCACGCAGTGGATGAGGCGTTCACAAGCCACCCGGTCCCCTCGCCAGATCAACCACGCCACGTTGTGTTTCCGCCACCGCTATTCAACATTCCGCCTCGCCATCTCATGATTCGACCATCGCGTGTTGACGTTCCGCCGTGCCATCTCGAGTTTCCACTCCGCAAACTCGAGTTTCCGCTTCCGCGACTCGACATTCCGGCGCGGAATCTCATCGTTCACCACCGGAACGGTGTGTTTCTCAGCCCGATTTGGCGGCTTCTGTTCATCCGCAACGTTCACCAGCCGATGAGGTGTGCAGCGCGGTGCGTGAACGCCGTCTGCGGCAACGCGGCGTGTGCTGTGCCATCGCAACCATCGAACTTGCTGGCGATGATCGACACTGTGTTGTGTGCTTGTTTCAATTGGTGCACCGTGATAGTCGTTATTCACGAGACCCGATCAGATGAACAGGATGCCGCAGGCCATGCGATGCAGTTGATGTGCGAAGTAATCGATGCGACTTTCGAGATGCGCATCGAGTGTTCTCAACCAGGTCCGCCAGAGTATCTTCGGCATGTGCTACTTCCTTACGGAGACCTGCCGCAATCCTT
>CBFGRU010000234.1:0-4749 GCA_965651255.1 uncultured Phycisphaerales bacterium
ATGGCAAGTGTCTGGGTGCCGTTCACGAGTGAGTCAAAGGAAGCGATCGCGGATTACGATGAAATCCGCAAGGAAATGCGCCTGGCACTGCAGGAATGCGGTCGAAAGCTCGGAACCTATCTGCGACGACGGCAGAAGATGCGTCGCGAGAGTGAGCGGCGCAACATTTTTGCACGGTACATTCGCGAGATTGCACAGGCCTGCGAAGGCATCACCGGCGAGAATGCCGACCGAATCTACGATGCCCTCGTACTCCAGGCGCAAGCGAAGACCGCGGAGGCGGATCAGTCGCTTGATGAAGATGGCAACATTATCGATGATGGCGGACGCCTGGCCGATGATGAAGGCGTCGTCATTGTGGATACGAGTAACGAAGGGGATGGTGTGCGTGCAGCGTCGCCGCGCTCGGTTCCGTCGATCTCGTCGGATGAGACTGAATCCGATGATGATACAGTGAACGAATCGGGTGACGGAACGCTTTTCAACGTCGAATCCGCGGCAACGGGGAGCAGTGCGCCGACTCGTCGGAAGAAGAAAAAGAAGAAAGTGATGCGCCGAAAGACGTAACCACGCGCGCGGTGTTTGACGTATAGACAACGCTGACTGAACGCCGGAGAGATCGCTTCCCATGGCCAAGAAAAAGTCCGCCCCCCGTTCGACTCGCCAGACCGCTCCGAAGAGCGAGAAGGGCCGGCGTTCAACTGCGGCAGCCAAGCGCGCGAAGGGGCGCGATGATCAGACGGTGCAGCGAATCAAGCAGTTGGGGCAACAGGTGGTCAAGGCCTCCCTCGCGCAGAAAGACCCGTTCGTTGACATTCCGACGCGCGCGCTGAGCAACACGAACTGGAACAAGTCGAAACGCATCCTCGAAATGGGTGATGCATCGCAGCGGCGCAACCTGTTCAACATGGGTCAGGCGAAGAAGTTCATGCAGACCATGCTGCATGCCAACGGGATTCGTGAACTCATCGAAGCGGAAAAGACCCTGAGTTTGCGCGGTGTGTTCTACAAGGGCCTGCACACCATCAAGGGGACGAAGAGCGAGAAGACGTTCGCGGATCAGTCCGAGTCCGATGCAGTTCTCGAGGATCTGGAAGTTGCGCTCGGTTCGCTGCGCGAAGAGTTGCATCTCTTCGCCGATGTTCGCGGCGCGATGGTAGGCAACATTACGATCGTTGATTCCGGTGATGAGATCGATTGCCGCCGCATGGGCTCCGGCGGATACGCGATCCCATCGATCGTTGAGCCGGATGTCATCCAGTTCAAGAAGAGTGAGGCCAAGTTCATTCTGCACGTTGAAAAGGGAACGGTCTGGCGCCGATTCAACGAGGACCGATTCTGGGAAAAGCACAATTGCATCCTGTCTCATGGCGGCGGCCAACCGCCACGCGGTGTTCGGCGGCTCCTGCGGCGGATGCACGATGAGCTGAAACTGCCCGTGTACTGTCTGCTGGATTGCGACCCCTGGGGGCATTACATCTACTCGGTCATCAAGCAGGGGTCGATCTCGCTCGCCTTCGAAAGCCAGCGGATGGCCATCCCGGACGCCCGGTTTATCGGAATCCGGGCCGAGGACTACGAGCGATGCGAACTGACCGACGATGTCCAGATTACCCTGAATGATCGTGATGTGGCCCGGGCGAAGCAGATCGCGGACTACCCCTGGTTTCGCGATAAAAAGCCATGGCAGAAGGAAATCAAGCGTCTGCTGGCCAACGGATTCAAGATGGAAGTGGAAGGACTGATCACCAAAGACATTTCATACGTGACCGAGGTGTATGTCCCGGAAAGACTCGCATCGGGCGATTTCCTGGATTAGAATGGCTCCATCGTGGCGGGGCGGCTGTCGTCCCCGACAATGATGGGGCGCACCCGGATACCGATTTGCGTGGGTGCGGAAAGGATCCGGTAGTGGAATGACATCTCTTATGACTGAACAGACACCGCAGGGAGAGGCAGCCCTCGTACGCAGTCTGCCCGCAAGACCCGAGCGCGTTCTTTTGGCTGACGATGAGCATCTCGTCGCTGCCGGAATCAAGACCAACCTGGTGGACCTGGGATATGCGGTGATTGGTCCTGCATCCGACGGTGAAGAGGCCGTTGAGCTGGCTCGAACGATGAGGCCGGACCTCGCGCTGCTGGATATTCGCATGCCGCGCAAGACGGGCATCGAAGCGGGCGAGATTATCTACAAGCAGTTCGGTATTCCGGTCATGATGATCTCCGCCTTCAGCGATCCGGCGTATCTGCGCGCTTCGAACAACTTTCAAACGTTCGGGTACCTGCTGAAGCCGGTCACCCAGGATGAGCTGCGTGTTTCGATCGAGATCGCATGGAGTCGATATCTTGATTTCGTCGCACAGCGCGAGCATATTGATCGGCTGAAGCAACGACTGGAAGATCGCAAGCTCATCGAACAGGCGAAGTGGATCATCGTCAAGAAAAAGGATGTCGCCGAGCCGGATGCGATGAAAATCCTGCAGAAGCAGGCGCGAAACAATCGGCGCACCCTGGTGGATGTCGCGCGAAGTGTGATCGAAAACGAGAATCTCTTCGGCGCAGAATGACAGCACCGGTCCCACGGCAAACTCTCAACAACGGGCGGGGGCAACCGCTGACAACACGATGAAGTAGGTCGCTACGCAGCGCGGCGAATCTGCAACGGTCCGCGGGAAAGTTCGATGCCAAGGTCGCGCCGCGACCAGCGACGACCGCATTCCGGACAACGAACACGATCGCCTTCCGTCGCGTGAAGCTGGCCGATGAGCTGATACCCGCAGCCGCGACAGCGCGTGGTCGGCTGCAGCAGACTCATTCCGTAGCCAAGGCAGACGGCGATCAACGACCAAGCTCCCGCCAGAAGGGCGATGGTCACTTCATCACGCAATCCAACGTACCAGAGACTTCCTGCCACCATCGTGGCGCCGAAGATGAGCGACCACCAGAATGCTGCATCGAAGAGCATTCGACGTACGCGACGCCACGGCGCGTTGATCGGGAGCAGCCGCAGGTTGGCGCGGATCGATCCATCGCCGTCAAAGTGACGAGCGGTCGCCGCCCACAACCAGCCGGTGTACCCGACGATCATGAGCGTTGAGATGGCCGGCGTCAGCCCCTGCCATAGATACATCGGAAGCCCCGCACTCAGTCCGAGAATCAGAGCAATGAGCGAAGGGGAGCCGCGGCCTGCCTGGATGGAACCTTCATATGCCGACACGCTTTGGTCATCGGTCATTCTTCCGGCAAGGTTTGATGAAGCGGCAGATGGATCACAAAGTCGCTGCCGGTCCCCGGTACGGAACGAACTTCCAGCCGCCCGCCGTGTTCCTCGATGATGCGCCGGGCCGTCGGTAAACCAAGGCCGCTCCCACCTTTACGTGAAGATACGTACGGTCGGAAGATCTCTTCCAGCCGTTCATCAGCAATTCCGGGTCCGGTATCAATCACATGGATTCGTGCCTCTGCCTCATCACGCTCAACACGCAGAATCAGTTCACCACGCGGTCGCGGATCAACCGTCGCTGATTCATCGCCGCCGGTCATGGCCTGCACCGCGTTCAGCAACAGATTCAGCAGGGCCTGTTTGAAGAGCCCTTCATCCAACGAAAGCTCGATCGTGTCTTCGGGCATCTGTACCCGCATAATGACCCGTGCTCGCTCGCACTGTGGATGAAAGAAGTCGGTCAACTCTTCCACGATCGATGCGAGGTTGCACTGCGCCGGATCAAGCTTCACCCGACCGGCGAACTGGAGAAAGTCCGTCAGAATATCGCGCAGTCGATCCGCTTCGCGACGGAGTGAGGTCACGCGGCGCAACAGCCGCTCGCGCGAATCCGCCGGAAGTTGACTTTCGCTGATGCCTTCCGCCAGCAATTGCGCGTTGAGGCCGATCGTCGAAAGCGGATTCTTGATCTCATGCGCCAGTCCACCCGTGAGTGAACCCAACTCGGCAAGCCGTTCGGCATTTCGAGCCCGACGCTCTGCCTGACGAGTGCGATGCTCCGCCCGGCGCAGCAGAAAGCGCGTGATCGGCATCATGACCATCACGCCCAGTGCAAATCCGAGAATGGTCCACCAGCCCGTTGGCATCTGCCGCAATCATCCGCGCGAATCCCGCCAAGGGCAAATGCGCCATCGCCTGAACCTGGGTATGATCGCGATTGATGGGATTGACAAACGGCACACCGCCCCACTCCCCGATGAACGACCACGATCTGCTCCGCCGGTTCGAGGCGGCTGATATTCCACGCGAATCGTGGACCCATCGCGCCCATCTCCGCGTTGCGTATCTGTACCTTCGCAGACTTCCCTTTGCTGATGCGCTCACCTGCCTTCGCGCCGGCATTCAAGCGCTCAATGCCGCCAATGGTGTGCACAACGGGTACCACGAGACGGTCACGGTTGCCTTTGCACACCTGGTCGAAGATGCCATGCGCCGCTCCGAAAACGCGCCGGCGATCACCAGCGACGAGTTCTGTGATGCGAATCCGGAACTCTTCACCAGGGAACTCCTGCTCCGTTACTACTCGCGTGAACTCATCACGAGCGATCGCGCCCGTAATACATTTGTCATACCCGACATTCTTCCGCTTCCTGCCTCCCCGACCATTCGTTAGCGGAGGCACTTTTTCACCGGATCACACCCGGCGCGGCACGCGGATTGCACGCGCACGAACAGACGGGCCACAATTCGCAGAAGTCCGACCCGATTGGCCGCTTTCTGAGTAAATCGCATTCAATTGCCAATCT
>CBFGRU010000235.1:0-4748 GCA_965651255.1 uncultured Phycisphaerales bacterium
GAGTGATACAACAAACTCGCGTTCGAAATGTTTCCGACCTTGCCACCGCTGCCACTCTTCGAAACGACCGGCTCGGTACTCATCGAGCGGATTCTCGCCCAGGTTGTTCAACACGGCCGCATGAAGCTTCGACCTTCTCGCAGTGACCATCGGATTCATGAGTTGGAGCACATCGAAGAGCCGTAATGTCATGATCAGCCACCGAGAAGGAGTTGTGAAGTCGAGTCGCTCCGAACGAAAACGGGAGTTCGCCGTACTTGCATGGAGTCATCGTTGCGAGTGCGTCGCGTGCAGCGCGCGGATCGCCTGCTCCATTACGGGCGTGAGCGTCACCTTGCGACGGGCCATGACGGTGCGGGCGACATCGATGAACTTGTCAATCGCGTAGGTGCGTTCGCCATCATCCGTGATCCACGCGAAGCGGCGGACTGTCGTGGGCGGCGCAGCCGTTGACGCGATCATCGCGCCGGTGCCGAAGATGGAGCCGGTCATGAGGCGCGACATAATTGCGAACTTCACGTGATCGCCGATGACGCCGCCGAAGAAGTTGAGGCCGGTGCGGTGTCGTGGGCCGTTGACTTCGGTGCGCGCGGTGATTTCGCCGTAGGTATTGAGGAGGTTGGAATTGGTGGTGCCAGCCCCGAAGTTAGCCCATTCGCCGACCCACGCATCGCCGAGATGACCTTCGTGTGATTTGTTGGCGTGGCCCTGGAAGATGGTGCCGCCGACTTCGCCGCCAACCTTGGCGGAGGGTCCGATGGCGGTGAAGGGCTTGATGTGGGCGCGATCGATGATGGTGGAACCGGGCGCGATGTAGCACGGCCCGCAGAGAATGACGCCGGGGCGAATGGTGGCGTTGCGCTCGACGACGATCGGGCCGCACGTTGCATCGAAGAAGATGTTGTGGGCGATGTGCGCGGTTTCGTGGATGTCGATGGCGTGCTCGCCGGCGGTGAAGGCGAAGTCACCGGGAATGAGGGCATCGACCATGCGGATGCGCGCGGCGTCGTGCTGCATGATGCGGTCGCGATGGCGGATGACATCCCAGGGATGGGTGAGGATGGCGAGGTCGGGGCCGGCGGGGCGCGTGTCGATGCGGTCGGGCAGATCGCCGGAGATGAGGAAGGTGCGGGCATCGTCGGCCGCAAGGTGCGCAGCGAGAACGAAGGTGCCGGTCGGATCGAGCAGCGCTTCACCCGCGCGGAGGGCGCGAAGGTCATCGAGCATCGGCAGGAGAAGACGACCGTTGATGCAGAGGAGCGATGAGGAGAAGTGGGCGAAGTCGTTGATGGGAATGGCGGGATGGCGTTCGCGCGCGAGGGGGATGATGCGCTCGGGCACCGTGAGGGCGATGGGCTGAGACTCGAGCGCGATGGCCAGGCGTTCGAGCGTGGTGTGAAAGCCGGTGCGAAGATCAAAGACCGCGCGGAGGTCGGTCATCGGGCCGAGATCGTGCTGACCATCATCGAACAAGCACCAGCGCACGAGTGGATTCCTTGAAGTGCAGAAGGTCTAACGACGGGGCATGCGCACGCCGGGGGTGGCGTGGAAGCCCCAGAACGGCATGGTGCGCAGAAGCAGCCAGGCGAGCGGGACGGCAACAATGGCGGAAGCGATGGCCGAGAGGAATCGGCGAATGAGTTCGCCGCTGGCGGTCCATTGGGCTGTTTCGACGCCGTGCATCGATGCGCGAATGAGGAGGATCGTGACGATGACAATCGCTGCGGCTGTGGCGTAGACCGCCGTGAGAAAGGCGATGGCGAACAGCTCGCGCCGCAGGACCATCGCGCGGAGTTGAAGGAGCAGGATCGAGGCGAAGAGAAAGCCGAGGGCGTGCGGTCCGAAGAGGTAGAGTGACCCCCAGGGACTGATGGCATCGACGAGAAGACCGATGAGAAACGATGCCCACATGGTCGCGTGTCGCGGTGCCCAGAGAGAAATGAACGTCGCGAGAAGGACGAGGGAACTGGGGCGAATGATGTGGCCGCCCACTTCAAGATGCAGGACCGGCAGGAGCGCGGTGTCCAGCGCCATCGCGATGAGTGCGAAGATGAGGAAGAAACCCCACCTCATCGGTTGTCTCCGGTGGTTTCGACCTTGAGGGTGACGGAAGCGAGATTCTCCGCGGTGAAGCGAGGCCGCACCGTGAGGATGAGCCGGAGCGGATTCTCGGGCTTGGGCTCGAGCTTCTCGACATAACCGACGATGAGGGCGCTGGCCGTCGGCGGCCAGGAGGGATCATCCAACCGCGCGATGTGACCGACCTCGATGCCGGCTTCGAGCGCGACCTCGCCGATGAGGACACCGTTCGCCGCCGGTCGCAGGAGCGCGCGAGGCGTACTCGCCGATGGCGGAGAGGCCGCATCCGGCCGAAGGTAGACCTCGACATGCTTCACGGCAGGATCGGTGAGCGGAATCAGTTCCGATGAAAGGGCCGAGACACCCGGGCCAACGCGGCCAATGAGATGAACCCCGTTGTGCACGGCAACCGTGTCCGGCTGCACGCCCGCCCGCGAACCGCGGTTCAGGAAGAACACCCGCCCGCTGCTCTGTGCGTTCTCCCCAACAATGCTGGCGTACTGCAATCGCGCGGCGGCCTGCCCGCCTTCCCGCTGGGCGAGTGTGAGCTGCTCGATCTCTTCCCGCAGTCGCTGGTTCTCCAGTTCCGTTGCCTGAAACAGCGTCTTGAACTGCTCGAGTTCCTGTTGAAGCAATTGCACGGTGGGTGATACATCGGGAGCGATGTTCTCACCGGGCCGAAGCCACGTGCGGACCTTGACGAACATGTGGCCGAAAGGCACCACCGGAAGCTGCACGATGGCCGCGGCATCCTGCGTCCAGCCGAGGAATCGCGTGGGCAGAAGCGACAGCACCAGCGCGATCGAAGCCGCGAAGAGCAGCGGTCGAATGGAGATGCCATCTCGCCTGGTCATGTGCAGGTGCCTGTCATACCGACGTGAGAATGACGGGCGGAAGGTCGTTCGTCAACCCTGACCCCACATCCCCATTCGTGCGAAGGTATCAGAAGTCATCAAGGTCAGACTCCATCGTCTCTTTCCACTCTTCGAGATTTTCGAGGTAGATTGCGGTTCCGCGCGCAACGCAGGTCAACGGATCATCGGCGATGCGAACATCAAGCCCTGTGGCGTTGGAGACGACAACATCGACTCCACGTAACAATGCCCCGCCACCGGCAAGGCAGATGCCGTTCTCGACAAGATCCGCAGCAAGTTCGGGTTCAACCCGCTCGAGCGTGCGCAGAACGGTTTCGGTGATGGATGTGATGGGCTCAAGGAGTGCTTCGCGAATCTCTTCGCTGGTCACGGTCGTCTTGCGCGGAAGGCCGGAGATCATGTCGCGGCCGCGCACTTCCATCGTCTGCGGCTCACCGACGGGAGCGGCGGAACCAATCTCGATCTTGATGCGTTCCGCGGTCTGCTCACCCACCGTCAGGTTGTAGGTGTTCCGCATGTACTTGATGATCGCTTCATCCATGTCATCACCGGCAACACGCACCGATTCACATTGCGCGATGTCGCCCAGAGACATGACCGCGACTTCTGTCGTGCCGCCGCCGATGTCAACGATCATGCTGGCCGTCGGTTCAACGATGGGCAATCCCGCGCCGATCCCGGCCGCCATAGGTTCCTCGACGAGATACACCCGACGGGCGCCAGCGCGTTCAGCCGAATCAAGCACCGCACGTTTCTCGACCGCCGTGATGCCGGATGGAATGGAGATGACGACGCGCGGTCCGAAGATGCGATGTCGACCGTTGACCTTGCGAATGAAGTACGACAACATTGCCTCGGTGACTTCGAAGTCACTGATGACGCCATCTTTCAACGGACGGATCGCAGTGATTGAGCCGGGTGTCTTGCCAAGCATTTCCTTGGCTGACCAGCCGACGGCATTACCGTTGTTCAGCACCTTGTTGGTGCCCTTTCGAACGGCGACCACCGAAGGTTCGTTCAAAACGATGCCTTCACCCCGCACCGCAACGAGTGTGTTGCACGTGCCGAGGTCGATTCCCATATCTACGCTGAACCAACCTAAGAGTGAGTCGAGGAACACCGGGCGAGCTTCCTTGCCATCCGATTGGGCGGTTGCGCCGGATCCGTCCGGCATATCGATGTGTAACCTCCATCGACGACGGACCCGCTCATTGTGCAATCATCATAAGCAAACAGCGTCGGCTGTGTGGCCGACGCTGCCTAGATTCACACAGGATGTTGCCGTGACTCAGCGAGGCAGAATCTTGAAGATTCCGCCATCATTGCCCCCGACACCTGCCGAGTGCGACATGTTCGTTGTCGCGAGGAAGTAGACCCCGACGGCAAGAACGATGGTCGCGATGAACAGGAGACCGGTGTAGACATCCACATCACCGCCGCTGCGTCGTGCTGCTTTTCCGCTGAACTGGCTCATTCGGATACTCCTCGGTGAGAAAGTCAGGGGAAACGATCAGCGACCGGCCCAGGCGTACGCCCGCTGCCCAACGCTGATCTGGCTGCTAGAAGCCAGGTTGGAAACCACCACGGCCGTGGCCTTGTTGATATCCACATCGATGATGCGGACCAAGCCGACGTAGGCACCGTTGTCACCGATGGTCAATTCCCAGCCAAGTTTGAGGCCATCGCGCTGTCCGGCGTTGATCTCGACCAGCGTTCGACCGTCCGCCGAGCGGACATCGGTCACCGTCGCGGTGATGTTTCGGTCCGGCAGGGTTCCTTCACCCAACTGACCAG
>CBFGRU010000236.1:0-4650 GCA_965651255.1 uncultured Phycisphaerales bacterium
CCTCGTGAGAGAGGGGGACAGGGGCAAGGAAAAATGTCGTTCGGCAAACAGGGGGCGGTATGCATCGCCATGCCGTGATGACTGCTGCTACGCCGCGGCCATGGTCAGGAACTCCGCCAGATCAGTGTGACCGTGAAACCGCGCGTGGTCGATCGCGCTTCGTCCCTCCGCATCACGGAGTTCAACATCCGCTCCGCGCACCAGCAGGACGGAGGTGATTGCCTGCTGCCTGAACATCACCGCCATCATCAGGGGCGTCGCGCCCGCGTGATTGCGAGCATTCGGGTCCGCTCCGCGGGCGAGCAGCATCTCCACCAGCCGTGTGTGCCCTTTGTAGCACAGGCCCATCAGCGGCGTATTGCCGGCGCGGTCAGCGAGATCGATCGAGGCGCCGTGATCGAGCAGCAGATCAACCATTTCGGGTTGATTGTTGTAGGCAGCAATCATCAGCAGCGAGTATCCGCGGTCATCAACCAGATCAGCGGAAACACCGGCTTCGAGGAAGGCACCCATGACCTCCGTATCGCCGCGGCGGGCTATTTCGTGGTAATCAATTGATTCCGGGTTCATGATTCGATGATCCCCTGTCTTGCCCGGCCATCAGCCAGGCACGGTCTCCTTTGCCAGAACACTGACGTTCACGCCACGCTTCTCGAGGGCTGCTCGAACCCGCCGGCCGTAGTCTGCATCGGCCTGGTCGAAGTGAGCCAACTGCCGCTCGATGATGTCCATCCGCTGACAACCGCCTAGCGCACCGGCGATATTCCCCGCCAGTCGATCCTTTTCTTCCTCACTCATGAGGCGGTAGAGATCGCCTGCCTGCGTGTAGTCATCATGATCAACACGAGAGTTGAATCGATCAACAATCACTTCGCCGAGCTTCCATGCCGGCTCCGCGAACGAGGTATCCGGGCGCGGCGCGCCGGTCACACTGTTGGGGTAGTAGTTCGGATGACCGGTTCCGGTATCGGCAGTGCCGGCCATGTGCCCATCGCGCATGTAGGTGTTGACCGCCGCGCGGGGCCGATTCACCGGCAGATCGCGGTAGTTCACACCGATGCGATACAGGTGCGTGTCCTGGTAACTCATCAGCCGCGCCTGCAGCATTTTGTCCGGGCTCGGCCCGATCCCGGGCACGAACGTCGAAGGATTGAACGCCGCCTGCTCGACCTCGTTGTGGTAGTTCTGGGGATTGCGGTTCAGCTCCATCACGCCCGCTTCGATCAGCGGGAACTCACCGTGCGGCCAGACCTTCGTCAGGTCGAACGGATTCCAACGGAACTTCTCCGCCTGCGCCTGAGTCATCACCTGGATGTACAGCGTCCACTTCGGGAAGTCGCCCTTCTCGATGGATTCGTACAGGTCGCGCTGATGTGATTCACGATCATCGGCGATGAGGCGCGCTGCATCATCGTTCGTCAGACATTCAATGCCCTGCTGCGTCTTGAAGTGGAACTTCACCCAGACGCGCTCGCCCTTGGCGTTCACCATCGAGTAGGTGTGGCTGCCGTAGCCATTCATGTGGCGATAGGTCTTCGGAATGCCCCGGTCGCCGAACAGCCACGTCACCTGGTGCATCGATTCGGGGCAGAGCGACCAGAAGTCCCACTGCATATCGGCATCGCGCAGGTTCGACTGCGGGTGGCGCTTCTGCGAATGAATGAAATAGGCGAACTTGTAGGGATCGCGAATGAAGAAGACGGGCGTGTTGTTTCCAACGAGGTCCCAGTTGCCTTCATCGGTGTAGAACTTCACCGCAAAGCCGCGCGGATCGCGCTCGGCATCGGCCGCGCCGCGTTCGCCCGCCACGGTTGAGAAGCGGACGATCAGCTCCGTCTGCTTCCCCACCTTCGAGAATATCGAAGCGCGGGTGTACGCGGTGATATCTTTGGTGACCGTGAATGTGCCGTACGCCCCCGACCCCTTGGCGTGCACGACGCGCTCCGGCACCCGCTCGCGGTTGAACCGCTGCATCTGCTCGATCAGCACGACATCCTGCATCAGCAGCGGGCCGCGCGGACCAGCGGTCAGCACGTTCTCCGGGTCGGCGATCGGGGCGCCATCGGCCGTCGTCAGACGCGCTGCGGGCTTGGTGGTATGTCCGTTCGCATTACTCATATCCACTGTCTCCTTCCGGCATTCGCCACGGGCGGGGGCGCAAGATTCATCAATTACGCCTCGATGTGAAAATAGCCGGACTACTCATTGGAGTCCAAGATGCAAAAGCGATAGTATCAATAGGTTTTACCTATGGAACTGCACCAGCTTCGTTCGTTCGTCACCGTGGCAGAGACCGGGCACTTCGGCCGTGCTGCCCGCCAGATCGGGATTGCGCAGCCATCGCTCAGCCAGCAGATACAGCGGCTGGAAGCATCCCTCGGCACTCCGCTCTTCGATCGACTGGGGCGGTCCATTGCCCTGACCGATGCCGGCCGCAACCTGCTGCCGCGCGCGCGGCGAATTCTCGCGGAAGTGCGTGATGCCGAGGCCGCCGCTCAATCGGCTGAAGTGGAAGGCGGGACCCTCCGCATTGGCGCCATCCCCACCATGGCGCCGTACCTCCTGCCACGGGCGCTCAAACGATTCCGGCGGATTCATCCCAGGGCCCAGTTCACCGTTCGCGAAGACCTCACCCCGCGCCTGGTCGATGCGGTGGTTGAGTGTGAGTTGGACTGCGCGGTCATGAGCGCCCCGATCGACCACGAACTGATTGATCTGGAAACGATTGGTACCGAACCGCTCCTCGTTGCGACCAGCGCGAAAGAACCGACGCCGCACCACGGTCCATGGAAACTTGATGATCTGCGCGATCGACCGACCGTCGTGCTGCACGAGATGCATTGTCTCGGCCAGCAGATCCAGAGCTTCTGTTCCGCGCAGCGCGTGGCGCAGCGCATCATCTGCCGGACAACCCAACTGGCGACGGTGCTGGAACTGGTGGCGCTCGGACTGGGCGTATCCCTGGTTCCCAGCATGTGCGCAGAACATGACCGGACGAGAACGCGCGTGTACGCGCCGCTGGGGATGCACGGCCCGGTGCGCGCGATTACCCTCGCGTGGCGCACCGGTCGCAGCCGACCCCGCCTGGCGCAGGACTTCGCTGAGATCCTTCGCGAGAACCTCGCCGATCGAAACGGAACGGAATGATCTCCGTACAACCGGAAGTGTCGCATCACCACGGGAATCGCCCGCCCGATCGCGCAGATCATCACACGGACGAGTAGGGAGAGGGAAACGCATGCGCATGCCATGGTGGATCGTCGGCCTGATCGCGTTGTCGTGGGCTCAGGACTCAGGGGCCGATGAGCGCGTGCAGTGGCTGAAGGATCACGCGGTCCAGGTGCGCTCCATTGACCCGGCGGATGATGATTTCAGTGACTTGCGACCACTGATCGACCTGATCGGTGATGCCCGCATCGTGGGGCTGGGCGAGCAGACCCACGGGGATGGCGCTGCGTTTCACGCGAAGACGCGGCTCATTCGTTTCCTTCGCGAAGTGATGGGCTTCGATGTACTCGTATGGGAAAGCGGCCTGTACGACTGCTACCGAATCGAGCAGGCGCTTCGACGGGGTGAGTCGATTCACGATGCCTGGCCGCTGGGCATTTTCGGCATCTGGGCGTACAGCGAACAGGTGCAACCGCTCTTTGATTACATCGACGCGACGCGCGCGACCAGTCGGCCGCTCGAGATCATCGGCACGGATTCGCAGATCACCGGGCGCGGTACGGATGAAGCGCTGCGCGATCATGTGGATGATCTTCTCCAACGCGCGGGGAGCCCGGAGTCGTTGCGCGCTGCCTGGGAGTGGATGCGGCCCTATTTCATCGCGCCGCCACAGCAGGGTGACTACACAAACGTTGATTACGAAGGATTTGCTGATCACGCGAAGACGCTCATCGATGCACTCGACGCGGAAACGGGAGTCCTCGTTCATGTGGCTTCGGCGCGCGAACGTTCGCTGCTGGCCCGCGCGCTCGCCAACTACGCCGCGGTCGTTCGCATGCGCTACTTCATGCTGAAGCGGCAGGGCCCGGATGCAGCCGAGGCGGACACGCTGGGCTACGCGAACGCACGCGAGCCCGCGATGGCTGATTCACTCATCTGGCTGGCCAATGAGTTCTACCCCGATCGCAAAATGATCGTCTGGGCAGCGAGCAGTCATCTTTCCAGCAATGAGCGCCTGATCTCGTTCCCCACGCCTGATGGCGGATTTGTCACGCCGATCAATCCGTGGCTCCCGATGGGCGATGCCGTGCGCAAGGCGCTGGGTGATGCGTACTACGTGATTCAGTGCATTGCCTCCGACGGTGAAGCGGGCGGACTCTCCGGCTGGCGCCGTCCCATCGGCACCGGGCCGGACGGTTCACTGGATGCACTCTGCCACGAGACGGCGCTTCCGTTCCTGTTCGTTGATCTTCGCACACTCCCGGATGTGCCGGGAGGCGGCTGGCTGCGCGAACCGATGATCGCCCGCCCGCGCGGTTACGCGCCAATGCAGGCCGACTGGTCGCGCATTGCCGATGCCTTCATGTACACGCGCACCATGTATCCGAGCACACGTACCGGGCACCAAGAACAATGAATCCGTGAAGGGCGGACGCTGATGATTCTTGGCCATGATCGCCGAGAAAAACAGCGCGCCCGACC
>CBFGRU010000237.1:0-4606 GCA_965651255.1 uncultured Phycisphaerales bacterium
CTCCCCCGCCCCGACGCCCGACCCCGGGCAATGATGGGGCGACCGACCGCTGATTTCTGCTCAGTGTCGATCGCCCCACCGATTGGCGCTGCCCTATACTGCGAACCGCGCGATCGAGCGCTCCAAGAGTTACTCCAAGGTGCTGCCATGAACCGACAGGCCATTATCGAATCGATCAACAAAGAACAGCTTCGCTCCGACCTGCCCGAAATCACCGTCGGCGACACGATCAACGTGTCCGTCCGCATTGTGGAAGGCAACAAGGAACGGATTCAGGTGTATCAGGGCGTTCTGATCGCGCGCAAGGGTCGCGGCATCAGCGAGATGATTACCGTTCGCCGCATCGTGGCCAACGAAGGCGTTGAACGTGTTTTCCCGTTGCATTCACCGCGTATCGCGCAGATTGAAGTGGTTCGTCGCGGCGATGCCCGCCGAGCCAAGCTGTACTACCTGCGTGATCGCACGGGCAAGTCGCGCCGCCTGCGTGATCAGCGCCGCGGCCTGAAGCACCTTGTGGAAGAGTCCGCGCCGCAGGGCTGAGTCGTTCGCGGCCAGAACATCAAGTAATGTGATCAACCTCTCATCCGGCCGCGCGCCACGATGAGAGGTTGTTGCGCGCCGGCCTTTCGACCGCGGCCAGGGCAGACATGACATCGCGACAAATGGGGAAGACTCGATCGAGTTTGGTCAACCGGAACAGGTAGCTGACGGAACGGTCGGTGTTCACCAGAGCAAGGCGTCCACCCTTTTTCTCCAGCCGCTGCAGCGCCCGCACCAACTCGGCGAGCGAGGCGGAATCCATCTGCTGGATGTTCTGGATGTCCAGAATGAAGTTGGTTGCCTCGGTCTGATGCAACTGTTCGAGCAGGTCGGCAAGTTGCGATGCGGCCTCGATGCCGGTCAGTTCAGTGACCGTCAATGTTGCCACCGCGGCTTGTCCGACGGTCGCAATCTCGGCGATTGAGCCGTTCTTTCGCAACTCGCCGGCATGGTCATTCTCGCCCGTGTCGGGCGTGGCCGACGGCAATGAATGTTCCGTCGACTTCTTGGTCAGCCATCGCCACATGGTGCGCATGCTCCGTCGCCGTAAGCTGCGCCTCCGATGACGGTTCGACGGCAACGAACCATCACGATCGAGCTATCGGCAATCGCGCGGAACTGGTTCATGGGAAGAGATAGGAAACCCGCGGGTCTGGCAGCGACCTTACCGGTTATGCGGCGGAGGAAACCCGCGTGCACGCCCGATGACCGCATGTTCAGGGCAAGCATGCGGGAGGAAGCAAGATATTCGATTGGCGGGTGGGCAACCCCGATCGGACGGTCACACCGCTTCCGAGCGAGAGTTCGACTGAGGACGATAACTCTCAAACGCGGTCGGCCGCTTCGGCCGGGCCTTCAATCGCCCGGGATTGCTTGACTGTTCGCCATTGACCTCGAGCGAACGGTCCTGCTCGGTCCGCACTTCACGTTCATTTCGTGAGTGCCCGATGAGCGCATCCTGGCTTGTTGGATGGGAAACGATCGGCCTCTGTCCTGGTCGAGGCGGGGTATCCTGCGGCTCGGACTGATCGCCATCGGCGATGCGTTCATTCCGCGCCTTCCTGATGGATCGCTCCATCTCCTTCAGGAAAGGTCGAATACGTTCCGCTGCGTTTTCCTTCTGCGACATGATTACACGCCCTCCGTGGGTGCACCATCCATCGGCGGAATCTGGTCGCACCTTTCCTCTTGTTCTCGGCCTGAGCATAGATTCTGAGACCACCCGCCCGCATGATCGGTACGCTCACTTCCCGCAGACTCGCGGAAATCGTTATTCTGCTTGTTCACCAGGGAACTGAGTCCGAGAATTCATGGCCAAACTCTCACTCACCAATGTGTCCAAGGTCTACCCCGGCGGCGTCACCGCAGTGGAATCGCTCTCGCTTGAGATCGCTGATGGCGAGTTCATGGTGCTTGTCGGACCGTCCGGCTGCGGCAAGAGCACGACTCTGCGCATGATCGCAGGATTGGAAGACTTGACGACCGGCGAGATTCGCATCGGCGATCGTGTGGTGAATCGACTGCATCCGAAAGACCGCGACATCGCGATGGTCTTCCAGAACTACGCGCTCTATCCGCACATGACCGCCTCAGAGAACATGTCTTTCGGCCTGAAACTGCGCGGCATGCCGAAAGTTGAAGTGAAGCAGCGCGTTGAAGAAGCGGCGAGACTGCTCGGCATCAGCGACCTGCTCCATCGCCGACCGAAGGAACTCTCCGGCGGGCAGCGCCAGCGCGTCGCGGTCGGAAGGGCGATCGTGCGCGATCCCGCGTGCTTCCTCTTCGATGAACCGCTGTCGAACCTGGATGCGCGGTTACGCGTGCAGATGCGCGCGGAACTGAAGGCCCTGCACCAGCGACTTCGGACGACGGGCGTCTACGTCACACATGATCAGGAAGAAGCGATGACGCTCGGTGATCGCATCGCCATCATGTCGAACGGGCGATTGCAGCAACTCGGTAGACCGCTCGACATCTACCAGCGCCCGGTCAATCGGTTCGTCGCCGGCTTTCTCGGCATGCCGCCGATGAACTTTCTCTCCGGCACGGTGGAAGCCCGGATACCTGCGTTCCGCGACCGCGCGAACGCTGCCTGTCCTCTGCCCGCGAATTGGCGTGAGCGGCTCACTGGCTATGACGGCCGTGAACTGACGCTGGGCGTTCGACCGGAACATCTCTCCTTCGGTGCCTCCGACCAGTCAGCATGGCGCGCGAAGGTTGTCATCGTCGAAACCCTTGGCGCCTCGACGGATGTGTATCTGGAAAGCGAGGCCGGTGACCGACTGGTCGCCCGGGTGGAGTCACGACTGACACCCACCGCTGGAGATGCCGTCGGCCTTTCTGTCGCCCCTGATCGCCTGCATCTCTTCGAGACCGGCGAGTTCGGCCTCAATCTCGCGACCGACTGAGCCCACACCGGTATGACGCACAGGTTGGAGCCATCCGTTATGCTGAGCCGTCCAACCGACCCGTCTTTCTATCTGCAGGAAGGGAACTGCTGATGTTTCGTTCGTTGACCGTCATGACCGCCCTCTCGTTCTCCACCATGTTGCTCCTGGCACCTGTTGCCGATGCGCAACAGGACGTTGCGAGCAATGTCGATCTCCCCCGATACCCATCGATCAGCCCGGATGGCGAGGCGATCATCTTCTCGTGGCGCGGCGACCTCTGGAAGGTGCACGCCGATGGTGGCATGGCAGTTCGCCTGACTTCACATCCCGCGAACGAGACTCGATCGGCCTGGAGCCCGGATGGCACGCGCATCGCGTTCATGTCCGATCGCACGGGCACCGACAATCTCTATCTGATGAACGCCGATGGCACCAATGTGCAGACGGTCAGCCAGATCGATCGCCCGCTCTCGCTCGCGGGTTTCGGGACCGACCGCGAAGGCAACGAAGTTCTCACCTTCAGCTCATCCATGGAAGGTGATGTCTACCGCGGCACGCGGATGTACATGATCTCGACCAACGGCGGTCACATCGCGCGGCTCATGGGCGCGTTCGGCACCCATCCGGTCGTGCACAGCGGGGGCGATCTCATCCTCTTCGAGCGCGGCGGATCTTCATGGACCCGCCGCCACTACCGCGGCTCCGATGCGCGGGATGTCTGGATGTATGATCGACGCGATGATTCATTCGCCCCGCTCACCACCTGGGCGGGCAATGACGGCATGGCCAAGTGGGCCGGCCCGCGCACGGTCATCTACGCATCCGATCGCGAACTTGACCGTGTCAATCTCTATCAGATGAGCGCTGAACAGGGCGATGCGGTTTCCGTCCGCATCACAAACTTCGCCGACCACGATGTCTACGACTTCGATGTCTCCGCGGATGGATCGCGTCTCGTCCTCAGCGTTTGGGACACGCTGTACACGCTGGACCTTTCTGATCCCAACGCGCAGCCGCGCGCGATTGCGATTACCGCGGTTGAAGATGAACGTGACAACTATCGGTACCAGACGGTCAATCGTGAAGTCAGCGAGGCCGCACTCAGCCCGGATGGCAAGGTCATGGCGATGGTCGCCTACGGTGAGGTTTTCGTGCGGAACACCGCGGACAACAGCCCGACCCGACGCGTCACGTTTACGCACGCGCGCGAGCACGGAGTTGCGTGGTCGCCCGATGGATTGACGCTGTATTTCGTGAGTGATGAAGACGGCACCGATTCAATCTATTCCGCGACGGTGTCGCTCACGCGCGGCGAAATCAAGAAGCAGTTTGAAGAGGCGACCGCTCCGCCCAAGGCCGAGGCCGAGGAACCGGCTGCTGATGACGGGGCTGAAACTGAAGCCGAAGAGGCCGGCGATGAAGCCGCGGACGAGGAAGCGGCAAAGGAGAAAGAGGATGCGAAGGATCCCATGAAGGATCCAGCGCGGTGGCATGATGCGTGGAAGTTCACGATCACGCCGGTGGTGCAGACGACAGAGAACGATCGCGACCCAAGCCCCTCGCCCGATGGAACAGCTCTGGCGTTCCGGCGCGGCCGAGGGGATCTGGCAATCCTGAATCTGGCCAACGGCGAAGTGCGCACGCTCGTTGAGGGCTGGGATACATCCATCAGTTGG
>CBFGRU010000238.1:0-4533 GCA_965651255.1 uncultured Phycisphaerales bacterium
ACTTCTGCTCGTGCTTTCGCTTGCACCTGGGCAACAGGAAGACGCTTGGCAATCAAAAACATTCAGCGAGAGACTGGCATGCCCCAAGCACCCGGAATGTTCGATCGACGCTCTTGAGCCGCGACTGTTCTCATTCAACTCGCCGTATGGCGCCTGTCCTGAATGCGGTGGACTCGGCGAAGTCAACGAATTCGATGAATCACTGATCGTCCCGGATCCCTCGCTGCCCTACACCGAGGCCATTGAACCGTGGCAGAAGAACGGACCTCGGATGAATCGGTATTATGCGCGTCTCCTCACCAAGTTTGGCGAGGCATACCGCATAGAGCGCGATAAACCATTCGCGAAACTGCACGCCGGGTTCAAGCGTGTTCTGCTCCGTGGTTCAAACGCAAATGATGAGCGAAAATACAAGTTCTCATTTGAAGGGGTGATTCCGAATCTTCACCGTCGATACGAGAGCTCCGACAGCGACTACGTCAAGGAACGATTGCGCCGATACATGATGGGGACCCCCTGCCCATCGTGCGATGGAACACGGTTGCGTGCTGAAGCGTTGAGTGTTTGGCTACAGAGCGGTTCATTGACGGTGAACATCGCAGATGTCACGAGAATGACGATCGATCAGGCCATAGGATTCTTCGAATCGATCTCTCTAACAAGTGAGCAACAGTCGATTGCGGCCCCGATCCTCCGCGAGATCAAGGCACGACTCGGGTTCATGGCTTCGGTTGGCTTGAACTATCTGACTCTTGATCGCGCCGCTGGCACCCTTTCTGGTGGCGAAGCACAGCGGATTCGGCTTGCAACCCAGGTGGGTTCGGGGCTGGTCGGTGTGTGCTATGTCCTCGATGAGCCGACGATCGGCCTGCACCAAAGAGACAATGATCGCCTGATCGCCACGCTTCGGCACTTGACGAACATCGGGAACAGTGTGCTCGTGGTTGAGCACGATGAAGACATGATTCGTGCAGCTGATCATGTCGTTGATATCGGGCCAGGACCGGGCGCACACGGAGGCACGGTGGTCGCGCAGGGCTCGGTGACTGATCTGGCGGCCAATCCTGCATCACTGACCGGCGCGTATCTTTCCGGGCAAAGAACCATTGAGATTCCTGAAGAGCGACGAAGTGTTGACGAATCGAATGCCCTCGTCGTCAAAGGTGCGGCAGAGAACAATCTAAAGGGGATCGACATCTCGTTTCCACTGGGTGGGTTGACCTGCGTGACAGGTGTCTCCGGAAGTGGAAAAAGTACCCTGGTGAATGACATTCTCTACCGCGGGGCGCGCAAGTCCGTCACCGGCACAAGGGAAAAACCTGGGAAGCATGAGCGCATCAACGGGCTGCATCGCATTGAACGAGTGATCCAGGTTGATCAGACTCCGATCGGTCGCACTCCTCGGTCGAATCCTGCCACATATACCGGAATCTTCGATGACATCCGGCGGCTCTTCACGCAGGCGAAGGAGTCAAAGATCCGCGGATACCAACCTGGACGCTTTTCATTCAATGTCAAAGGTGGACGGTGTGAAGCATGTCAAGGGCAAGGTGTCAAGAAGATCGAAATGCACTTCCTTCCCGATGTCTTCGTCGAGTGCGAAGTGTGCCGCGGTACGCGCTATAACCGTGAAACGCTTGAAGTGAAGTATCGCGGACGCAACATCGCAGATGTTCTCGCAATGACGATCGATGATGCGGTCGAGTTCTTTGACGCCCACCCGAAGATTGCGAGAATGCTCGGCTGTCTTCGAGATGTCGGTCTCGGCTACCTTCAGCTCGGCCAGCCATCGACAACCCTCTCGGGCGGCGAAGCGCAACGTATCAAACTTGCGAGCGAACTGGGAAACACATCCGCCGGCCATACCCTCTACGTGCTCGATGAGCCGACGACCGGCCTGCATTTCGCCGACATTCATCGCTTGCTCAACGTGCTGAATCGGCTCGCCGACGCGAAGCATTCACTTGTCGTCATTGAACACAATCTCGACGTCATCAAATGTGCGGATTGGATCATCGACCTGGGGCCGGAAGGCGGCGACCGAGGTGGAACGGTCATCGCCACTGGACCTCCGGAGACGATAGCGCGAGTGGCCGAGAGTTACACAGGCCGATACCTGAAGCCACTCCTGAAGCGAAGAAAGGCGGAGCGTGCCAACGCGGCTTCTTGAGGGATGCTACAGCTACTCAACGGCGGTGAAAGCGGATTCGTGGTGTCGAATCTTGGGTTTGCCCTTGTGCGGCCACACGATCGCAATGACATCAAATCGAAACGGGCAATCACGATACAGATCACGCTGCTGCAGGCGCTGGGCAAGTCGCGTCAATCGCCGCATCTTCTTGATCGAAACCTGCTCTTCTGGTGTGACCGAATCGTCCCGGCGGGTCTTGACTTCAACGATAACAACCGTCCGTCGATCGGGCGCGAGTGCAACCACATCCGCTTCATCTTTTCCCTCTCGCAGATTCCGCTCAAGAATGCGGTAGCGGTGATCCTTGAGAAAACGTGCTGCGACCCGCTCCCCCGCTTCTCCAAGCGAGCATGGTGGTTTCACGCGATCATACAGCCAGCGCAACATGTTCAAGGTCGATAGCGGCGACGCGCGATGACAATGAGTCGATCCTTCATGGCAGTGAGATCATCCAGAATCTCTTCATCGATCAATGATTCGAGATAGCGGTTCTGCTCAACTTCAATCAATCGTCCCTCGATCTCACGCCTCAGCTCAATCTGAACACCCGGGTCGTAGATGCTGCGGCTGGTGGGCTCGAGAAACTCAGAGATGTGCAGCCACCACGTCGACCGTTCGGTCACGATCGGAGCGGTCGTGTCACCTTGCGTCAGCCCAATCAGAGGTGTACGAAACTGCGGCTGCAATTCGATGCCCGCAACACCATCAGGTCCGAGTTGGTATGTCTGCCACCGTCCATCCTGCCAACTCCCAAGTGATTCGGCAACGGATTGAAATGACTCCCCTGCTGCGAGTCGCCGTTTCACTTCTTCAATGACGGCCGCTTCGGTGTCGTTCAACAGACTGATTCGAGCAAGTGAAACGCGCGCTGGAGCGTTGTACTTGTTTCGATTCCTTTCGTATTCACGTTCAATATCTCTCCATGAGACGATCACCCGTGATCGAATCTTTTCATCGAAGAGCCGCCTCAACAGCGCCTGATCGGTGATCTGCTGCACTTTCTCATCAATCGATGCCCCCTCGGACTCGAGGAGTCGATTGGTGGCAGATGCTCGAGTTCCCCCACCCTGGGCAATCAGGTTCTCCTGAATCTGCCCCATCCAGTGGAAGAGGCCTTGCTGTTCTTCAGGAGAGAGTCCAGCTCGCGCTTGAGCAAGAAAGAGCTCGTTCTGAACGACCGTGCGCAACTGAGTCTGAATCACCAAGTCGAGTTCACGATCGAATTCAGTCGCATTCAAGCGGCTCGCACGGTCGCGCAGGTACGCATCGATCGGGGCGAAGAACTGTTCGGCGTAGATCGGGCGTCCATTTACTTCGCCAACGAGACTGTCGATGACCACCAACTCGCCGGGGACCGGCTCTCTCACCGGTGCGTTCAATCTGTTCGGCGACGTTGCAACTGGTCCATCAACAACTCGTGGAGAGTCTCCAGTCTCCGATGCCTCGGGAACTGGCTCTTCAAGCGAGTTTCCATGAACACGGTTCGCCGGTCCGACCGTACCGGCATCGACGCGCACAAAGTCATTCAACGTCAGTGCTCGCCCACCACTCAGGGAGCGCCCGTGCTGCGGGGAAGTGCACCCGCTCATGCTGAAAATGCACAAACAAACGTGTGCGATGATGAAGAATGTATTCAAGTGAAGTCTTCGCATGATACGTCTTCTCCAGCGAGTACTGCCTGTGAACATCCATCATACCGGATGTTTCGCCTATACTCACGTTCATCGGAAAATGAGCACGATTGGAAGGAAGATTGCCGCATGAACGACTCGGACCAGAAACCGCAGCTTCACATCGACTCCGATTGGAAGGCGGAGGCACAACGAGAGAAGGATCGCCTCGCGGAAAAGGAAGAGTTGAAGTCTTCGACACCCTCCGGGGCCGAAGAGATGCCACCCGCGGAGTTTCGCTCACTCATCGGCATGTTGACTCAGCAAGCCCTCATGGGACTTGGAGTCATGGGTGATCAGAAGTCCGGGCGACTGATTGTCGATCTGGAGGGGTCACAGTTCTATATCGACCTGCTTGATGTTCTGGAGCAGAAGACCAAGGGCAATCTCACGGCAGAGGAAGCCAAAGAGTTGACCGAGGTGCTTGCCGAACTGCGCAGCCGGTTTGTCTACTTGTCGAAACTCGTCGCAGAACAAGGAACAATGCGGATGGCCAATCCAACCGATCTCGGAGGTTCGGAGGGTGCACCGTTCAAGCTCCGCCAACCAGATGGGGTATAGTGCTTTGGCTACTTCGCCGGGCCATTGATCAGCAGAAGCAGCATGACAAATTGACGTTCACTCGCTATTCTTCTGGACTTTGAATCCAGCACTTGATGGCGTTCGGAGTCT
>CBFGRU010000239.1:0-4481 GCA_965651255.1 uncultured Phycisphaerales bacterium
GCTGGGGCAATTTCTCCGGAGCCGTCCAGCTCTTCGACACTCCAGAACGTCTGCGCGCACTCCAGCAGGCAATCGAACTGCCGGGCGATTTGGATTGGGAGCAGATCTCGCCTGAGCGGCTTCTCACCCTGCAGAATCAAGCCATGTCGTTCGTGAACGGAGCGCAGGCCGTCCGCGGTTTCAATTTCAGCTCTCGCTCGCAGATCGAAGCGCTCCGAAAGAATTTTTCGATCGAGCTGCAGAAGGCGATCACCGATGAACGCCTTCGCCAGACCGTCGAGGAAGCGTTCAATCGCGCTGCCGGAGAGATCGAACAACACGCGAATCAGTTCTTCGGCGACCTGCCGCTGAGCGTCCAGATTGTTCCCAAGGCCGACGGTGAACAGGCGCTCGTGCTGCCGCGATTGACCGAACAGTCCCTGCGCTTCGGGAATGCGATGGAATCCTCCAGGAATTCAGCCAGTCCGGATCGGCTGTTGCGTCTCGAAGAGCGCATGGTCCGACTGGAAGCATTACTGGAGAAGCTCGTCGATCAGCGTGCGGAAAGTCGTGACCGGTAAACTGGGCGCGATCACACAACCCGTCTCTCTCTGGCCGTCCGCTGTTCCTCACACCAGAGCAGCGGACGGCTCCATTTTGGAGGCGAACCGCCATCGTCCACAGCGCGAGCCCGCGCTCACCAGCGTCATGGTGTTTCGTGCCGGATCGCGCCAGACCTGATCGTTCAATGGGCGGTTTCATCCGCCGCGGTCGAGGATGTCTCACTCGGCTCATACGGCTGGGTGAGCACATCGTGAATCAGGTCCAGCCGACGAATGACCTCCCGCATCGTGGCCGGGCGCTGTGAAGGTTCGACCTTCACGCACTCGAGCACCAGCTTCGAGAGGAGCTGCGGGATCATCGGGTTCTTCTCATGGGGCGGAACGGGCGGCGGGATCTGCTCCGCTTCGATCGCGCCGGAATAGATTGCGCCATTTGAGTCATCGCCCTTCGGCGGAAGTGCGGTCGGAATGACATCCCGAACGAGCACCCAGTACATCGTCGCACCGAAGTTGTAGATATCGGTCTGCGGCGTGATCTGCTGGCGGTGCGCCTGCTCCGGGGCCATGTATCCCGGCGTTCCCTGAATGCGCTTCTTGATCGTTCCGATTGGGCAGGACTGGCCAAGATCGATCAGTTTCACATCACCCTTCTCGGTGATAAGGATGTTGCTGGGCTTCAGGTCGGCGTGCACAAAGCCCCGGTCGTGCATGTGCGACAGGGCGGATGCGACTTTGCGGAACACTTCCACCGCCTGCACATACGTCCGCGGTAGACGCTGTTCCAGCCCGACCGCATCGACCAGTTCCATCAGCAGCGAGACTTCCGCGACGCGAAACATCTTGCGATGCTTGATGAGCTTGATGACCCGCCGAAGGTTCGGATGGTCGAGCTTCTGCCCGACTTCATGTTCAAGGATCGCCTGGTCAAGGAAGCGCTGATCCTTCTCGTTATTCTTGATGACATGCTTCAGCGCCCAGACCTGCTTGGAGCGAGGGTCCTGCACGGCATAGATGTCCGACGCCGCGCCCTTGCCGATGTGCATCAGGACGCGGAAGCCGGCCAGCTGGTTTCCAGGGGCAATGACTGAGTTCTTGGACATCTCACGGGGCCGAAGACGGGAACGGGCGAACACACGCGGGCCCGAGTCGTCATTCTAGGCCATCGTCCAGATTTCGCGAGTACTGAAGAACCAGATGCGCAATCCGACGAACACCACCCAGTCGGGACCGCCCGGGTATACGCGAAAAACACGCTCTCGGCTTCGCCGATTCGTGAACCAGTCGTGGAAAAAAAGTGAAAGACCGTTCGCTCAGCGAACCAGTTGCTCGCGGAAACTTGCCGCCGGGAAATACTGACCCGGACTTCGCACATCGGCGACATCCCGGTGCAGATACACCCGGTTGGCCGAAATGCCGAATTCCCGCTGCAGGGCCTGCACGAGTTGCACCAGCCGGCTGACCTGGACATCGGTGAACGGGCGGGCATCGCCGTTCCCGATCAGGCAGATCGCGATCGCGCGGTCATTGAGCCACGCGGCGTTCTCACCGATCGCATGCTGACCGGGAATCTGTTCGTTCCAGCGATGACTGACGTTGATGACGCCATCGGCCATGCCGTTGCCGTTGCCGAGGACGAAGTGGTAGCCGAGTCCATCCAGACCATCCGCCACATGCCGCTTGTGCAGTGCCTGCGGATCACCCGCCGGGCTGCCGGAGTGGTGGATCACGATCGACTGCCACCGGCTGCGATCGATCGGGCGGGCGGTCCGAAGCAGATTGCTCTCGCGATCACTCTCCGCCAGCGTGGTCGAAGTGGCGATCAACGCACCCTGCGTCGCCGGGGCCTGCCCACCGAGGAACAGCATCAATCCGGACACCAGTGTCATCGCGCCGACGAACGTCGCCCAGACAATCTGCGGCCGCGATGGAGCGCCCGCGCGCGGTCGCTTCGTTGCAGCCGACTTCCGGGTTGTTCCTCGGGACTTGGGCAAACGCGCTGCTTCCTCAACTCCGACGGTTCATCCTACCGACGCGATGTTCTTCAATCGCGCGCGAGTGATCCTCTCTCGTATCGGATCGTCATCATGAACATCTTGCGGATTCGTGCAAATTCTCCGCATAAACACCCATGACCGACCCATCCCTACAAGCGGACCGCGCTATCGGACCACACCCGGTCGGGTGAGACCCGACACTAAGGCCGCTGCGACAACCGTGAACGCAGCGCCGGCTGCGGGTTGCCAAACACATCCAACTCCTCCGCCGGCACCCAGGCGTTGCGCAGGCGGTCATACGTTTCGTACTGCGTGCGCGGCGCGTTGCGGGGAAACAGCGCCCGGGCGCACCCGCTCATCGCAACGAACCCGGCGCCAATCAGCGCCGCAGCCATCACCGCCGCAAACCGTGCTCGCTGTTCCTTCAACATCATCCGTGCGCAGAACCGCTCCATGGGGCGCGCAGTATACCCCTGATCACCCGCCGCGCCGACCGCCCCACCGGTTGTCCACGGCCGAATTCACACGGGCGCGAAGCAATCGAATCAGTCATTTCGGGAGGAGCCCGACTCCATCCCGCTCCCACTCGTCCCGTGTTCGTCTTCCGATGGGGTCGATCCGTCCTCGCTGATCATCCTGAGCGGAAGCTCATTGCTCGGCAAACGGATCGAACCTTCAGCCGGCTCGCGCAGGAGCAAGCTCGGCCCGGTGTCATGATCGGGCGGCCACATCGAGCTCACCTGCCATGCATGCGATTCGCCCCACAAACGGCTCTTGTCACCGTGGTGATTCGCCGGCCAGCCCTGCGCCACGTACACCGGCGCGCCCTTGCCGTCGTACCGTGTGTGGAAATCGCGTTTGCTCTCGTAGGTCCACGCCAGCCGGCGTTCCGCATCCGTGGATGCGTTCGCTTCCGCTTCATCGAGCTGCTCAACAAGCCGCCCGAGGTCGTCGTAGTTCTGGTACGGGCTGATGGCGACGCGCTGATGCTCAAGCGCGATGAAGTTTCCGTGCTCATCGATCCCGCCCCGCATTGTGACATAGGGGTAAGCAGCGACGAGCTTCTCCCGAATGGGAAGGCGCGGCGGGACCTGGTCGAACGGCCCGTCGTAATAGTTGTTCTCGTAGATGTTGCGGCTCGACACGCCCACGAGCAGAAGACGCGCGGGACTCTCCTCACGACGAAACACGAACCGAGACTCACGGCCGACCACGTACCGATCACCCGCGTCCGGAACGGGGTCCAGCGGTTCCCACGACGGCACCCGGTCGTTCAGAATGTAGTAGAACGCCTTGACGGTGTTGTTGAAGAGCAGCACGAGTGCATGGCCCGATTCATCCAGCACCGCGCAGACGATCTCTTCATCGTTATCGATCGGCACTGATTCGGCCCGCGCAAGCTGCGATCCCGTCAGCCGGAACGTCACGCTTCGATCGCTCGTCTTCACGATCACCCGATCGCCATCGACCGACACGCTGATGCCATCGGCCTCGGACCAGCTCCGCGCGTTCATCATGCTGCGATCATGCACATCGAAGTAGCCCATGTGGAGAATGCCCTTGTCGGCATCCACGAAGCGCAGGTTGCCTCCGATGACCCGGCCCTTCAACGGAAAGCGGTAGTAGTAATACAACTCCGTCGGATAGACCACCGGCTGAGACGGAGCGTGCGCAAGGACGAGCCGGAGGATGGAGGCGGGATCATCGAAGTTCGCCTCCGTTTCGAGGTGCATTCGGGTTCCACCGAGCAGGTTGCGCCAGCCCGAGCGATAGTTCCCCCACCATCGTTCAAGCGTCTCGCCCGCACCAAACGCGCCGGCCGCCGCCCACTTCGCTTCGATCTCGTGCTGGTTGAAATGGATGCGCGGGTTCTCCGACCAGCCGAAGGGAAGTATCGCGGTGATCGCCACTGCTATCAAGGTCCCAAAGGTGATGCGCCGCCAGA
>CBFGRU010000240.1:0-4476 GCA_965651255.1 uncultured Phycisphaerales bacterium
TGCGAATGTTTTGAGCACGTAACTCTTGTACGGATGGCGACTTGCGGTGATCAGCCACCCTGAATCGTGTCAACACAGAAAACTCGAACTCTCATCAGGCAACAACGCCCCGCTCGTGGGCGGGGCGTTGGTCGATGGAATCGATCGATTGCGGGCGTCTGTTTATTTACCGTCGCCCATATCCGCGCCGCCGCCGGTGGGGGCGCTGCTTCCACTGCCGGAGTTCGACGGCGGGGTCGGCATGGTGACATCAGGCACCGCCGCGCCGGAGAGAACCTCTTCCAGGTCCTGCGAGGCACTGTTGATGCCCTGCTGCAGGTTGGTTCGCAGCTGGTTCATCATGGCGGCATTACTCTGATCGCCACCACCCTGACTCAAGAGTTCCATGGCCTGCGTGTACGCATTGCGCGTCTGCTCGGCTGCGGTATTGAACGAGGTCACCAGGTCGCCCGTCGATTGGCCCGCGAGCTTGAGCAGCATCGCATGATCAGCGGTATCGCGCATCTTCGATGAGTAGGCGCGAGCGCGGGTCTGCAGAGCACGCACCTTCATCATGCGACCGGCCTGGCTGCCCGGCCCGGCTGCACCGGCGCGAGTTGAGGCCTGCTCCGCATGCTGGGCGGCACGCTCGAAAAGGTCATTCATCCCGCCGGTCATCACGCCGCGAATCTCGTTGAGCTTGGCGGTTGCCTGCTGCTGGAAGTTGGCGGCCTCACTGTTGAGCCGCTGCGCTTCCTGCCGGTGATACTGCGCGCTCTGCTGCAGTTCACCTGCGGTCGTCTGGAACGTGGCCATCGCCTGATTGCCCTGTTCAACGAGTGATTGCACCATGTCCCGCTGGGCGTGAAGCTGGCCGAGTTCAAGCTCGAGATCAGCATTGCGACGTTCGAGCGTATCGGCATCGGAATCGATGCGCACCGCTTCGACGATGTAGGGATATCCATCGAGGTCGCCGGCATCGAACGCCATCTCACGCTGGGCCCGCGACTCCTGCCGCATCCCGTCGATGCGCTGCCGATTGGCCTGAATCTGCTGTTCGAGGGCTGCAATCGGGCCGGAAATCTGGTTCAGCGCTGCGCGGGCGGTTTCCAGTTGCTGCTGTGTTTGCGTTCGGGCTGCATCCAGCACGCGCTGTTCGCTGTCATTCAACGCGCTGGTATGACGCGCCGCCTGCTGTTGAAGGATGCGGGCCGCATCAAGCAGGCCACGAACTTCCGCGCGGGCGGCTCGATTCTGGGCCGCCAGTGCATCGGCTTCAGAGAGCGCTGCCAGCGCCAGGTCGGTCTGAATCGATGCATCCAGCAACGCCCCGCCCGTACCGGTTCCACCCTTGCCGGCCAGCGATGACAGCTTGCTGGTGGCCCCATCATCATGCGAGGCCATATGCAGATCAGGGTTGCTCAACACCGTGCCGGAATACTCCGTCGCGGCTTGTTGCAACGCTTCGGCCTCGGCCGCGCGGGCACGAGAGGCATCATCCTGACAGCCGGCAAGCAGAAGGAATCCGCCGGCCACGGTCACGCTCAACAGATGCGATCGCTTCATCATGGGCAATCTGACTCCGAGGGGACTTCTTGCGAAGCGGGCAGTGTAGCAGGATTCCGCCGCGGTGGGGACAAAATCACAAATCCCCGCCATCCTTCCTTACCGGGGTACCCGCTCCGGGTCACCACCCAGCGGGTCGCGCGGCTCATCCTTCTTCAGGACCGGCGGTTCATACGCAATCGGGTAATCCGGCCGCGGACGGTACATCGACTCGATCCACTCGACCGCATCGCTCAGCAGCCGCTTGCTCGACCGTCCGAACGCCGGCGACCATCCCGGTACATCCGGATGGGCCAGCCGGGCCTCCGTCCTCGGAAGGCCGTACTGAATGATCTTCGACATCAGCGGTTCTTCATAATTGATGAGCGGCCACTCATCACCCAGGTCCAGCCGCTCGAGAATCAACAGGTTCGTGTACCGCACCCGGTCATCCTTGTGTCCGCGGCGATGCAGAAACAGGCGGCCGCCCTTCGGCCCGCCGTGACACTGACTCGTCGCGCAGTTGTTGATCAGCCAGGTGTTGTGAACGCGCTGCCGAAACAGGTTCAGCGCATACGGCTCGGAAAGCACTTTGATCTTCGGGTACATCTCCCGAGCACGGAGATCCTGCAGCATGATGCGCGCGATCGTGATCGGTTCCGCCCGGAACAGTGCCGTCCGCTCCGCGCTCGATGCGGGAATCGCCGGATGAGCCGCATGCTGTGTAATCATCTCCCGAATCGTCTCCGGCTCAATCTGCACCTTCGGCGGACGACGGAAGTCGATCTCATACACCCGGATGAGATTCACATCCTCCATCGAAAGAATCTCGGTCGGCAGCATCTCCTCGCTCGAGACCGGCCCACGCTCGCCATCATCATCGCGTACCGGCGCTCCCTGCAGTGTCGGCGCAGTCGGGCGGCCGCCATCGAGAATCAATTGCGCCCGGACCAATCGCAACAGCTCCGTTGCCCGGTACAGATCCGGCTTCAACCGCAGCAGATCCACCAGTTCATCTTCCGCCCAGTCGTACCGCCGCTTCGTGATCAACCAGTTCACCAACTCCAGCCGGTTGTTGAAGCTGTCAGCCGGAATCGCTTTGCGCAATTCTTCGTACATCTCCTCCACGCTCGCCTGCAGAATCACGCGGTGCACCGCCTCGCGCGGGAACCGGTTCACCACGCCCTCGATCACGAGCGTCACATACGTCCACGCATCTTCGGTCACCACCCCCTCGAAGTATCGACCGTCACGCAGCATCACCAGTCCCGGATGGCCCTCCCCCGGCTCGGTCAGGCGAATGATCTCGACGATCCGGCTCTTGATGAAACTCTCCACCTCGCCCGCCCAGCGGATCACGATCACCTCGTTATCTTCCCGCTCGACAAAACCATGCCGGGAATCCACCCGGCTGAGGCGAATGATCACCCGTGGCTTCGTCGAGGTCGCTGGCGGCGGCTCATCGGCATCCTGTTGATCGCCACTCGCCCACACGTCAGCGGGGGCCGGAATCGCCGCCGCGGTGAACGCGCCAACGGCGTTCACGGTCAACAGCGGAAGAATGACCATGACGCTCAGCAGCATGAGAAGATGTTGGGTTCGTCGCATTGCTGTATAGTCTCCGGGAAATCGGCAGGCGGTCAATGCCCCAACCCCAAAACGGTTGCGAAGACAGTGATCATGCGGCCGGATCGCCCCTACGCAGGATGCAGGACACCTGCACTTCCTGCAGAACCCGCACAACCTCTGGAGTATCGATCCATGAAACTCGGTGTGATGGCAGCTCTCTTCAGCGGCATGGCGTTCGATGACGCCCTGGACTACTGCGCCGATGTCGGCCTCGACGCCATCGAACTGCCCGTCGGGGCGTACCCCGGGGCGCCGTTCTTCGACCCGCGCAAAGTCCTTGGCTCGGCCAAACTTCAGGCCGAAATCCGCGCCAAACTCGAAGAACGCGATCTTGAACTCTCCGGACTCGCCGTCCACGGAAACCCCGTTCACCCCGTCCGCGCCCACGCGAAGAAGGATCACGACGCCTTCCGCACCGCGGTCCAGCTCGCCCCCAAGCTCGGCACCGACATCGTCATCACCTTCTCCGGCTGCCCCGGCGGGTCCAAGCAGGACAAGACCCCCAACTGGGTCACCTGCGCCTGGCCGCCCGACTTCCAGGAGATCCAGAAGTACCAGTGGGAGTCTGTGCTCGTTCCCTATTGGGCGGAACAGGCCAAGTTCTGCCACAAGCACGGCGTCAAGGTCGCGTGGGAAGCCCACCCCGGCTTCACCGTCTACAACCCCGATACGCTCATTCGACTCTCGCAACTCGCAACGAAGAAAGCAGGCATCAAGGGCAAAACCCCCCTCGGCGCGAACCTCGATCCATCCCACTTCTTCTGGCAGGGCATCGACCCCGTTCTCGCGGCCCGCGAACTCGGCGAAGCCGGACTGCTATTCTACTGCCACGCCAAGGATACCGAACTCGATCGATACCAGGGACCCATCAACGGCTACAACGACGCCCGCAGCTACGGCGACCTCAGGAACCGCGCCTGGAGCTTCCGCACCTGTGGCTACGGACACGGTGATGAGTTCTGGAAACCATTTGTCTCCATGCTCAAGCGATACGGCTACGACGGCGTCCTCTCCATCGAACACGAAGACCCCCTCATGAGCGTCAACGAGGGCTTCGAGAAAGCCGTCGCCTACCTCAGCCAGGTCATGATCGAGGAAAAACCCGGCGACGCCTGGTGGTTCTGAAACAGTCAACACCCCTTCCCCCTTTCCCCCGGAAAGGGGAAGGCCGGGAAGGAAACTCGCTTCACGGCGACACGGCCACCCAAGAGGTTTGACCCCTTTTCTGACGCCCTTCTGACGCGAAGGGCGCGACGGTCTCGAAGACCGCGAAGTCATCGAGCGACCCCAACCCGCCGCGTGATACCGAGCACTGATCCCGAC
>CBFGRU010000241.1:0-4406 GCA_965651255.1 uncultured Phycisphaerales bacterium
TCTGGTGAGCGGTCCCGAAGTTCTTCAGGTTGCTCATCGACTGCGTGACCTTCGCTGAATCGCGTGCCTTGCCGATGGCCGGCAGGAGAATGCCGACCAGCAACGCCACGATCGAGATCACGACCAACAGCTCAATGAGCGTAAAGCCGCGAGATACGATCTGCTTATTCATTCTTCAAACACCTTTCTATCTGTTGTTCGGCAGCTGGAGAGCAGTGGAAATAGACATGTAGACCGCCCCGCCCATCGATTGAATGAGCGGACCGAACGCCTCTGACATGACCCACTGCTGCCGAAGACGGCTCCAAGCCGCCGTGCCCATGAGCAAGAAATGCATGGGCGCACCGTCTACCGGCTACCGAAACTGAGCCGAGCACCCCGTTATACGCTTTCGCGCATCAATGGTTCCCGGATTCCGTCAGATGAACATCGATCAAGTCGTGATGGATCAGCGAACGCGAATCGAACCGCGCCGCCGCTGATCAAGACGATCCAACGTGCGCCCCCACGCTTCGAGCCAGGCCGGTTTTCGATATGTCATGCCCGAAAAGCGGCGATTCCCGATGCGCAACCGAGGATCATCACTCACCGACTTGTTTGGCACCACGGATGAAAACGTTCGCGCGCTCGAATGAACCTTTGATTTCATCAAATGAACGGATGATCGGGCCGATTCACGCGCCGCCACGATGGATTGTGCCTGTTCAACTTCCCAATCCATCACCGCCTGCACGCGATCACGATCCGGAACGACCCAGCCGATGGTTGAACCATCGCGCACAATTGGCATCGCTTCGACGGGTGGAGCCACGCTCACTCCGGTGGCGGAATCCCCGTCATGTTCGAAATCGGGACGACTGATTGCCACGGCCCACGCATGATCCAGCCCGAGTTCTTCAGCCGTTGGAGGCGCCCAGTTCACTTCGATCTTGCCTGGCCGTACCGCTTCCTGAGCACCTTCCAACTGCGGAATCATCGCGATCACCGTGATCAGGCCAGCGCTGGCAAGGATGAGTGAGGGAGTCAACCATGAGCTTTTCTTGGGCATGTCGATGTTCTCCGGCCAATTGATGGCAACACGTCGATTCGCGCCATCAGTCCAGAGAAAGCATGCCCCGGTGGTGCACATCAGCCAATTCAAAACGACTTCCGCAGCCCGCCGGGTTCGGTCTGTGCATCGTGTTCCAGTCAGGCCGCCGACTTCTCGGACTCCGAGTCCGCACGGCCGAGCCGAGAGGTGTGGCGCAGGCCTTCCTCGGGTGCAAGGAATCGCACACCGATCCGATGCTTCCCGCGCCCTTCATACGTGCAGTACATCACCTCACCGGCAATGCGCGGCCGCTCCGGAAGTGTGCGGAAAGTGAGATAGACTCGCGTTCCGGGATACATGAAGCCATCGGCGCGAAAACCCAGCCCGGTCGTCGAGATATCACACGTATCGATTTCAAGCGTGCGCAGCCGTCCCTGGCTGTCGCCGGGCTCTTCAAGTTCGATCGTAATCGCCTGCTGCCATTCGTATCGTCGTGCAGCGCGGGCCTCTTCACCACCGGATTTTGCATTTTCAGGTGTGACCGTTTGTTCAGCGTGTGACATGACCGAGTTCTCCGGAATGGGCGGCCAATTCGCACCGAGCGTCAGGCCGTCCGCTGTGTGTTCATCCAACCGGGCGAGGAGCGCGGAATCGACTGCATCACCCTTGGCAACGATGACCTGCCCATCCGAATCAAGCACATCGCCCGGCATGAGGCGTCCTGACTCGAGCTGCGCGCGTTCGCGTGCGGTGAAGGATCGTGCAGTTCCCGTCATGGTCCGATGATCTCACTCGCCCCACACCCGGCGATCCATCGGCATCCACTGAAGAATACCGAATCGCCTTCCTGCACGACATTCGTCGGCCAGATCACGACCCGACTTGTGCCCTCACTCTGCGGTGACTAGGCGGGGAAACAACGACTGAATGGTTATCGGCTCTCGCCACACGACACAATCATCGCCCCTTCTCACACCGGCGCGAGTCATGTCCGCCAGCCGCTATGATGGTTCACCATGACTCGCGAGCGCCTTGTCAGCGCCACCAGCCAGGATCCGACCGAGGAGCAGGCCAACTTCGCCCTGCGACCGACGCGACTGACTGAATACATCGGTCAGCGTGATTTGGTGGAGCGTTTGTCGATCGCGATCCAGGCCGCCCGCGAACGCGGTGAGGCCATGGAGCACGTGCTTCTGCACGGACCGCCCGGCCTCGGCAAGACGACCCTCGCGCACATCATTGCCAACGAGATGGATGCGCGCGTGCATGTGACCAGCGGCCCGGCCCTGACCAAGGCGGGCGATCTGGTCGGCATGCTCTCGAAACTCGAACCGCATGACGTCCTCTTCATCGATGAGATTCATCGTCTTCCCGCGGCCGTCGAGGAGTACGTCTATCCCGCGATGGAGGATTTCCGCATCGATGTCACGCTCGACAGCGGCATGCACGCCAAAGTCTTCACGATGCGCCTCAAACCATTTACGCTGATCGGCGCGACCACACGTGCGGGGCTCCTCTCCGGCCCGCTGCGCAGCCGGTTCGGCCTCGCGCATCACCTGCGCTACTACGAAGATACGGAACTGGTCACAATTCTCGAACGCGCATCAAACCTGTTGCGGATGACAAACATCGACAACGAGGTGTTTGCGATGATTGCGCGGCGGAGTCGCGGAACGCCGCGAATCACAAATCGCCTGCTCCGTCGGGTACGAGATTTCGCGCAGGTCCGCGCGGCGGGCAACTGCTCTCGAGAAACCGTCGATGAAGCACTCGCACTCGAGGGAATCGATCAACTCGGCCTGGATGCACTCGATCGCAAGTACCTGCACACGATTCAGCGCACGTATGCGGGGGGTCCGGTCGGACTGGAAGCCATTGCCGCCACGATGGGCGGTGATTCCGGCACTCTGGAAGATGTGGTTGAGCCCTATCTTCTGCAGATCGGTTTTCTGGCCCGAACGCGGCAGGGCCGCAAACTCACGGAAGCAGGCGAAGCGTACCTGGGGTCGTTGCCGGCGAGTTTGTTCGGGTAACGATTGGTATTCTGGCCTCGAAAGTCCGAAAAAAAACTTCGCATTTTGCCACATCGGTTCTTTTTTTATTGGCATGGGTGCAACCGCGTGGTAGATTGCACTCAGCTCGGAACTTTGGTGTGTGTCGGCAGACCAGGTTTCGGAGTGATTCACCCCCCCTTCATGTCTCGGGGTGAATGCTGAGTGGCTCGGTGCCGCTCATCCAAACCGTTCGTAAGCCGGAGAAGTGGTGTGGGTGCCACCTCAGGTGTTGTGCGGTTCATGGATCCGTGCCATGTCTCTGTCGGCCAGACAAGAGAAAGGAAAGCACCGTGGTAAGAAAAAGAGGATTCACTCTGATCGAGCTTCTCGTTGTGATCTCGATCGTGGCCCTGCTGGTCGGCATTCTCCTGCCGGCGATCGGTAAGGCACGCGATTCGGCGAAGGTCACGCAGTCGATGAGCAACCTGAAGAACTTCGGGACCGCTCACCAGACCTACTCCAGCGAATGGAACGGACGTCAGTGGACGACCTGCCCGGATGACCTGTCCGGCATCATCGGCTACGGTGCGTATCCGACAGCGTTCACGCAGCCGGAGGTTCCGCGCGTTCCGCTGGGATTCACCCAGACTGGCCAGTACTTTGAAACGACCAGCGGCTGGGCGATCATCCCCTCGTGGTGGCCGGGTAACTGCTCACTGGGCAGCTTCCGCGCGTTCCACACCCGGCCGTTCAACCAGTACATCAACGGCAAGGTGTACGACAAGATCTTCTGGGCGCCCAAGGACTACACGATCGAAGAAGATATCTTCCAGTACTGGGCTGACCCCGGACAGTGGGTTGCCGGCGCTTCGTTCTACTTCTCCACCTATTGCACGAGCATCTCGGCGATGGTGAACAGCGAAGTCTACGCTCGTGCAGAGAACCCCCCGCCGGGTGGCGGTCCCAAGCTCGCCCGTTCGCTCGCTTCGGGTCACAAGTCGCCGAACCTCAGCCAGGCGCGCTATCCCGACCTGAAGACGCACATGCTCGAGCACTACTGGCTGCAGAACAACCCGTCGGAATACATCCCGGGTACGCTGGTACCGTGGTTCTTCAACATGGGTCAGGACTCCACCCCCGCGACGCTTTTCTATGACGGCCACATCCGCATGATGAGCGTTCGTGAAGCCGTGCAGTCCAGCCAGCGGAACTTCGCCCAGGCGACGTACTACCTCGATTCGACTGACGTTGGCTGCTTCGGCACCGGCGGTTACTTCGAGAGCTACGCCTACGGTGGCAACCCCGCCACGATCAACAGCTACCACGTGTTTACCACCGATGGCATCCTCGGCCGCGACACCATGGGTCAGCAGTAATTGATC
>CBFGRU010000242.1:0-4373 GCA_965651255.1 uncultured Phycisphaerales bacterium
ACCGCGATCGTCTGCGGGCCGAGTGCATCGGCTTCGATTCCAATCTTCTGAAGAATCGGCTGCAACGAACCGAGGTGCTCCATCTGACGACGATCGACTTCGACCGCCTCCGGCATGAGCAGCCGCTGACTCTCCAGCGTACCGGTGGTGATGCGCGCTTTGAGTTTCTCGAACATCACCCGTTCGTGCAGCGCGTGCTGATCGATGATGACCAGCCCGCCCGCATCCTGCGTAACCAGATACGAAGAGTGCACCTGCAGGATCGACTCCAGCAGGCGGACACCGGGGATGCCCGGCGACTCCACCACAGGTCGGCCATCATGTGAGCGATCGCCCGGCGGCGCATCACCGCCATTCACCTCCCGCGCCAGGACTTCCGGCGCATCGCGCGCGAGCGCCTGCTTGACTTCGCTGTACACAAACCCCTTCTGCTGCGCATCCAGCCGCTGAAAATACTCAACGAACGCGCTTGGCGATGATGCACCGGATGACCCCCGCACCGAATCGTGCGCGCTGTGATCAGCGCGTCCGTGATCATCCGCGGTGAATGCGCTCGGAGGAGGAGGCAGCGAGGTGAACTGCAGTCGATCGCGCGCTGCCCCCAGTTGAAACATCGGCGTCAGGTCTGCTTCGCGCAGTCGCGCGCGAACTGCGGTCAACACGGTTCCGTGCACCTGTCCCTGATTGCGGAATCGAACTTCCGCCTTGGCGGGGTGAACGTTCACATCCACCGCGCCGGGGTCCATTTCCAGCATCAGGACGACCTGGGGATGTCGGCTCGGTTCGATCAGTCCGCGGTAGGCCTCCTTGATGGCGTGGTGCAGACTGCGATCACGAATCGGTCGGCCGTTCAGGTACAGCCGCACCGCATTGGCGGTCGCACGCGCCAGCTCGGGCCGGCCGATCAACCCCCAGAGCGCGATGCCCCGCTCATCGGCGGAGCACTCGAGGTACTTCGCCTCATCATCACGGCCGAGCACATCCAGCACCCGCTGCTTTGGCGTCGAGTTTCCCGGCAGGTCGATCACGCTCCGGCCGTTGTGCATCAGGGTGAAGGCGATCGAGGGGTGCGAAAGCGCGAGTGATTCGACCATCTCGCCGATGCGCGACGCTTCGGTGGGCACCGTGCGCAGAAACTTGCGTCGCGCGGGCGTATTGAAAAACAGATTGCGGACCGCGATGGTCGTGCCCGGTGGTCCGCCCGCCGGTTTCACACGGCTGATCTGATCACCCTCCGCCTCGAGCAGCGCGGCACCTGGCTGATCCTTCGGCCTTGAAAGAATCGACAAGCGACTCACCGACGCGATGGATGCCAGCGCCTCGCCGCGAAAACCCATCGTGGCGATCGCATCCAGATCCTCCGCCCGGCTGATCTTGCTCGTCGCGTGCGGCGCGATCGCCAGCTCCAGTTCCTCCATCGGAATGCCGCCGCCATCATCACTGACGCGGATGAGTTCCGTTCCACCTTCTTCGATGACGACATCGATCCGCATCGCCTTCGCGTCGATCGCGTTGTCAATCAGTTCCTTCACCACGCTCGCCGGACGCTCGATTACTTCGCCGGCGGCGATCTGGTTCACAAGCAGGGCTGGCAACGGGCGAATGGGCATGGCATCATCAATCCTTTTCCATCGATGGAAAAGGCACACTGAAACAAGGAAGCTGCGGCTCCGTGGGCGATTGTAGCGTCGCCGATGGTTCATCCAACGGCGGTTGATCAACGCCGGATTCAGGAGGCATTCGTCGAGACGATGGACGACTTCATGACGATGGGCATCGGTCGTCCCGGGCCGAAGGTACGTGGGCTGACCTTGAGCACCACCGCGGCCTGATTGCGCTTGTATTCGTTGCGGTCGATCAATGCGCACCATTGCGCGACCATCGCCGAATCCAGCCCGGTTCGATTCGCGATCTCGCGGGGTGATTCTTCGCGGTCGATGAATCCTTCGATGATCGCATCGAGCACTTCGTACGGCGGGAGGGTGTCCTGATCGGTCTGGTTCGGCCGCAATTCCGCGCTCGGCGGCTTGGTCAGCACGTTCTCTGGAATCGGCGGCTGTGCGAAGCCGATCTCCGCGTGATGCGCGTTGATCCACCGCGCAAGGTCGTAACACGTGGTCTTGAGGACATCGCCGATGACCGCGAGCGCGCCGCACATGTCGCCGTACAGCGTGGTGTAGCCGGTGGCCATCTCGCTCTTGTTGCCGGTGGCCAGAACCAGCCCGCCGCGATCGTTGGAGATGGCCATGAGCATCAGTCCCCGGATGCGGGCCTGCAGATTCTCGTTTGCAACCGGTTCGCCGAGCGGTGCGCCAGCTTCGGTGAACGAGTTTTCAAAGGTGCGGTGACACTGCTCAATCGGAATCGTCAGCACGGTCCCAAGATCAAGGTTCCGCGCGAGTGCGTGTGCATCGGCGAGCGAGTGTTCAGTGGAAAATCGCGAAGGCATGAGAACGCCGGTGGTGTGCTTCGCACCGATGGCCGCTGCGGCCATGGTGGCGACGAGCGAACTGTCAAGCCCGCCGGAGAGGCCGATGATCGCTCCGGTACTTCCGGTCTTCAGGCAGTAATCGCGAACACCGAGAACGAGCGCGTGCCATAACTCCGCTTCGAGTTCTTCCGGCGGATGATCGCAGGTCGATGGCGCGCGGAGATTCGTTGCGTGGTGGTCGGCCCTGAACGAAGCAAGCGCGGTGCAAAGTGAACCATCGGCATTAATGATCATGGATCGACCGTCGAAGATGAGATCATCGTTCGCGCCGACCTGGTTGCACATGGCGATTGGCACACGGTGCTCGCGCGCGAGCCGCTCAAGGTGCGCGCGGTGCCTCGCGCCTTTGCCCGCAACGAAGGGACTGGCGCTCAGAACCAGAAGCGCTTCAGCGCCGGCTTGCACCGTCTCGCGCACCGGGTCGAGGGTAAACGCGGGCACTTCGGTGGCGCTCTCGGCCACATCCTCTGCCCGCCAGAGATCTTCACAGATCAGGATGCCTGCGCGAACGCCATCCAGTTCGAGCACACACGGCCGCTCGCCCGGTGAGAAGTAGCGATCTTCATCAAAGACGTCGTATCCGGGCAGGAGTCGCTTGTCATAATGAGCAATGATACTTCCGCCGCGGACAATGCTGGCGCGATTGACGAACGGGCGCGGCCCGCGCTCAATCCGGGCGGGGTGACCGATGATGACCGCGAGGGCAGGGTCGATGGCTGCGATCTGTCGCGCGAGATGCAGAACGGCTGCTTCGCACGCATCCACCACGCCCTGGCGCCGCAGCAGATCGCGCGGCGGATAGCCGATGATCGAAAGTTCAGGCAGCAGAATGACGCGCGCGCCTTGATCGGCCAACGCGCCGATGGCGCTCAGCGCCTCCGCGCAGTTGCCCGCGATGTCACCGACAATCGGATTGAGCTGTGCAAGTCCCAGGTGCATGGGGCGGATTGTAGGGGCGGCCGGTATCATGGCGGGGAGATGGGGTGTCACGCATGGCCGAAACCACCTGGATGACAAGACTTGAAGATCGCGTGCCCGGCGTGTTGCGATTGAAGCGCCTTCCGCGCCAATTGTTCCGCCGCAGTCCCTTCGCGGGGACCATCACGCCGGCGCGGGTCCCGCTGGTTTCGCTCGGTTCGGGAAGGCCTACCCAGCCCTTTCCGCATCCTTGGAACTACCGCGAACCGCTGCGCATTCTGGATGCCTTCTTCTGGGGCGCGGATCAGGTCGAAGGATCAGCGCGGCACAATCGGTATCTGGATGTTCCGGGATTCTTTCCGGTGCTGGTGACGCGCGATCCGCGCGTGATTCGCGCGATCTCGACCGAGACCGGCGCCAAAGAAGGACAGTTCGACCGCGACACCATGCCATCAGCGGGGATCGCCCGCGCCACCGGTCAGGACACGTTGCTGTACGCCAACGGTGAGATGTGGAAACGGCAGAAGAAGCTTGCCACCCCGCCCTTTGCGCGAACGACGCTCTTTCAGCCGGAGCAGTTTCGCGAGTTTGAGCTGGCGTTTCGAAAGACGATTCACGAGCGATTGGAGGTTCTGCGCAGCCATATCGCATCTCAGGGTGAACCGGTGCAACTTGCGTTGGAGCCGGAGATCATGGCCGTCATGCTTGAGCTGCTGGTCAACAATTTCTTCGGCGCCGAGGTGGTGTACGAAGAGATCCGCACCCGCTATGTCCCTGCGCTCGATCGGGTGATTGATCACATCGTGATGGATACGGTGATCAACAAACTCGGCCTGCCTTTGTCGTGGATTCCGGGGTTGGTGCATGATATCGCCGAGGCCCGGCGCGCCCGCGCGGTGTTTGAGGATCTGACCGATCGGGTCATCGCAGCGCGTCGGGGTTGCCGTGGTCAATGGAGCCAGTT
>CBFGRU010000243.1:0-4352 GCA_965651255.1 uncultured Phycisphaerales bacterium
ACCGGCCCCGATGCGCTGCGCGAACTCCCGGTGAGCCGGGCAAGGGGGCTGATGCGCGCAATTCATTTGGATTCTGGTCGGATACGGTCTCCGATCAGCCGCGTTGGGGCTGGTGCGGGACGGGAGGAAAGTTTTTCTTCAATTTCTCTTGCCTTTGCTGGAAATGGTTGTCAGGGCCTTGCGAAGGGGTTACACTGATCGCTTGGCGGCAGTCCCGGTCGAATGCAGCTCCACCCAAGGCATGACATTCTCTGAATTCCCCGATCCATCCGTGCAGGACAACGGCACGTTTTTCGTGTTGATTGACTGAGGTGAACTGATGGCAGCGAAGATGGTGCGCGACTTCTCTAAGCGCGGTGACGCGATCCCCGTTTCCCATTTGGACCAGATTCAGCGAGCCGCGTACGAGCGGTTCCTGCAACAGACTCGGCCGTTCGACAGCCGCGATGTGAACATCGGCCTGGAGTCGCTGCTGCGTGAAATCTTTCCGATCATCTCGTACGACGAGACGATGCGGCTGGAGTACATGCACTACAAGCTCGATGAGCCGCGCTACACACCCGATGAATGTCGGGAACTGCGACTGACCTTCGGCATGCCCTTCCGCATCGGGGTGCGTCTGGTGCGCGAGGGTCATTCGGAAATCGCCGAAGAAGAGATCTATCTCGGCGAAGTGCCGATCATGATGGGCGGCGGCGAGTTCATCATCAACGGCGCCGAGCGCGTCATCGTCAGCCAGCTGCACCGCTCGCCGGGGGTGGACTTCTCGATCGCCTCGTCGATCGCGGATCGCCCGCTGCATTCAGCGCGGATCATTCCCGAGCGCGGGTCGTGGATCGAACTGGAAGTCACCAAGAAAGATGTTCTGGTGATGCGGATTGATCAATCGACGAAGATCGCCGCGACAACCTTCCTGCGGGCGCTGGATGCGGAGTATTCGACGACGGACAAGATTCTGTCGCTCTTTTACGATGTGGAAGAGATCAAGGTCGAGAAGCTCAAGCCCGAGCACTATGCCGCGGAAGACATCTACGACCTGACGGTGGGTGAAGAACTCTGCCGCGTCGGCACGCAGATCGGCGATGCGATCGAAGCGATCCAGGCATCGGAACTGAAGACGGTGCGCGTGATTACCGGCGCGACCGACCCGATCATCCTCAACACGCTGGCGGAAGAGAAGCTCGAATTCCTCAACGAAGTGAACGAGCACGAAGCCGCGATGCTGAAGATCTACGGCCGGCTGCGTCCGGGCAACCCGCCGCAGGTCGAGAAGGCGAAGCAACTCTTCGATGAGAAGTTCTACGATGAGAACCGCTACCGCCTGGGGAAGGTGGGTCGGTTCCGCATCAACCGCAAGTTCGACACGGACAAACTGTACGAACAGGCGGGAGAGGATGTGCAGGTGCTGCGGGCGCACGACTTCCTCGCGGTGGTGCGCTACATTCTGGACCTTCGCGCCAAGCGCAACCGGGCGCATGTGGATGACATCGATCATCTGGGCAATCGGCGCCTGCGCACGCTGGATGAACTGGCCGTTGAAGAAATGCGCAAGGGATTCCTGAAGCTGCGCCGGACGGTGCAGGAACGCATGAGCGTGAAGGACCCGGATGAACTGGCGAAGGTGGCGGACCTCGTCAACTCCAAGAGCGTTTCGAGCGCGATTGACTTCTTCTTCGGCCGCAGCGAGCTGTCGCAGGTGGTTGACCAGACGAATCCGCTTTCGATGCTGGTGCACGAGCGACGACTTTCCGCGCTCGGACCGGGCGGCCTGAACCGCAAGCGCGCGGGCTTCGAGGTGCGCGATGTGCACATTTCGCACTACGGCCGAATCTGTCCGATCGAGACGCCGGAAGGAACGAACATCGGCCTGATCGCATCGCTCGGCATCTTCTCGCAGGTGGATGAGTACGGCTTCCTGCTCACACCGTACCGGAAGATCGCGAGCGGCAAGGCGACCGGTGAAGTGGCGTATCTCCGCGCGGATGAGGAAATGAAGGCCGTGCTCGCCACGGCGGATGTGCTGGATCGTGATGGCAAGATCACGAAGGGACAGGTGCTCGCGCGTATTGATGGCGACCTTTCGCTGGTGACCGCCTCGCAGGTTGACTATGTCGATGTGGCGCCGAAGCAGGTGGTGGGCATCAGTGCTTCGCTGATCCCCTTCCTTGAGCATGACGATGCGAACCGCGCGCTGATGGGTTCAAACATGCAGCGGCAGGCCGTGCCGCTGATCAAGGTGGACCCGCCACTGGTCGCGACGGGGATGGAAAAGGTTGTCGGGCCGTACTCGGGCATGCTGGTGACGGCGAAGAACGCGGGCACGGTGACGTTTGTCGATGCCGAACGCATCATCATCGACAACAGCGATGAATACGTGCTGCGGAAGTTCGTGGGACTGAACGAGAAGACGTGCCAGAACCAGCGGCCGATCGTGAAGCTTGGCCAGAAGGTGAAGAAAGGCGAGATCATCGCCGACGGTTCATCGACCGAGCACGGTGAGCTGGCGATCGGAAAGAACGCGCTGGTCGCCTTCTCGACGTTCGATGGGTACAACTTCGAAGACGCGATCGTGATCAACGAACGACTGGTGAAGAACGACGATTTCACGTCGATTCACATTGAATCGTTCGATGTGGAGATTCGCGAGACGAAGCTCGGCCGCGAGGAGTTCACGCGCGACATTCCGAACGTCTCGGAAAAGATGCTGCGGAACCTCGATGAGAACGGCGTGATCCGTCTCGGAGCGCGCGTTGGGCCCGGCGATATTCTCGTCGGCAAGGTGTCGCCCAAGTCCAAGAGCGAGCTGACGCCGGAAGAGAAGCTGCTGCATGCGATCTTCGGCCGGGCCGGTGAAGATGTAAAGAACGACTCGCTTGAAGTGCCGGCGGGAACCGAAGGCATCGTGATCGGAGCGCGCCGGTTCAGCCGCCGCGTGCATCTGAACGAAGAGCAGAAAAAGCAGCTCAAGAAGGACATGGCCGAGTACGAGCGGCTGATGAATGAGAAGGCAATCACGCTCTTCCGGCAGATGGTCAAGCAGATGAACGACATCGTCGGGACGGAGATGGTTGACCCGACGACGCGCCAGAAAGTCGGTGCCAGCGACATTCCCGAAGTCATTCTGGAGCAGATCGAGAACTTCACGCTGAAGTGGCTGAAGGGCTCGAAGGAAGCGCGCGAGCAGGCGACGATTACACACGGTCAGTTCTGGCCACGCATCCAGGCGATCGAGAAGGAAAAGCAGCGCAAACTCGCGCACATGAAGCGCGGCGATGAACTGCCGACCGGCGTTCTGGAGATGGTGAAGGTGTACCTGGCAACGAAGCGTGCGTTGTCAGTGGGTGACAAGATGGCCGGCCGCCACGGGAACAAAGGTGTCATCGCCCGCATCGTGCCGGAAGAAGACATGCCGTTCCTCGAGGACGGAACACCGGTGGATGTGCTGCTGAACCCGCTGGGCGTGCCGAGCCGCATGAACGTCGGGCAGATTCTGGAAGAACACCTGGGTTGGGCTGCGAAAGTGCTCGGCTTCCAGGCGGTCACTCCGGTCTTCGATGGCGCCACGGAGAAAGAGATTTTCGAGGCCATCGAGGAAGCAAACAAGCACGTGCGCACCCGGCTTGCCGAACACGAACGCGGTGAGAAACTGCTGGAGCCGAACGAGCTCGCAACCATCATGCCCTACAGCGGCAAGGCGCAGTTGTACGATGGTCGCACTGGCGAAGCGTTCCACCAGCGCACAACGGTCGGTTACATGTACCTGTTGAAACTGCATCACCTCGTGGATGACAAGATTCACGCCCGGGCGACGGGCCCCTACTCGCTCATCACACAGCAGCCGCTTGGCGGCAAGGCGCGCACGGGCGGGCAGCGATTCGGTGAGATGGAAGTGTGGGCGCTCGAAGCGTACGGCGCTGCCTACATCCTCCAGGAGCTGTTGACGGTGAAGAGCGACGATGTGGAAGGCCGCACAAAGATCTATGACTCGATGGTCAAGGGTCAGAACACATTGCAGGCAGGCATGCCGGTGGTGTTCGATGTGCTCTGTCACGAGCTCAAGGGTCTGGGCATGAACATCACGCTCGAGAAGAATCAGCTCGAAGGCGGAAGTCTGCTCTGATCAGTTTCGATCGGAGTGATTCTCCGATGTCAATGTTCGCCCGAACTGGCGAAGAAGTTTGAACCCCGCACTCTTTCAGGAGTGAGACTGGAATGGCTGAAAGCGTCTACGACCGTGTCAACGACTACGGTTCGGTCAAGGTCATGCTCGCGAGCCCGAACGACATTCGTTCGTGGTCTTTCGGCGAGGTGAAGAAGCCGGAGACGATTAACTATCGCACGTACCGCCCGGA
>CBFGRU010000244.1:0-4340 GCA_965651255.1 uncultured Phycisphaerales bacterium
GTCTTCGAGGAGATGGCCTTTCCGTTTCCATGCGGCCATCGCGCGGCGGAGTCGGTCCGCTTCGCCCGCGCTGAAGCCCGCCGCGACGATCGCGAGCGCCATCGCCTGCTCCTGAAAGAGTGGGACGCCAAGCGTACGGCCGAGCACCTCTTCGACTTCCGGGGTCGGGTAGTCGATCGGCTCCTCGCCGTTGCGACGGCGGAGATAGGGATGCACCATGTCGCCCTGGATCGGGCCGGGGCGGACGATCGCGACTTCGATGACAAGGTCGTAGTACGAACGCGGCCGCAGGCGCGGGAGCATCGTCATCTGCGCGCGAGACTCGATCTGGAAGACGCCGATCGTGTCGGCCTCGCAGATCATGTCGTAGACCGATTCATCTTCCGGGGGCACGGTCGCGAGCGTGAGCGCGCGGTCGTGATGCCGCTCAATCAACGCGAACGACTTCCGCACGCAGGTCAGCATCCCGAGGCCGAGGCAATCGACCTTGAGCATCCGCATCGCGTCGAGGTCATCCTTGTCCCATTCGATAACGGTGCGATCGGGCATCACAGCGTTCTCGACCGGGACGATCTCGCAGAGCGGGCCGCGCGTGATGACGAACCCGCCGACGTGCTGGGAGCGATGGCGCGGGAAGCCGAGGATTTCCTGCGCGAGTTGCATGGTGCGCCGGAGCGTCGGCGCATCGGGGTCGAGTCCGAGCGCGCGGAGTCGATCGCCGCGGTTGACGTGGTCCGACCACCAGTCGATGTCCTTCGCGAGCCGATCGACGAAGTCGAGCGAAAGTCCCATCGCCTTGCCGACCTCGCGCACAGCCGAGCGTCCCCGGTAGGTGATGACTTCGGCGGTGAGCGCGGCGCGGTCGCGGCCGTATTTGTTGTAGACGTACTGGATGACCTCCTCGCGCCGCTCGTGCTCGAAGTCGATGTCGATGTCCGGCGGCTCATCGCGTTCCTTCGAGACGAACCGCTCGAACAGCACGTTGATGCGATCGGGATCGACGGCGGTCACGCCGAGGCAGTAGCACACCGCGCTGTTCGCGGCCGCACCTCTGCCCTGACAGAGAATGTCCCGGCTGCGCGCGTACCACACGAGGTCGTGCACGGTCAGAAAGTACGGGGCGTACCGGAGTTCATCGATGAGCCGGAGTTCGTGGTCGATCTGCCGCTGGACTTTGTCCGGCACGCCGAGCGGATAACGCGAGGTCGCGCCGACGCGCGTGAGTTCGGCGAGATGACGCATCGGCGGCGTACCGTCCGGACAGATCTCCTCGGGATACTGGTAACGCAACTGATCGAGATTGAAACCCCGCGCTCGTTCAGCGATCTCAATCGATCGCGCGATTGCTGTTGGATACTCGGCAAACAACCGCGCCATCTCTTCCGGGGGCTTGAGGTGACGCTCGGCGTTGGCGTGGAGGCGCAGGCCCGCTTCCTCGATCGTGCAGCCGTGCCGGATGCATGTGAGCACATCCTGAAGCGGACGGCGGTCCGGCGCGTGGTAATGCACATCGTTCGTCGCAACGAGCGGAACGCCTTCATGCGCGGCGAGCGTCGCGAGTTGACCGAGACGCGTGCGGTCTTCGCCGTCGAACCGGATGGAGGCCGCGAGTGAGAGCCGGTCGTCGTTGAAGAGGGAACTCAGTCCGCGCAGGGTTTCGAGGAAGATGTGATCGAGCCGCTTCGGCGGAAGGACGATCGCGAGCAGGCCATCCGTCTGGTTGAAGAGGTCGTGGAGAGACAACTCGCATTCACCCTTCGGCGCGCGGCGCTTGCCGAGCGTGAGCAGGCGACACAGCCGGCCGTAGGCCGCCGCATCGGTGGGATAGAGCAGGAGCGAAATGGTGCGCGATGCATCATCGGGGTGATGGAGGCGGAGATTCACCCGCGCGCCGACGATGAGTTGGATACCGGCGTCCTTCGCGGCGATGTGGGCGCGCACGATACCACCGAGCGTCTCGCAATCAGTGATCGCGATCGCGGTCTGGCCGAGTTGCGCAGCGCGTTCGATGAGTTCTTCCGGATGACTCGCGCCGGTGAGGAACGTGAAGTTGCTCGTGATGTGGAGATCGGCGTAGGCGCATGATGCGATGCGCCGAATCGGTCTCGATGTTTTGCTTGCCTTTCCGGCCGCCGGGGCGTTCATCGAGCGCAGCATCGGCTCGCGGTAGAACTCCGCGTAGGGATGCTGGCGCGGCTTCGGATTCGGCTGCTCGGGCATGGTGATCTACGACCATTGACCGTGGATGAACCAGCGCGAGCCGGCGCGACACAACCAAAGCCACCGGCCGGACTCATCCTGCGCGCGGAAGTAGTCGCGCGTCGGGGCGTGACTCATGCCGTTCGTTCGCCACCATTCACCGGCGATGCGCTCCGGGCCGTGCGCAGCAACGATTCGGCGCGATTGCCCGCGCCAGCGCAGCGAGATCGGCGGACCGTCCGGCGTCATCGCCATGACCTCGACCACTTCCGGCGGTGAGAACAGGACCGGCGGGCGATCGCGTGCGATGACTTCGGCCTCGCGGTCGCGCGCTGCGCGTTCCAGCGCCGGCCGCTTCACCGCCACCCGTTCCGGTCGGTGTGATTCGACGACGCGCAGGCGCTGTGTGCGATCAGGACCGAGACGATGACTCAACGTGTCGATGAGTTCACCAAGCGCGGCCGTCGTCTCGTCGCCATCGTCATCGTCCGTTGATTGCTCGCGCCCGAGGAGATGGCCGTGCTGGCGGTGCCGAAGTCCCTGCACATCACCCGCGCGCAGCACGAGTCGCTCGACGCCGTAGCCGAGGTGCATCGCCTCGACGCGCGGCTTCAGCAAAGACCAGAGATGCCGTGCCTCCCGGCTCGCCCGACTCAACGTGAAGCCGATCTCCAATGGCTCGGTATCGATGCGCTCGACGTGGAGCATCACCCGCTGCGCGCCGATCTCGCGCTGCTGCAATCGCGCTCCGAGTTCATCTACGAGCGACTTCACGACGATGAGCATCGCTTCGAGGTTGAGCACCGGGCCGTCGAACCTCCGCTCGACCACGATCGGTTCGACCGGACGAATCGGGTTGATCGTCTCGTCGATCTCGCCGAGCGCCTGGTCGAGTCGGCGCAGGAGCACGGGATCGAACCGCACCGCGAGTTCAAGGCGGGGAATCTCCAGCAGGTGCGCGATCGTTTCGATACCGACCTGCTGGAGCGCCTCGACGATCCTTTCATCGAGCCGGAGTGCGATGACCGGGAGTGGGCGGAGAACGCTTTCCTCATCACCGTTGTGAATCACGACGCGATCGTGCTCGCCGCACCGCGCGACCGCCCACGCGCAGCCGATCGTGCCCGCGCAGGCGATCTGCGCGTGGTAACCGAGCCGGTCGAGCGAGTTGCCGATCAGGTTCACGAGCCGGCGCTCATCGCCATACAGCCGCTCGCAGCCGGTGATGTCGAGCAGCAGGCCGTTCGGATGATCAGGCATCACCCACGGCGCGAAGCGCACCGCCCAGTTCGCGAGCGCGTTCAGCGCCGCCGCATCGCGCGCGGGTTCGTGCGGGTGTTCGTGGACGATCCACTCCGGCAGAAGCGCCCGCGCGTGCGCGAGCGTCATGCCCGGCCGAACGCCCGCGCGAAACGACGCCATGCAGCACGTCACCACGAGGACACGGCCGGCCTTCGATTCAACCAGCAGCCGCGCGATACCCCCGGAAGTTGTCCTCGCCCCCGGAAGAAGAGTCGCTCCGGTGTGCTGGTGTGTAGTGCGCCGCTGTTTGCGACGCAGCCGGTTGATCGGAAAGTGCGGGAGGTACACGGAGAGCAACCGTCGCATGGTCCCATTCCAGAATGAGGGAGGTTACGGCGTTCCCTGCCGACCACCGCCGCACGCCTTTGCAGCGGACGAGTTCCACACTCCACCGGGGTCGATTGCCATCCGTCCGAACCGGGTGTATCTGCCACGTCGTCATCGCGCACGTTGGTTTCGAGCGTTCGCGCGGCGATCGCGCAAGCAGTGCGAGACCGCCGTTCGCTTCCGCCGCAAGTTGCAGGCGGCGCAGTTCCCGCAAACCCAGTCCGCTGCCGTCCGCGATGACGATCGCCACCGCCGAACTGCGGAGGCAGAGGTCAATCGCCCAGAGCCGTTCGTCGTTCGTACGCGGATCGACGAGGAGCGAGCGGTCGAAGAGCGCACGATCCTGGCGTTCATCATCATCGAGCGGGATCAGCGCGCGGCCGTACGGGTGGACGCGCGGGCCGATCCAAAGTACGTGGCGTGCGCGGTCCGTATCGCTCTCTTCATCGAGACAGACCCGCGCGAGATGCAGGAACGCGTGGGGCACCTGCTCGAGGGCAAGTCGGCCAAGG
>CBFGRU010000245.1:0-4273 GCA_965651255.1 uncultured Phycisphaerales bacterium
CACGGGATTCGACTTCGTCATCAACCAGCCGCGCGAGCCGTGGCCGGAGGGGTTGGACGAAGGCGAGGAATAGTCAGGCGTCGTCTGCGTCCTGCTCGCGCTCGCGAGGCAGTGGATCACGAACACGAATGCGCCCGGGCTCGATGATGGCGAGTCGATGTTCGATCGAGTCCAGCACCTCTTCATTCGAGATCAGCTCGGCGATCAGCGAGGTGATGAGCGCGGCCGTTGCTGAATCGGGCAGTGTCAGGACAACGCATCCGCCAGTATCGTTCGGCATGTACGACCGGAGATCGGCGAAATCGAAGTCGCGCGTGATGAGAATTGATTGCGTCTGCCTGGCGTACAACCAGATCTCGTCGTCCGTCGCGCTGGCCATTCCCAGGTCGCGAGCGAGTTCCGCTTCATGGCCATGGTCACGGAGCAACTGCAGAGTCGATCGCGGCATGTTGGCGTCGAGGAAGAAGCGCACCCGATCAGCCCGCCAGCGGGAAGTGTCGCTCGTGGCCCATCAGGTCTGCGGCGTAGGCGAGCGCAGCGCGAACATCCTCCCCGCTGATGTCATACTCCGCCTCGATCTCATCGATCGTCATTCCAGACGCGAGCGAGCCGATGATCGAGGCGACGGTGATGCGCGTACCGCGGATGATCGGCCGCCCGTGGCAGATCGACTCATCAAGTTGGATGCGGTCATGCTTGGTCATGGGTGACTTCTCGTTGCTGAGAATCGTAGGTCCTCAATGGTCGAGCGGTCGCAAATCGCCGTTGAAACGGAATCCTCGCACAGGTACGGGGGATGCGCCGGGTTTACTTCGCCGGCAGGATTTCGCCGCGGCATTCGCCAAAGCCGATGCGCGCGTGGCCTTTCTTCTCGGCGTAGGCGCGCATGATCACTTCATCACCATCCTGCAGGAACTTGCGTTCCGTGCCATCGGGGAGTTTGAGCGGCTGCGTGCCGCGCCATGTGCGCTCAAGCAGCGAGCCGCGCGACTCTTCCGCATCGTTTGAGATCGTGCCGCTGCCGAGGAGATCACCCGGTTGCATATTGCAGCCGGTCGAAGTGTGGTGCACAAGCATCTGCGCGATGGTCCAGTACATCTCACGGAAATTGCCGCGGCTGATGAGCATCGGCTCCTGCTTTTTCTCGCGCATGAGCTTCGAGGCGATCCACACTTCGACGGTGAAGTCGAGGCCGAAGTGTGCTGCGGGCTGGAGGTAGTCGAGCGTCGGCGGGTCACTCTCGGTGCGTGGCGGACCGGCAATGCGGAACGGTTCGAGCGCTTCGAGCGTGACGACCCACGGGCTGATGGTGGAGGCGAAGTTCTTGGCGTTGAACGGACCGAGCGGCTGGTATTCCCACTTCTGAATGTCGCGTGCAGACCAGTCGTTGAGGATTACCATACCGAAGAGGTGGTCGCCTGCCTCGTTCATCGAGATGCGTGTGCCGAGCGGATTGCCGGGACCGATGAAGACGCCCATCTCCATTTCGTAATCGAGCAGACGGCATGGGCCGAAGGTTGGCAGATCCGCTTCATCGGCCTTGGTCTGGCCCATGGGACGGCGGATGGCGTTGCCGCTGATGACCACCGAACTCGCGCGGCCGTGGTAGCCAACGGGCAAATGCTTGTAGTTCGGCATCAGCGGATTATCCGGGCGGAACATCGAGCCGACGTTCGTCGCGTGGTGAATCGAGGCGTAGAAGTCGGTGTAGTCGCCGATCTTCACGGGCAGGTGCATCGTCGCTTCCGACATCGGAACGAGCAGTTCCTCGCGCAGCGCCGCGTTATCGCGGAGGGTGGCGTTGTCTTCGCGCAGGAGTTTGCTGATCGCGACGCGCACCGCGTGCCAGGTGTTCTTGCCAAGCTTCATCAAATCGTTGAGCGAAGCAGCGCAGAGGGCACAGGCCGCTTCAGGAGAGATGCCGTTGAGCAGCTTCGTTTCGACCGTCTCTTTCAGGTCGAGAATCTGATCGCCGATGGCGACACCGAGGCGCGGCCCGCCGCGGGTCTGGTCGCCGTTGCGCGTGAACACGCCGTAAGGCAGGTTCTGAATCGGGAAATCACATCCGGGGGCGTTGGCGGATTCGAGCCAGGACTTGAGAGCGGGATCGTTCGTCGGATTCATGCATCGACGGTAGGGGCGAACTTCCGGAGAGGGAAGGGATTCACGAATCTGGTGACCGCGAGCCGCAGCGTCCTTGATGCGGCCACGGCCGATGACCGCGTATGGATCGAACTCGCATCACGAGACGGGCTTGAGCAATCGCAGGTTCTGAAGGTCTTCGATGGGCTCGATGAACGAGCACGAGCCGTAGCTGCGTGCAAAGTCGCGTCGACAGTCTTCGATGTCATCGGTGGTGATGAAAATGCCGTCCCAGCCGATCGACTCGTGATCGAAAATGAAGTGGTCGATGATCTCTTCGGCGAGGAGGCGTTCAAGGTCTTCGAGGGTGAGCTGCTCGGTCAGGGTGAGTGCAGCCGCAAGAAAGACGTTGAAGAATCCGAATTCGGTCGCGCCGGTGACGGTTTGCGATGCGTGGCGGAAGGGGTGATGCAGGCCGGCCGTGGCCTTGAACGACACACCCGCGGCTGCACAGGCGCTGATAAACCGCGCCACTTCGGAGGGTGAAGGGAAGAGATCGGCGGTGATGCCCCCGGTGCGAATCTTCGCGCCCGCCCCGGAGCCGGCGAGTGCCGCGATGAGACCGCGCGGATCGCGATCGACGGCGACCTCGAAGAATGGCTCGATTTCATCGGGAATCGAATCGAGCGCGGCATCGATCGCGGCGGCGGTGGATGCTTTGAGCTCGATGGAATCGACGCGCGCAACGCCCTTCGCCGGGACCGCGTGTTTCTCGTTGAAGGCCGCGATGAGATCGAGATCGCGCGCGAGTGCATCGGCATCATCCGCCGGCGCAGTGAGTGCGCTGATGGACCACCCTTCATCAATCGAGCGCGGCAAGAATGAAGCGGCATGCTGCTCGAACTCGGAGAATCGCGCGACGGGGACGATGAGTTTGCCGAGCATCCATTGCGCCCGCCCGGTGCGATAAGTCGCGTAGTTGCGGACCGTCGCCTCCATGTCGAGCTTGGCCGGCGGGAAGAGGCCGGCGTAGTCGATGATCGAACCCATGAAAGCATGAATGCTGCTGAAGGTCGCTTCGCCCGGAAGTTGCACAGGGGGATGAGAGCGGTTCGTGGCCATGATTCGGGCGCTCCGCGGTACGTAGGGGACTAGCGGGGGACAAGCTCGCGACCGGTGGACGGATCGAGCAGTTTCCAGTCGAACTTCTTGGCCAGTCGCATCATGGTCATCCAACCGATGTCTTCATCATCAATTGTCAGCAGAACCTGGGTGATGGGGTCCTGCTCCGGCGCGAGTTCGAGGCGAATGCCCGGGCCATAGAGAATGTCATCGCCTGCCCTCTCCGGCGCGGTGTTGCTGCCGGCGAGTTGGCGGATGAACTCTTCCCGCGATGCGAGGGCTGCAAGGCCTTCTTCAGGATCCCGATTGGCGAGAATGACAAGTTGCGGCTTGGCCATGAGCGGCGGTTACTCCTCGTAGGCCTCGGCCTGAGCGTCAAGCAGATCGACCGCCCGGTCAACCAGCCGCTGAAGTGGCACGGGCTTCTGCATGTAGCCATCAACACCGAGCGATTCGGCGTAGGCGAGATGTCGCTTGCCTTCATTGGCGGTGACCATAATGACGACGGGCGGATCCTCTAGTTGCTTGAGTTTCTCGAGAACGAGAAATCCCGACCGCTTGGGCAGCATCATGTCGAGGACGACCAGGTCGTACGGCTCATCGTGCGCACACATCTGGACGGCGGTATTGCCATCGGCCGCAGTCTGCACATCCGCGCCTTCTGCACGAAGGACGAGCGAGACACTGGACAGGATGTCCTGGTCATCATCGACCACGAGGATTCGGGTGTCCGCCAGGCGTTGTTCGGTCATAAGCGATCCTTCGCGGCCGGTGTCGCCGGGGCGGAGCAGAATACGGAAATGTGGACGATGCTGGGCATCGGGAAAGTATTGCGGTATGGGGCGGTGCGTCAAACCGGAACGTCGAAGGGAGATCGTCATCCTCGGGGCTGATTCGCGGCCCACTCCGCTGCATCACGGGAGGAGTTTTCGGCCAGCGCGGCAAGTGCTGCGGACGTCATCCATGGGAGGGACTCGAGTTTCTTCATGAGGGAGGCAGGAATCGGCTTCCCTTCGCGTTCGTGTCTGGGCCGACTCTTCCAGCGGCGATGAACCCAGAGATACTGCTC
>CBFGRU010000246.1:0-4231 GCA_965651255.1 uncultured Phycisphaerales bacterium
GCGCACGTGTGGTGGTGGAAACCGGCCGGCGACCTGCTGGCCGCCGACCGGTGACGGGAGGGAGAGAGAAGCCTGGATCAGCCGGACAGGCCGAGGTTGTCGATGATGCCGTGCGCGTTTTCGTTGCGCATCTCGAGCGTGTATTCGCCGATGAGCTGGCCGACTTCGCTGTCGCCGGAACTCGCGAGCGGCTTGTAGTGGAATGACCGCCCATTGAGCGGAAGCACATCGATGCGCGAGGACTCGATCAGCAGGAGCGCATCGGCCGGCACCCAGCGACTGAGAATGACGCGGCAGATGCCGAAATCACTTTCGTACACATCCACCAGGTGTCGGAACCGGCGATCATCTTCTTCCAGCGTGCGCTGACTGGCATCGAGAAACTCGTTGATGCGCCGCTTCTGCAAGCCGCCGCAGACAATGGTGTCAATCTTCGCGCTCGACTGTTCCCAGATCAGGCGCAGCGCTGCATTGAGCACGGCCTCGTTGAGTTCATCATCCCCCGCGCCATCACCATCGGGAATGCCGCCTGAACCGGGTGCGAAGCGGTTGGTAACGATCGTCGACAGCATGCCGCGCATCGTCCGCCGCACGCTGGATGATCCTTCCGCGGTGTTCGCCGGCGAAATGCCATTGATGACGGTGTTCTCCAGATCGCGCAGCAATTCACGCAGACGCTCCTGCTTCTGGTAATCCAGCTCATCGGCCAGGGCGAGGGAACGCGCTGCGAGCTGGCTGCCCGAGACCTCGACTGACTTGGTGAAAATCTGCGTGTAGTTCTGCTCGCGCACCCGATTGGTGAATCGGGCGGCCGGCCGTGCATCACCCTCGAGCGCGGCGTTGCCGAAGATGTCGATGATCGTATCATCGGTCAGCGAGTGTGCCGACGTGCCGCCGTATTCGCGCACGACGGTAATGGTGCCCTGCCCTTCATCGGTCGCGGTGACCAGCATGATTTCGCTCGTTCCGCGAACGCGAATCTGATCTCCCGCGCGGAAGCGGTTGGCATTCGCCACGCCGAATGTGGTGTCGGTGGTGGGGTTGGCGATCAGATCATCATCGACGGCATCGACATTGGGCAGCAGTTCATCTTCGAGCCACTCGTGAATCGTGCTCATTGCGCTTCGACGCGGATCGCCCAGGTGATGCAGAAGCGGCGTTTCGTAAGGGCTGATGATGCCGATGACATCGCTGACATCTTCAGCGATTTCGGGCAGCGTCGCGCCCGCGGAATAGGTGGCTTTACCGGTGAAACTCATGATCGTGACTCCTTCGGTGTGAAAGTTGAATAGACGTGCACAGGTGGTTCAGTGGTTGCGTTGTGCGCGGGTCAGCGCCGGGTTTCGCGGCGAAGGCGCAAGTAGCGCAGCAGGTCGCGCCGGTGCCCCGTTGCGTGCGCATCGGCAGCGGCCTGCGCGACGGGTTCATCCGCCGCGCCCTCCTCAACGGCGGACTGCGCGAACGCGCGCAGATCCGGCGTGCGGAAGAGACGCGGTTTGCGCGAGCGCAGATCCGCGACCGCCGCTTCGACATCCGGCGTGTCCATCGAGGCGACCGCCATCTCGGTCAGCAGCCGGGCGCTTTCCAGATCAATCGCATCCGCCTCGCGCAGCAGTTCATCGATCTGCATCCGCCGCTCGAGTTGGGTGATGGTCGCATCGCGATCTGCCAGCGCAGCGCGCGCTTCGTTCAGCTCCTGGGCCAGGTCAGGGAGATTGACGGGTTCTTCAATGGACATGGATGGTGACTCCTTCGGAAGTGGAATTGAGCGGTGCGATGTGAAGTGAGCGGAAGTGGAAGCGATGCATCACGCATCGAGCAGGCGCGGTGGACCGTCGCCGTACCCGAGTTCCGCGAGAATCGTCTCGCGGCGAACGCCGAGTTCGGCCTTGAGGCGGGCATCCTGCAGTCGACGGCTCTCATCGGCAGGCAAGGGGTCAGGCCACGCCAGGTCGATGGCTCGTTCCGCCGGGTCGGTCGGGAAATGGCCGCTCGCATCGAGCGCATCCAGGATGAGTGCGCAGAGTTCTTCGATGCCCCGGCCGTAGGTCAACCGCTTGCGTTTGATCTTCGCGATCGTGCCCATGAGCGAAATGCGCAGCGCGTTTTCGCTGGTGAGGTTGCCGACCTTCGCTTTGATGTGACCGGCGGCGGCGGGCGTAACGCCGGAGGCCTTGTCGAGCGCTTCGCGCAGTTGCTCGATGTGTGCTTCTTCACCGGGGCTGGCAGCATCACCGCCGAAGGATTCGATCGATGCGCTGCTGTTGTCGGTGGCCCAGAGTTGGCCCGGGCCGATGGGTCGATCCGTGAAGCCGTCGATCCCCTTGGCCAGGTACATGCGGAACGACTGCATCGTCACACGGTGCGCGCGGTCGGAGAGGCGGGTGTTCAGTTCATCCTGCAGGGGAATGAGCGGCTCAACATCGCTCCACCCTTCCCAGCGCATGGGTTGGGGAAGATTCTGAATGTGAATGACCGGGAGACGGCCGAGGCGGAGCGTGCGCTCATCCACCAGCGCTCCGTCTTCGTAGCGCTGCATCGCCTCGGCGGAGATGATGGTGGTCGTCATCGTGGCGCGACGCTCGCGCTGCATGCGCCGGCGGAGCAGACGTTCGAGGGTGGAGCGGGTCTCGATGGCGTGCACCTCGCGCGGCGCGTGAATGATGTAGGCATCAAGGCGGCGATGATCATCGGGATTGAGCAGGGGCACAGCGCGGGGCGCCTCGACCGCCTCGATCAGCAGCATGCGTGCAAGGCGCTGCGCCTCGCCGCGGGTGAAGGGTGATGGCGCGGCCTCCCGGCGCGCGGTGCGGTCCTGCTCATCGCCGATCTCTGCACCGGAAGCGCCGGTGAGTGAGTTGCTGGTTTTCGTGTTGGTGCGTGCGGGTCGCGGCGCGGTGAAGAGCGCTTCGGCGTGCAGCACCAGGTCAACCGAGCCGTAGACCGATCCGAGCAGCGCGACATCCTGCAGCAGGCGCACGCCGCCGTTGGCATCGAGCACGGCGGTCAGGATTGTTTCGATCGCGGCGCGCCGCTCGGGTGAGCCGGCGCGGCTGACCAGGCGCGGCGGCGCAGGGAACATGAAGTCCACCAGCGCGTGAATCCGCCACGCGATGTCGTTTTCGATCACGATCTCCGGTCGATGCCGGTCATCCCGATCCGGATGCGTCAGCGCCTTCAGTCGCGCGGGCAGGCCGACGGCCTGTGCGGGTGGTCCGCCGCTCGCGCCGGTGGTCGTCGGCTGCGGCAGATCGTTGCGGTAGTACCGCCACAATCGATTGAGGCGCGGGCGTGTCAGGCGTTCATGGCGCTCAAGCAGATGCTTCAGCAGGTCTTCGCGGAGTGGAATGCGGCGGAATGGATTGAGTTGGTATGCCACGGGTGGTGCCTCCACCCAGGGGCGGCGGGTCAGCCGGGTGCGCACTGACCGCGTCATCGCTGTGCCGAATCGGGTATTCCGCGATGAAAACGCGGAAGAAAAAAATCTCACCGCGGGCCGGTTCGGACGACCGGAGCGCGCACAAGATGCGCCACCGGTGAACGCAACGTGATACGATGACGGTCTCACGCGAAGTAACCGCGCCCCGAAAAGGAAGACCGATCATGCGAACGTATTGCACGAAGAACTCGCTTCTCACCGCGACGATGATGGCGGCGCTCGGGGTCAGCGCATTCCTTCTCAGTGGTTGCGGTCGCGCGGAAACCGGCTCGTCTGCCAATGGCGCCGGGGCCGGCAGTGGCGATGTTGCTCCCGTTGTGTTCACCGAACGCGAGGTCGAGGCCTCGTGCGGACTGTGCCAGTTTGAGATGGATTCACCGACGTGTGAACTGGCCATTCGCACCGACGGGAAGACGTATTGGGTCGATGGCGTCGGGATTGACGATCTCGGCGATGCCCACGCCGAAGACGGCCTGTGCAACGTCATTCGACACGCGCACATCACCGGCTCACTTGCGAACGGTCGATTCAACGCGGTGACGGTCAAGTTGTTGGATGCCCACGCCGAAGGTGATGGCCACGAGCACTGACGGCGTTCGTTCGCGGGTGATTGACATGTTCTCCTCGGCGACACGTCCACTGAACGTGTCGCTGTTTTGCGATTTCGGCGACATGTCATTTTTCTGGATCGCGAGAACCGCGATTTTATCGGATGGAATGAAGATCAGCCGGGTGTAGAACGCACACGACCCTCACCGCTGAGCGGTGAGGGTCGTGCATTGGAGGCAGATG
>CBFGRU010000247.1:0-4219 GCA_965651255.1 uncultured Phycisphaerales bacterium
TCAGCCGTTCCAGCACCCGCCCTTCATCCAGATGCTTTTCCGTTTCCGGCGAGCGGATCGGAACATACACCCCGCTGCCGGCGGCAAGCGAGATGGCGATTCCGCACAGCTTCGCATCCAGCACGTTCAAGCCGTCCGTTTCCGTATCAAACGTGAATCGCTTCGCCCGTCGGATCCGCTTCACCAACTCATCCAGTTCATCCACCGTCGAGATGCACACTTCTTCCGCCCTCTCGACCGGCATCGCGGTTGAAGCCGCCGTCACCTCTTCCGCCGTGTCGAATAATCCACCCGACGGTTCCCCTCTCGCCGGCGCGGCCATCACCGGCGTCGCCATCTTTCCCGCGATCGTCTGAATCTCCTCCTGAAACCGATTGAACCCCAGCGTGCGGAACAACTCGTTCAACCGATCCACATGCAACTGCGATGGCGTGAACTGCGCTGCATCCAGATCAAACGATGACTCCAGATCATCTTTCAACGAAACCAGTTGCTGCGCGATCGGCAGTTGATCCTTCGCCGCTTCCAGGTTCTCGCGCCGCTTCCCCTTGATCTCATCAAGGTGTTCAAGAAGATTCTCAATCGTGCCATACTGCAGAATCAATTGCGCCGCGGTCTTCGGCCCGATGCCCGGCACGCCCGGCACGTTGTCCACCGTATCGCCCATCAGCGCCAGAATGTCGCGCACGTGTTCCGGCTTCACCCCTTCGGTCTTGAAGATTTTCTCCGGCGTCACCGGTTCATCCTGGTGAATGTCGAACATCTCCACCCCATCTCCGATCAACTGCGTCAGATCCTTGTCCTTCGACACAATCCGAATCTTCACCTCCGGGTGGGCCTCACGCAATCGCTTCACCAGCGTTGCGATCACATCATCCGCCTCCACACCCTCCTCACCGATCACCGGGACATCCATCTCCCGCAACACTTCCAGGCAGCGTTCCACCTGCGGGTGAAAATCATCCGGCGCCGATTCGCGGTTCGCCTTGTACTCCGGATAGATCTCGCTCCGAAACGATTCCCGATCCCCCGAAACATCAATCACCACCGCCAGGTAGTCCGGCCGGTACTCGCGCATCAGTTTCAACAACGACCCCGTAAAGCCGAACACCATCTGCGTCGGCTCCTTGGTCACCGGGCTCGACATGCGCGTCCGAATCGCGTGATACGCACGAAAGAACTGCGCGTGGCCGTCAATCAGATACAGCGTTCGCTCTTCGCTCGACATGATGCGGTCATGCTAGCAACCGCCCACCCCCCCGCCGCTCACCGCGCAACTTTTCGGGAACCGCCTCCCCCCAGCCGTGCGAACATCTCCCGCAGGTCCGGCCGCTTGCCGAAGGACGCATCATGAATACCATCACCCGCTGATTCACGCCCCTGGACAGGGCCACCACCCGCAGAGTCATCGCGCACCCGCCGACGATCCCCATCTCGGCTGCGCCATCGATGTGGTGCACCATCCCCCCCACACGCACACTTGTTTCAACCGGCAATGGTTGAGAAAGCGATGTCCCCTTTGACACAGGTTCAACTTCCCGCGCACCGGCCCACCCTCTCCCGCTCATCACGCCCCATCACCCTCGCGCGCGCCTTCTACCCCGCCATCGGCATCCTCCTCACCATCATCGCGTTCATCGGGTTCAGTCGATTCTTCCTCCACGGTCTCGCCTATCCCGGCCGCCCCATCGCGCCCCCCATTCGCACCCTCATCTTCGCCCACGCCATCACCTTCAGCGCATGGATGCTGCTCATCATCACCCAGCCGATGCTCATCATGCTTCGACATCATCGCTGGCACATGATGATCGGCAAAGTCGGCTCCATCCTCGCCCTCGCCATCATCATTCTCGGCACCCTCACCGCCATCCGCTCCGCCGCCATCACCCCGCCCGAAGTCACCCCCTGGCCGCCGCTCACCCCCATGAAGTTCATGGCCATTCCGCTCGGCGGCATCCTCCTCTTCACCATCTTCATTGCACTCGGCATCATCTACCGCAGGAAGCCCGCCGTTCATCGCAGCATGATGATGCTCGGCACCATCGCCGCACTCTCCGCCGCCTTCGCCCGCATCGACCCCCTCAACAACCTCTTCCTCGGCTCGATCTTCGATCGCCTCTTCGGCCCGTTCTTCTTCACCATCATCATCGGCCTCATCATGCTCGCCGCACGCAGCGCCATCATCCGCCGTGTCGATGCGCCGTTCGCCATCGGCCTCGCCTCACTCACCCTCGGCTGCTTCGCGATCATGCAGATCGCGCCCACCGCCGCGTGGGAGAACTTCGCGCGAACGCTGGCCGGATAGGGCTACGCCACGAGACGCAGGTTCGGGTGACCGAACTCGCCGACCGTGTCGAACGGCTGGCGGATGCACACGGGTGTGGCGGCCGGGCCGACATCGCCGCGCGTGCTCATCCACATCGCGGTGAGCCAGATTTTCGTGCCGGGCTGGACATCGCTCGGCAGCGCGATTGTGTTGGTGACCTTCACCGTCTGGCCGAGGTACGACCAGTCATCGCGGCTCGGCGGCAGATGCTCGCCGATGAATCGCAACAGGACCGCGCCGCTCGTGCCGCGCGGCCGTCCGCGCCGACTCGGTTCGGCGCTGTTGCCCAGGCGAAACTTCACGCGGCCATGTTTCTCCGAAATGATTTCAATGGTGGGCGCCGCCGTCGGTACGGGGTGGCGCGCATGCCAGCCGCCGCGCCTTCGGATCGTCATACCGAGGTTCGCGCGCTGCGAATCGGTGACAGCGCGATTGGAACGGATAATCCCCGCGAGCTGTCGCGCAGTTTTCCGCAAGACTCGCTGCGCTTCGTTCTTGTCGATGATGTTCGAGCGTGAATTCGTGCGCGCCGCCGTCGCCAATACGAACGCGGATTCATACGCGTTGTGCTTTGCGTTGTAGTCAGCCGCCTGCTCGTACGAGAGTCCGTACGATTCGGGATTCGCGCCGATCTGGTTATTGAACGAGCGCGACCAGAAGAGCAGATCGAGTTGTCGGCGAGGCAAGAAATCAGTCGCGGACATGGCGCGTTTCCGGTTGGTGCAGGAACACGGGCGGAACTCAGCGATCAGCAGACCGCCGAGCATGGCCTGCCCCTTCTCCCAGAACGCCTCATCGGCGCGTGAGCACGCCGCCTTCACTCGAACCAACAGATCACGCCCGAAAACCTGCTCAATCGCGGCTGGGGAGCCGTAATCGCGGATCAGGACAAACCGACATGCATCGCGTCGGCTTGTGCACGCCGCGCTGACAAGCCGACAGGCATCGTGTCGGCTTGTGCCAGCCGCGCTGACAAGCCGACAGGCATCGTGTCGGCTTGTGCCAGCCGCGCGGACAAGCCGACAGAGATCGTGTCGGCTTGTGCCAGCCGCGCCGACAAGCCGACAGGGATCGCGTCGGCTTGTGCGAGGCGCGCTGACAAGCCGACAGGCATCGCGTCGGCTTGTGCGAGCCGCGCTGACAAGCCAACCAGATGCTGGTCGGTTTGTGATTCTCGATAAAAGTCATCGCACAAGGGCTGTGGGCGGGAAGAGCAGGCCGAATAGAGCGACCGGACTGTTTCCGTCAGTTCCTGTTGTGCCCGTGCTCTCGCGTGTGAAGCACCCTTTTCCAATGGCTTTCTCTTTGCAGGATGTCCTGCGCACTGGCGTGGATGTCCGCGATCTCGAGCACACTGAAACAGAAGTTCTCGGCGTGTCCACTATCTTTTTCTTGGAGGAGGTTCTTCAACTCCACGTTCCCGCCGTGCCCCGTCATCGCGTACGAACACCAGCGCTGCCAGATGCCGCCCTCGCCACAGGCGCTGCCGACGTACAACCTGCCATCGGACTTGTCTGCGATGAGATATACACCGCCGACATTCTGAAGGGCAGTACGCCAGCTCTCGAGCGACTGCCGGACGATGACATCCAGTTCACCCTTGGTGAGATGCACGGCCTTGAACCCCGGGAACTCACCGATACTCAACGGCTCGGCAAGGATCTCCTGGATGATGAGTTGATTCACCCAGTTCTCGGCCATGAGCCTGACGTTTCGCCCCGGTTTGTTGAAGGAAATCACGACTCGCCCTTTCATCGGCGAAGTCATCTCGTCTTCGTCGAGGTCGTAGTACCACTTGGCCTTGCCGTTACGCTCTTTCACGCCGTGCTGGTGATACACCCCCGCGAACAGCCAGCGATCTTTGCCTGGCATTTGAATGAGTGATACAACAAA
>CBFGRU010000248.1:0-4060 GCA_965651255.1 uncultured Phycisphaerales bacterium
TCGACATTAATCGACGATGGCCACGCCATCTTGAGTGCTCTTCGCACGCAGGAGCGCGACAAGACCAATGACTTTGCCATCGGATACACGCTCTATGCCTTTCCTGCGAAGGACTTCATGGGCGACGACACAACTTGGGCGAAGGAGGATGCCCGCGAGACAATTCAAGGGCTAGTTGTCGAATCTTTGACCGGATGGGGACTCAAGATGTTGATTCCAGGTCCCGTTGGCAACAACTCGACAAGTGGCAATGAGTCTCCAGCCAACCTACCGCCCGGTGAAGTCGTTGGGTGGTGGAACGGAGAGTTTTGGATCGAACGTCTACCACTCCGCGCACAAGCCGAGATCAAACGTCAACCACCGTCTGCTCCAGAACTTGACATATTAGGGCCGTTCTTTGGCATTGACGCTCCAACATTCGTGGGCCGCTGGTCGATCTTGGACCTTATCGACTCGACGGAGATCGTGACCATTGAGCGTATCACCGAACCGTACCCGGGAGTACGCGCTCAACTTCGTGATCCGACTGTCCCAACTGTGCGAGTTACCCTTGATGTCGTCGAAGTCGATAACCGGTACTGGGTGTCATTGCTCGACTACGAGGTGTTCAGCGTAGATGGCGTACCAGTCGCGCGAATTGACTATCGGGTCGAGGACTGGCAAGTCTTAGAAGGAAAGACAACGCCGTCCCGCGCGATCCGTGATGGGATATTGTACTCGTCCGCGCCGGTCATTGAGCAGAGCATCGGTCGCATTTCACGAGTTCAGATTGAACGCAATCAAAACGCAAACCCGCCTTTCGACACATCAGCAACATTAACGGCTGCCGTCCAACTACAAGATGGTGATTTCGTATCCGACGAAACTCTCGGTATTCGATACCAAATTGGTGGGGACATGATTGGGCTTGACGGGTTTCCGCTGCAACTCTCCGAGCCTGTCTCCAGCCGTGTGGCAGCCGACTCGTTAGCCGCCATACTTGGTGAGAAGGTAATTGGGCCTGCGGAGCGGCCCGTCAATTCAACAAGAATTGTGTTACCTATTCCAACACTTGCACTGCTAGCCATAGCAACAGGTGCCTTCGTTGTGATCGCAACAACGATTGTTAGACGAAGGAGCAGTTAGGTGGCAAACACGTGGCGTCCATGGACAATTGCTCTCGGAACAACGCTGGTCTTTCTGCTACTGATTGTGGTTTACACTCTTAAGACTGGGGCGACCGAGGGCACGGACAGCAGAAATGTTTCCCAATTGTCACATGACTTTGGAACAATTGCACTTAGGCCCGGCGACACAAGAGTCGGCCATGTGTTTGAGTTTACAAATCCATTTAATCGTGACCTACGAATAGCAGACATGATTTCCACCTGCGCATGCACAGTAGCCAACCCTAGCAATCCTGTAGCAGCCGCCGGTGATCGCCTTCGGATACCTATTGAACTGAAAACATTGACGCCCGGAGTCAAACGGGAGAAAGTGAGTGTGCTCTTTGAATGCGGCCATCGACTCGATCTCCATGTCGAAGCATCAGTTCGAGTCGAAGAGGAGTTACGAGTCAGTCGCAAGAACCTAATCCTTAGCGCCGAAGGGCAAGCAGAAGTAGCTATCTATGTTCTTCGGTATGATGACATCAATCCCCGTGAACCACGTATTCGGACAGAGGGCGCAGTCTTTGCCGAGTTCGACGATTGGCGATTGCTGCAAGAATACTCAGAGCAAATGGATCGGCCGGCAAGATGGAGTGGGGCGATTCGTGTTCGCCTGGATGACTCTGCGCAGGCAGCAGATTCGAAATTGTGGATTGGCCAAAGCGACGAACAGATGACAGAAGTCGATGTGCGAATGCCGAAGTCGCATAACTTTCGATAATACTACAAGTGAAGCAGGCGACTGATAGTGTAGAACGACTGAGCTACACGATCGATCTCCGGATCGAATACGCGATCCAGAATCGCAAAGCATAGTCGCGACCACCGGTTGCGACCATTGCAGCGGTGACCTTCTCCCAATGGATTTCAACCGCGAATGCCAGCCGGAATCGTATTCTGGTCAGGTGGTGTCGAATTCATTCACGCTTGTGCATCCACAAAAAAACCGCGTGCACCGGGTGCACGCGGGGTTGGGTATCTCGATGCCAGCGGTGGGGGTGATCAATTCAACCGTTGCAACAGGTCTTCAACCGCTGCCCGAAGCTGCGCATCGTGGTCGGCTGATTCATCCTCGGGGGTTTGCGGCACAATGATGTCGGGGACGGCGCCGTTGTTCTCCATGTCGGTGCCATCGGGCAGGTACCAGCCACGGAAAGGCAGGCGCACGAACGTTCCGTCGATGAGCGATGTTCCGCCGGTGGAGATGACACCGCCGTAGGTCGTCTGGCCGACGAGCGTGCCGCGACCGAGGGTCTTGAACGCATGGGAGACGATTTCTGCGTTCGAGAAACTCTTCTCGTTACACATCATGTTGATGGGCAGAATGTAGCGCTGGATGAACAGTCGATCCTGCGGATAGCCATCGGTGATGGACGGGTCCGCACCGCGCGGCACGGTGTAGGCGTGGGGTTGGACCATGATGGACGAGAGCACGTAGTCAGCGGTATGGCCGCCGCCATTGTTGCGAACGTCAATGATGAGGCCTTCTCGACCTTCGGCGGCAGCGAAGAGATCTCGCTCGAACTCATTGAGCGAAGGAATATTCATGCCCTGAATGTGCAGATATCCGAGCCGGCCATCTGACCATTCGTGGACACGACGCGCATTCTCCAGTTGCCACGCGCGGTACTGCAGGCCGTTCTCGGCCCCGTAGCTGATGGGGGTGAACAGCATCTGCAGGTCGAGGGCGCGTCCATCATCGCTTGTGCGCGTGATGCCGATGATCGTTTCCTCACCGATGCGGCCGCGCAGTCGGCTTTCGACGGTATCGCCCGGCTCGAACGGTTGAAGATCAATTGAAGTGATGACATCGCCGACGCGAAGCGTCATCGCGCCGGTTGCAGCGGGCCCGTCGGGAATGATGTGCGTCACTCGGAACCCGCCTTCTGCCGGTTCCGAACGAATCCCCAAGCGGCCGTAGGTTTCGCGATTCTCAACCGATTCTCCCGGCGCCCGAATGCCGAGATCGGAGCCGTTCAACTCACCCAGGAAGTAGGCAGCCACGTAGTTGAATTCATCCGATGTGCGTGTGTTCATCGCGAGCGCGTGGTACTTCTCCGCCAGCCCCATCCAATCGAGATCCTTCATCGTGGGGTGGTAGAAGTTCTCGCCGAGAATGCGCGCTGCCTCCATGAACTTCTGGCTGGATTGCTGCTGCAGGTCCAGACGAAGGCGGTCGCTGATGTCGATGTAGTCGGTGCTGCCGCCGCCCGCGCCGGTCATTCCGGCACGGCTGCCGCTGACGAAAACAATCTTGTCACCTGTGAGCGTCAGGTGCTGCACGCTGACGCTGGAGGTGAGCCGCTTGGAGTCAGAACCGTCCCACTTGATCGAGTACAGGCCGGACTCCGACCCGCTCGCGGTGAAGTAATGCACATCACCGGCCGGTGAGATTTCATTGTTGAACTCATTGCCGGTCATTCGCGTCACCCGGCGCAGGCGCAGATATGCATCATCAAGCTCGAGATCATGGAATGGATCAGCATCTTCTGCGGCTTCCTCAATCTTGGCATCAACGGCGAGGGGCTTTCGCTTCTTGGCCGCATCGGTGGCATCCTTGAAGTACTGATCAAGCTCCGGCGTAGGGAGCGCTTCGATCTCGCGGTCGAGGAAGACCATCCACAGGTCGTACTCTTCATTATCGCGTTCCGAAACGAAGTTCAGAATCTTGCCATCCGCGCTCCACCGCGGATTGCCATCGTTGTCGGGGTGACGCGTGATGTTCACCGGCGCGCGCGAGCCGTCAGCCGGCACGATGAAGACATCGGAGTTGAAATTGCGGTCGTTCTGGTCGTACGCGATGAGCTTGGAGTTCGGGCTCCAGCGCCAACTGATGGATGTATCCCAGCCCTCAACGAGCGTGCGCACTTCGCCGTTGGCGAGATTCAGAATCGCCAGATCCCCTCGGCCGC
>CBFGRU010000249.1:0-4033 GCA_965651255.1 uncultured Phycisphaerales bacterium
AAGAGACAGGGCGAAGCCCACGTTCCCGGAACGTGGGCTTCGATGTTTCTGGCGTGGAGACCCGTTGAACGGGATCAGACCAGTAGCGTCGCGGGGTTTTCGATGAACTGCTTCAGCGTCTGCAGATACTGCGCGGCCGTCGCACCATCAATCACCCGATGATCGAGCGAAAGCGTCACCTGCATTTCGTGGCCGATCACGATCTGACCGTTGCGAACGACGGGCTTCTCGAGTCCCGCTCCGACCGCGAGGATCGCCGAGTTCGGCGGGTTGATGATGGCGGTGAAGTGCTCGACGCCGAACATGCCGAGGTTTGAAATGGTGAACGTTGAGCCGTTCATTTCATCGAGCGTCAGGCCCTTCGTTCGGGCTTTCTCAGAAAGCGTCTTCGCTTCGTGCGAAATCTGGCGCAGGCCCTTGCGGTCCGCATGCTTGATCACCGCAACGACCAGTCCCCCGCCGCGCTCGGCCGGCAGTGCGACCGCCATGCCGACGTTTACCTCGCCATGCACATCGAGCGAATCACCCTTCCAGGAGGCGTTGAAGTCCCGGTGCTGATGAATGGCCAGCGCGCAGGCGCGAATGAGAAAGTCATTCACGCTCAGCTTCACGCCCTGCGCTTCGAGCTGTTCGTTCAACGTTGCGCGCAGGTCGAGCAGCGGGTCGAGATTCAGCGACATCGTCACCTGGTAATGCGGGATTGATGTCTTGCTTTCGACGAGTCGCTTGGCGATCGTCTGCCGCATACCTGATAGCGCGATACGCCCTGCTTCGAGTTTCGTCGTCGTTGGCGCAGCGAAAGATGAATCGCCTGCACCGGACGTCGATGCCTGTGAGGAACCGGTCTCGATCGCGTTCTGCACATCCCGCTTGATGATGCGCCCGTTCGGACCCGACCCTTCGAGCACATCGACATCAATTCCATGTTCCTCCGCCATGCGACGCGCCACCGGGCTGATCCGCAACCGTCCGTTGCGGCCGGCACCGCTGCTCGCTGACTTTTCTGCGGGCGCGCTCGACACCGTACGGGCTGATCGACCTTCATCGCTGGATGCGGATGCCGGCTGCGACTGCTTACCGGCCTCCTCACGCTTGGGCGCTTCGCTCTCTGCCGCGCCGCTGGTTGATGAAGCGGTTGACTTCGATACCGCTCCCGCGCCCTTCGCCACTTCCTTCGGATCTTCATCATCTTCCGCAACGAGCGCGATCACCGTCCCGACATCCACCTGTTCGCCTTCACTGACAAGAATCTTCGCCAGCACCCCATCGTCGTACACCTGCATTTCCATCGTGGCCTTGTCGGTTTCGATGTCCGCGACCGGTTGGCCGGAGGAGACCTCCTGGCCTTCCTTCACGTTCCACTTGATGATGGTTCCCTTCTCCATCGTGTCGGAGAGCCGGGGCATGGTGAGTTCGATGGGCATGGCTCGTGATCCGTCTCTTCTCAGTTTCGTGGCGGAACCGTCGAAACGACTTACGCTTGGTACGTCGCGCTGCGCACCGCTTCGCAGATCTTGCGCACGTTCGGCAACATCTCCTGCTCGAGATTGAATGCGTACGGCGCGGGAACATCGTCAGCATTCACACGGTGCACGTGGTTGTCGAGATCATCAAAGCAGTAACGGTGCACCTGCGCCGCCACTTCGCTGGAAATGCTCGCAAACGGCCAGGACTGGTCAACCACGACGCAGTAATTCGTCTTGCGCACGCTGCGGACGATCGTGTCGATATCAAGCGGGCGAATGGTTCGGCCGTCGATGACTTCGATGTTGATTCCTTCCCGGGCCAGTTCCTCTGCCGCTTCAAGACAGAAGTTCACGGGCCGTCCGAAAGAGACCACCGTACAGTCAGCGCCTTCGCGCGCGATCTTCGCTTCGCCGAACGGGATGAGATACTCCTCTTCAGGAACATCACCTTTGTTCGCGAGCATGCGCTCTGATTCGAGGAAGAACACCGGGTTGTCATCCCGAATGGCGGTCTTCAGAAGGCCTTTGGCGTCGTACGGGTTGGACGGAATCACCATCTTCATGCCCGGCACGTTCGCGTAGAGCGCTTCCACGCACCAGGAGTGCGTGGAACCCAACTGTCCGCCCGCGCCATTGTTGCCCCGAAAGACAATCGGGCAGCCGAACTGACCGCCAGACATGTACAGCATCTTCGGCGCATTGTTGAGTATCTGGTCCGCGGCAACGAGCGAAAACGACCAGCTCATGAACTCAACGATCGGTCGCAACCCCATCATGGCGGATGCAATGCCCATTCCTGCGAAGCCGTTCTCGGAGATCGGCGTGTCGATGATTCGTCGCGGACCGAATTCATCGAGCATCCCGCGCGACACCTTGTATGCGCCGTCGTACTCGGCGACTTCTTCGCCCATCAGGTAGACGCGCTGATCGCGGCGCATCTCTTCGCTCATTGCTTCACGCAGGGCGTCGCGAAATTCAATCTCTCGTGCCATAGGTCGTGTTTCGATTCAAAGACAGGGGAAAGTTGAAGGGAGTCCTGTTCGCAGATTCAGCTCGGGCGCACACTTACGACTCGGGATCGGTCAGCATCTGAGGAAGCGACGTTCCCCGGTACGGTCCCCAGGCCTCCGTGTACACATCGGTGTACAACTCTTCAATCGGGGGCACCGGCGAATCCTCCGCCCACTTGATGGCATCGCGCACCTCGCCGCGAATCTCCTTCTTCATCGCGTCATACGCATCGCCGCTCCAGCCGCGCTGATTGATGAGGTATTGGGCGAGTTTCTCAATCGGATCCTGCGTTTCGTACTGCTCCTCTTCATCGCGGGTGCGGTACTTGCGCGGATCGGACATCGAGTGCCCTTTGTAGCGGTACGTCCGCATATCGATAAACGCCGGCCGCGAATTCTCTCGGCAGTAATCAACGATGGGCTTCATGCCGTTGTACACGTTCATGATGTCCATCCCGTCGATGGTGGCGGCCTTGATGCCGTAGCCGGCGGCCTTGACGGTGATGTCATCGGCCATCGTCGTCCCACGTTCGATCGAGGTACCCATCGAATAGCCGTTGTTCTCGACGATAAAGATGACCGGCAGGTCAAAGAGGCCCGCGAGGTTCATGGCCTCGTGCAGCGCGCCCTGGTTCAGCGCGCCATCGCCGAGGTAACACAAGGTGACGCGCGTGTTCTTCCCGCCGTTGATCACTTCATCTTCGTACTTGGTGGCAAAGGCCAACCCCGCCCCGAGCGGCGTCTGGGCGCCCACGATACCATGTCCGCCAAAGAGGTTGTTGGCCTTGTCAAACATGTGCATCGAGCCGCCCTTGCCCTTGGCGCAGCCGCCGATCCGGCCGAACATTTCCGCCATGCAATGTTTCGGGTGCATGCCGCGGGCCAGCGCGTGGCCATGGTCGCGATAGGCGGTGATCACCGGGTCCTTCTTCTCGACGGCCGCGATCGTGCCAACCGCCACCGCTTCCTGCCCGATATAGATGTGGCAGAAGCCGCCGATCTTCTTGTCCTGGTACGCCTGCATCGTCCGCACTTCAAACTCGCGGATGAGGAGCATGTCGCGCAACCATTGCTGAAGCGTCTCGTCGGGCAGGGAGAGAGTGAGCTTCTCCGATGGAGTCGTCGGGGAGGTAATAGTGGGCATCCAGATAAGGACCTTGTAAGGCGTCGCGGCCGAGATCATTCGCCCGCAGCAAAGTGCCGGAGCGATTTCGCTAGTGGTTATACGCCTGAGGCGCCAAAGCGGCAACAGAATGAAGCGGCCCGCCACCTCTGGCGGGCCGCGTTCAACATCATAGGACCACTCCGCGTTGGGTCAGCGGCGACTTCCCCGGGCAATCTCATCGCCGATCGCCCGCGCCTGCAGAATCAACACCGCGGTCTCGAGCTGCGGGTCAAGGCCGTTGGTGATCAGGTCGGACGGCGAAGGGCGATCCTTCACATCGATCGATGCATTCCCTGCGATCGACGGATTCTCGATGACATCCGACGCTTCACGCAGTGCCAGCGTTGCTTCGATCTGCTCCGGCGTCATATCCACATCGATGTCGGGCTCAA
>CBFGRU010000250.1:0-4013 GCA_965651255.1 uncultured Phycisphaerales bacterium
GAGCTGCTCGGGCGATCGATTCGGCACCTCGGCCAGCAACGATGAGCCGATGAGGGCCGCGATGATGACGATTGCGCCCACGGCAAACAGGTGAGGTGTTTTCATGTTTCAATCCCCTTTGATGTCGATGCCCATGGTGAGTGTGATGATGACGATATGCGTCCTGCCGATCATCAATGTAACACAACACAACACAACACAACACAACACAACGCAACCAGCGGTTCCTGCTCGCTCGCGATGGCGGCGGCCAGATTGAACGCACCAGGCGCCATGTTCATTCCGCATGGTTCATTGCTCGCATGCGCCGCATTCGGAACACGCTCGACCGTCCGTGCGGCGGAGGATGTATCCGCAGCGTACACACCGTCCCCGGCGGCGGCGATGGCGCCGACGCACAGAACCACACCCCGCGAAGATCGTCACGACCACGAGCCACCACCCGGGTGTGGCACACAGCGTGTTGACCAGGAATCCCGGCAGAAGCGGAAGAAGCGGCAAGGCGCGTCGGGGCACCATCATCCAGCCCGGTGATGAACTATCAGACTCCAAAGGAATGGCGTACTTCGGTGGCTGCTCGCCTCGTTGCCGCAGATAACCGGTGAGGCAGCGCATCGGCCAACCGGCCTGGACTTCCGTAACATCGTTGAAGATGAAGTATCCGCCTTCGGTGTCGTACCCCCGCTCGAGCGCGTAGCTCGTCCAGCCGGCGCCTTTGGCCACGGAGACTTCCTGTCGGACAGTCGCCGTTCCCTGCGCGGCTGCGGTGCGGATCTGACCGGAGAGTTGCGCGGCCTGGGCCAGCGGCATCATCGGCTCGACGATGCCCCGCGAGACGAGCTTCGCCCAACGCTCATCAGCCATCGCCTGAAGCGCGGTGAGCTGCGCATCACCTTCATCAAACATTTCGGGCGTCGTGATTGATCGCAGCGCACCATCACGCGCGCACCACCACGCGATCACGATGGTCGTTGCAGCCCCCAGAACGAGCGCGATGAGAATCGGCCAGATGGCAGGGCGATGCACGCGTCTCACGGGCACAATCTACCACGTTCTTCGTGCGCGTACTTCGCGCTCCGGCAACTCAGATGGCGGACCGCTACCGCTCCGAGTTCGGTCCTGGATTCGGATTCGACGCAGCGGATGGCTGGCGATTCTCTCGCCGTTCATCGCGAATCCAGATCACCTCTTCCATCACAAACGTGGAGAGATTTCGTCGCTGCACGCGCGGCAGGACCAGGTCGATGCGCGGCTCGAAATCCAGCGCGGTCTGCGGCAGCGGCTTGATCTTGCCTTCTTCGACATCGAAATCGAACGAGCGAATCTTCTCTCCATCCGACTGTCGTGTGATGAGCACCTCGTACTGCCCATCGACGAGCCAGTCATCGAGCATGAAAACCTCCGCGTTGGGCGATTGCCGCTCGGTGTGCGGGTGGTAGAGCGTGGCCTTCGTCCGCTCGAAGTGGCCGGCGGGAATGTGCCCCTGCTGCCGTTTGGAATGCGCGATGACGGTGCTTTCTTCTCCATCGAGTTTGCGCAGTTCGATGTAGTACATATCCGTACGCTTTCCTTCGGGAAGATCCATGCCGCCGACCCAGAAGTGGAGTTCGGGGAACTTTTCTTCACGTGATTCGCGCATCGCCAGATAGGCCATGGTGCGCCAGTAGCCATCGAAGGTGTACGTGGCCTCGGGGTTGAAGGGATCGCCACTTTCCTGCTTGCGCAGGCGAACGGGCATGCGCGTGACGGGCTGGCCTGCCACGAGGTACACGATGGTGTACAGCCCCGGCTCGGTCAGTTGCACATCGGCCGGGCCCTGCACGCGGACGATGCCGAACACACCTTCGCGCTGAATCGAATCGAAGAAGGGGTAGCGGGCGACGATCCCGCCCTCTGCGTTCAAGACCGCGACCTCGCCGACGAACGGCCCATCCGGCGGGAAGGCGACGACATGTCGATCGAACCGAATCAGGCCGCTCGAATCATCAAAGTACGTATCCATGATCGAGGCGAAGCTGATCGCTGGCGGCTGCTGCGCGTGAGTTGCCCCGGCGAAAAGACTCACCAGCGTGATGACACCAACCATCCAACGGGGGAAGGACATCAGGTTCTCCTTTGGGTCTTGCTGCAACGAACAGTAAATCAACCGGCTCGGACCATGGACGGACACGCGAACGGCCCCGCCTCGTGGCGTAGCAGATGCGTGTACGACGGTACGCGGTTGGGGCCATCCTGTCACACTGGCCCCGTCCATCGGTGGTACACTGCGGATGTTGACCTGATTGGAGGCATGGACCCATGCTCAGAACGATCGCCGGCGTTTTCATCGGCTGGGTCATCATGGCGGTCATCGTCATGGTGATGTTCATCATCACGATGGCCGCGATGGGACTGGAAGGGATTCTGCAACCCGATTCGTACTGGACGACCACGACGTTCAACATCATCGTGCTCGCGGGCGGCCTGGCGGGCGCGATCATCGGCGGCCTCATCTGCAAACTCATCGCGCGAAACGCCCACGCGGCCTTCGCACTGGCCGCGGTTGTGCTCGCGATGGGCGCGGGCAGTTTCTTCATGAACATGCAGAAGCCCGACCCTCCGGCCCGAATCGCGGCTGCGACACTGGAAGACATCGGCACCCACGGCAAGGAACCGACCTGGTTCGCCCTCGGCAAGACGATTGCGGGAGCGGTTGGCGTCCTTCTCGGGGCGTCGCTTGTGAGATCAACAACGCCGCGCGGTACACTGTAACCATGCAAAGCAAGGCGAAGACCGTTCAGGAATACCTCGACTCGTTGCCGGACGATCGGCGCACAATGGTCGAAGCGGTGCGCAAGGTCATCCTGAAAAACCTTGACAAAGATTACAAGGAAGGCATGCAGTACGGTGCGATCTGCTACTACGTGCCGCACACGGTGTATCCGTATGGCTACCACTGCGACCCGAAACTTCCGCTGCCCTTTGCGGGGCTGGGTTCGCAGAAGAACCACATCTCACTCGGCATGATGTGCCATTACAACGCGCCGGAGGAAGATGCGTGGTTTCGTGATGCGTGGCTGAAGACCGGCAAGAAGCTCGACATGGGCAAGTGCTGCGTGCGCTTCAAGAAATTTGAAGATGTTCCGCTGGAAGTGATCGGCCAGGCCATCAAGCGCATGCCGGCGAAGAAATACATTGCCATCTACGAACAGGCGCTGGGCCCCGAACGACTGGCCAAGCATCACGCGAAGGCAAAGGCAAAGTCGAGTCCGGCGACGAGGAAGAAGACGACGAAGAAAAAGAACGCCGCTGCAAAGCCCGCCAAGTCGCGCACGGCCAGGAAAACATCATGACGCGGCAATCGCCGCGCGCAACTCATTCACGCACTCCTGCGCCATCTGCAGCGCCTCACGATGACGTTGCTCGACCACTTCGGGCGGTTCGTAGAAACCGATGTCAATCGTCATCTTCGTTTGACAGATGTCCTGCCAACTCTGAAGGTGCGCTTCCGCGAGGGTGATGGCCGACTCTCCCGATTCATTGGTTCGTGACGGATCGGCACCCGCAGCCAGGAGCAATCTGATGCAGGCGAGTTCGCCCCGAGAGGCAGCGAGCATGAGCGGCGTCTCGCCGTGGTGATCCGCCGGATCAGGATCGGCGCCGTGCTTGAGCAGCGCTCGAATCGCCGTCGGGTTGCCCCAGTCACCCAGGGCCGCATCATGCAACGGCGTCTGCCCCTGCGCATCGCGCACATCGGGCTCGAGGCCCGCCGCGATCAGAAGGTCGATGATGCGTTCCGCCGATTCGTTGACCGACGATTCCTGACACTCACCCTGCCAGCAGATGCCATGCAGCGGCGTGGTGTCGCTGCCACCTTTCTTCTGAGGATCAGCGCCCGCGGCCAGTAGAAACTCGACCGCATCGGCGGCGTGCGTAAACGCCGCATCGTACAGCCGACTCCCCCGCGGGCCGCTCTGAAGATCAACTTCGGCGGCCATCAGCGCTCGCGCCACCTCGAATCGTGCCGGACCGCA
>CBFGRU010000251.1:0-4012 GCA_965651255.1 uncultured Phycisphaerales bacterium
CTCCCAGCCGGCGCGGCGGGCGAGGTCCCGCGCTTCGCGCTTCGTAAACCCCGCGTGCATGCTCACCAGCGTGTCATGTCGAAAAACCGCGGGGCCGGCGAGCGCGAACGGCCAGATGGCAACCTTCGTCAGCGGCGAGCGGATGAGATCGTTCCACACCATGCCGCGCGCGGAGAGTCGATCCATGATGCGCAGCACCGTGACGACTTCAATGTCTTCGAGATGGTGGAGAAAGAGGCCGGCGTGTGCGTAATCAAATGAGCCGGGTTTCAACCGATCCATCAGGCGGCGTGCATCTGCTTCGATGAACTCAATCTGTTCAAGCCCCGCGCACTTTTCCCGCGCGATAGTGAGCGTTTCGGAGTGCTGATCGACCGCGGTGATGTGCACCGTGACACCGCGATCCGCGGCCCAGGTGAGAAGCGTGCGCGGAAAGTCGGCCGAGCCGGTGCCGAGGTCGAGAATGCGGATGGGTCGATCGGTCGGCCAGTTGTCCGACCACCGTTTGAACGGCGCGAGCGCCGCCCGGTGGCCGAGCAGCCGACGGTTCACACGCTCAAGGTGATCGAGCGCCGCGCGCAGTTCCCGTGGATCGACCCGCGGGTGGTCCATCGTCTCGGGGGTGAGTGTTCGCTTCGTAAGAGACATGAACGATTCACGTCATGGCGCGAGATACGCGCGGAGTCCCTGTCGGCCGCCTTCTCTCCCGAAGCCGGATTCCTTGTATCCGCCGAAGGGGCTGGCCGCATCGAACTGGTTGAAGGTGTTGCACCAGACGACGCCGGCCTTCAGGCCGCGTGCCACTTCGATCGCTTTGGAGCCCTTGTCAGTCCACACGCCCGCGCTCAGGCCGTACCGCGTGTTATTCGCGCGCTCGATCGCCTCGGCGGGGGTGCGGAAGGTCATGACCGCGAGGACGGGGCCGAAGATCTCCTCCCGCGCGATTGTGTGCGATGGCTCGACACCGGTGAAGAAGCACGGCCGACACCAGAACCCCTTCTTCGGCAGCGCTTGACCGTTGGTCTCCCACTTGCGGGCGCCTTCCGATTCGCCGAGTTCGAGATACTTCGTGATGCGCAACCACTGCTCGCGCGAATTGATCGCACCGACATCGGTGTTCTTGTCCAGTGGATCGCCGATGCGCAATGACTGCATGCGGTGTTGGAGCTTTTCGATCACCGCGGGGACGATTGACTCTTCGACGAACAGCCGCGACCCCGCGCAGCAGACATGGCCCTGGTTGAAGTAGATGCCCTGAATGATGCCTTCGATCGCCTGATCGAGCGAAGCGTCGGCAAAGATGATGTTCGGACTCTTGCCACCCAGTTCAAGCGTCAGTTTCTTTCCCGTGCCGGCGACCGCCTGCGCGATCTTCTTGCCGACCTCGGTTGAGCCGGTGAAGGCAATCTTGTCGACGCCATCGTGCTCGGTGAGCAGGCGTCCGGTCTCGCCCGCGCCGGTAATGATGTTCACGACGCCGGGCGGGAAGTCGATTTCGTTCAGAATCTCCGCGAGACGGAGCGCCGTGAGCGAGGTCGTCTCGGCGGGCTTGAGCACACAGGTGTTGCCGCACGCAAGTGCCGGCGCGAGCTTCCACGCCGCCATCAGCAGCGGAAAGTTCCACGGAATGATCTGCGCACAGACGCCGATGGGCTTCGGCTCGCGGCCGTGAAAGGCGTAGCGCAGCTTGTCGCACCAGCCGGCATGATGGAAGAAATGCTGCGCAACGAGCGGCAGGTCCTGGTCGCGCGATTCCTTGATGGGCTTGCCGCCATCCATCGTTTCGAGCACGGCGAGTTCGCGCGACCGCTCCTGAATGCGGCGGGCGAGTCGATACAGATGTTTCGCGCGCTCGGTGGGCTTCAGACGCGACCACTTCGCAAGCGCCTGTCGCGCAGCGGAGACGGCGGCATCCACATCCGAAGGGCCGGCCTCGGCGATGTTCGACAGCGGCGCTTCGGTCGCGGGGTTGATCGTCGCAAAATGCCGGCGTGACTTCGGCGCAACGAACCGGCCGTTGATGAACAGGCCGTACCGATCGGCGATCACGACCTTCAGCGTCTCCGGCGCGGGGTCATAGCCGCGCGCGAAGATCGCTGCCTCGTCGCTGAGATCAGTCACGGTCCGCGGGGAGTCCGGCGAAATCGCCATGCCCCATCATTGCACGTTTTTCCGGTCTGCGAAAGAGCAACATGCACCGGAGCCGGACCGCCCCCTTTCAACCCCGCCGTGATACACTCTCGCCATGAATCGCGTTCGACTGGCTTCGACACTCTTCTTCATCGCGTTCCTGACCGGCTGCGCGCCGTCGCTGTATCACCCCGAGCGGGCGACGCGCGGTTACCCGCTGGATCTGCACGAACCGGCCTCGGTGGATATTCAGGTCTTTCGCGATGACACCCACCTCACACTCGTGAACGCCACGCCCGATTCGTACCGCGAGTTTGATCTGTGGATCAACCAGCGCTACATGAACCGCATCGCGGCACTTCCCGCGGGAGAGACGATCACCATCTCGCTGTGGGATTTCTACGATGAGCGGGGCGATCAATTCAACGCGGGCGGACTCTTCCGCACCCGCGAGCCGACGCCCGTGCGATTGGTTGAGATTCAGCCGGGTGAGGACCAGAAACTCATCGGTCTGATTACGATTCCCAGCGAACGGCTGGACTGACGCATGACCATGCACATCTCGCTCATCGTCGCGCTCGCGGAAAACGGCGTGATCGGGCGCGATGGCGACCTGCCCTGGCGGTTGCCGGATGACCTCAAGCGGTTCAAGGCGCTCACGACCGGCCATCACATTCTCATGGGGCGCAAGACGTGGGACTCCCTGCCCCGGCCGCTGCCGAACCGGGTGAACCTTGTGCTGTCGCGGCAGCCGGACTTCTCACCCGCCGGGGCGATCGTGTTTTCCACCATTCACCGCGCGATCGACCACGCCCGTGCCGGCGGAGAAACCGAACTCTTCATCATCGGCGGCGAAGCGATCTATCGGCTCGCGCTTCCCGTGGCGCACCGCCTGTACCTCACGCGCGTGCATGCACGGGTCGAAGGGGATGTTCGCTTTCCCCCGTTCGACCAGAAACACTTTCGACTCATCGAACGCACGACTCATCCGGCGGATGAACGGCATGAACATGCCTTTACCTTCGAGACGCTCGAACGCGATGAATGAGCTGGTCTGAGCGTCGATGGCGGACCGGGCCGGCCATTCCCCGACCAGAGCCCAGAGCGAAGGATGTTTTCCCTACCCCCATGCCGCTGGCGTTCGTACACTGATTCTGATGAGCGCCAGCGTTTCGCGACCTCTGCCGACGACGATTGAGACCGCCCCGCCCGCGGACGGCTCGGCGGCGGACCGCGCCCTGCGCGAGCCGGTGACGCTGCGCACCATTCAGAAGATGCGCGAGCGAGGCGAGCCGTTCGCCTGTCTGACCTGCTACGACGCAACGACGGCCAAGCTCTTCGAGCGGGCGGGGGTGCCGCTGCTCCTGGTGGGCGATACCGCGGCGGAGATGATCCTGGGCCTGCCGGGAACGATTCACGCGCCGCTCGATTTTCTGATCACATTGACGGCGGCGGTGAAGCGCGGGGCGCCGAAGTGCCTTGCCGTCGGCGATATGCCCTTCATGAGTTACCAGGCCGATGAGGCCGATGCGCTGCGCAACGCAGGGCGTTTCATGACCGAAGGCACGGCGGACCTGGTGAAGCTGGAAGTCGATCGTTCGTTTGCGCCGCTGGTTGAGCGGATGACGCGCGCCGGCATCCCGGTGATCGCGCACGTGGGCAGTCGGCCGCAGCGGGCCAAACTGATGGGTGGATACCGATCAGTCGGCCGCACCGCCGCGGAAGCGCGGTCGATCGTCGCCGATGCGGTCGCGCTGGAAGAGGCCGGGGCGATCATGCTTCTGCTGGAAGCGATGCCCAACGAGGTTGCCCAGCGGGTGGTGGAGAAGACGCAGGTGCCGGTCATCGGCTGCGGTGCGGGGCGGGCGTGTCACGGGCAGAT
>CBFGRU010000252.1:0-4008 GCA_965651255.1 uncultured Phycisphaerales bacterium
ATGGTGGTTGCGGCTAGACTGTCGCGTTGCCGTCCCCCCGCGGGACGGTTTTTCATCGTGGCCTGGGGTCGGTGAGGGGTCCCAGGAACGGTGGGTCGAGATCAGGTGGAAGGTACACGCCGCCGCCGTAGCTCAGTGGTAGAGCACACCCTTGGTAAGGGTGAGGTCACGGGTTCAAGCCCCGTCGGCGGCTTCCGCCGGTTGGCCTGTACGGCGGCCGGCGTCAGGATGGTTGGATTGACTGTGTTTGGCCGTCTCGTGGTTGCGAAACGGCCGATTTGCGGCCTTACATGCCTTTACATGGGGCCAAGGCACCTTTTTGAGAAGGGTTGGAGACTGATTCCATGGCCAAGGAGACTTTCGTACGAACGAAGCCCCACGTGAACGTCGGCACGATCGGCCACGTGGACCACGGCAAGACCACTCTCACCGCCGCGCTCACCGCAGTGCAGGGTGCGAAGGGTCTGGCGAAGTTCAAGAGCTACGACGACGTCGCAAAGGCGTCGGAGTCGGAGGGTCGCCGTGACCCCACGAAGATTCTCACCATCGCCACCAGCCACGTGGAGTACGAGTCGGAAGGCCGGCACTACGCGCACGTGGACTGCCCCGGCCACGCCGACTATGTGAAGAACATGATCACCGGCGCAGCCCAGATGGACGGTGCGATCCTCGTCGTGTCCGCCGCTGACGGCCCCATGCCCCAGACGCGCGAGCACATCCTGCTGGCCCGTCAGGTCGGTGTGCCGAAGATCGTGGTCTTCCTGAACAAGGTTGACCTCGTCGACGACGCCGAACTGCTCGATCTGGTCGAGCTGGAAGTCCGTGAGTTGCTGAACAAGTACGACTTCCCCGGCGATGACACCCCCGTCATCCGCGGTGCAGCGTACCCGGCGCTCACGAACCCGAGCGATCCGGAGAAGACCGCCTGCATCCAGGAACTGATGGACGCCCTCGACTCGTGGATTCCGATCCCCGAGCGCGAGCAGGACAAGCCGTTCCTCATGTCGGTGGAAGACGTGTTCTCGATCAAGGGTCGCGGCACCGTCGTCACCGGTCGTATCGAGCGCGGCATTGTGAAGGTCGGCGATGAAGTCGAAATCGTCGGCTTCAACGAAGCGCCCCGCAAGACGGTCGTCACCGGCGTTGAAATGTTCAACAAGGTGCTCGACTCGGGTATCGCGGGCGACAACGTCGGCTGCCTCCTCCGCGGCGTCGAAAAGACCGACGTGGAACGCGGACAGGTGCTCTGCAAGCCCGGCTCGATCAACCCTCACACCGAGTTCGAGGGCGAGGTCTACGTCCTCACGAAGGAAGAAGGCGGTCGTCATACGCCGTTCTTCACCGGCTACAAGCCGCAGTTCTACTTCCGCACGACGGACGTCACCGGCAAGCTGGAACTGCTCGGCGGCGCGGAAATGTGTATGCCCGGCGACAACGTCACCGTCAAGATCGACCTGCAAGGCAAGCCGATCGCGATGGAAGAGGGCCTGCGCTTCGCCGTTCGTGAAGGTGGACGCACCGTCGGTTCGGGCGTCGTCACCAAGATTGTGAAGTAACACTCTGTCGGAGTCTTCGGACTCGAAACGGAACATCGCCCGGAAGGGGTCGGGCCCAGCGCCCGACCCCGACCAAAGGCGGACAACCGTTCATCCGAAACGCTCCCGGCTGACTTCCCCGCGCGGGAAGACTGGCGAGAGAAGGCGCGTGTCGCATGGCGAAAAAGGCAGAAGATCGCGAATACGTGTGGCTTGAGTGCACCGAGTCAGGCGACCTGAACTACCGGACAAGCGTCCGCGTGAAGGGCGGCCTGCCGGAAAAGCTCAAGGCGGGCATGATGAAATACTCACCCCGGCTGCGCAAGCACACGATGCATAAGATCAAGCGGAAGTGATCGAGGGCGCGCGCGTTCCACTTTCGGCCGGGCACCGAAGGCCACATCGGCCTGAGCATGAACCGGCAGGACTGGGGCGCAACCCGCACTCAACGCACCGCGGAAACGGACGCCAGTAGCTCAATTGGCAGAGCAGCGGATTCCAAATCCGCAGGTTGAGTGTTCGAGTCACTCCTGGCGTGTTTGGAACACGTCGAGCATCGGCCGGTTGTCGGCCGCGCCGGCGACGCGGGATGCGAGGACTGATTCGTCTCAGTTCGGTTCCACCTGGTTCGACGATGACTCGTTGAGGGAGACGATTCCCGATGGCTCTTCACCTGTACAAATCCGGCCAGGGCTACTGGACGCGCGTCGGGACCGCCGCCGCCGGCGGGCTCGTCACCCTCATGGGTGGCAAGTGGCTGTGGGATCAGCTCGAAACCATGCAGACCGGTGATTTGAACATCCGGTACGTGCAGGCCGGCGTCTTCCTCGCGATCTGCATCGTCGGCGGGCTGCTCATCTATCGCTTTGTCGGGCTCAAGCCCCGCTCGGTTGACTTTCTCGTCGCCACCGAAGGTGAGATGAAGAAGGTGAACTGGTCCACCCGCAAGGAGATTCTCGGCTCAACCTGGGTGGTCATCGGGCTGACCGCATTTGTCGCGGCGATCATCTTTGTGCTCGATCAGATCTTCTACTTCCTCTCCAGTTCGGCCGGCATCATCGAAACCTGAACGACCTGACCACATCGCGGCCGAACGCGCCGCACTGCACGTGAGGGAACGCCCGTGCCTGACTCAACCCGGAACACCGCCATGGCTGAACATGATCAACCGTTTGATCCCGCCGTTGACATGCCGATGTATCGGGAGGGCTTCAACTGGTTTGTGCTGCGCGTTGCGAGCAACAAGGAGTCATCCGTCCGCGACACGCTGCTGCGCAAAGTGCAGATCGAGGGGCTGGAAGATCGCGTCGGCCGCATCATGGTGCCGACCGAAAAACTCCGCACGTACAAGAACGGCAAGGCGAAGATTCAGGAAACCAAGCTCTATCCCGGATACGTCTTCGTCGAGATGAAGCTGGAGGACGACGGCCGTATTCCGCAGGATGTGTTCTTCCTCATCAAGGAAACAACCGGTGTCGGCGATTTCGTCGGAACGGCCGGCCGCCCGACGCCGATGGCTCCGCACGAAGTCGAGAAAATGCTGTTCGACTCGCGCAAGCCCGAAGAAACGCCCACCATCAAGATGGAGTTTGAGAAGGGCGATCACATCACCATCAAGGAAGGCCCCTTCGCCAACTACGAAGGGACGGTCGATGAAGTCCTGCCCGACAAGGGCAAGGTCCGCGTGCTCGTAACGATCTTCGGTCGCCAGGCGCCGGTCGAACTCGAGTACTGGCAGATTGGCAAGACAACCGAGTAACCCACGCGCTGACCGCATCCGTGTTGAATCACGCGAGCCGCGTCGAGATCGACGCGGCTCCGTTCGTTTTGCTGCAAACGTGATATCGTGTTGCGAATCAACGATGACGCGCGCGCACACGAATTCGTCCCCCAGGGCCCTTCGCGCTGCCGGCGGATGGCCGGCGATTTTCTATACGCTGCGCAAGGCGCGGTCGGTGGGCGGCCTTCGCGCGCTCTGGCGCGCCATGCGCACGCACAATGCCTGTAAGACCTGCGCGCTCGGCATGGGCGGACAGAAAGGCGGTATGGTCGATGAATCCGGCCGCCGCTTTGAAGTGTGCAAGAAGTCGATTCAGGCGATGACCGCCGACCTGAACGGACCGATTCACCCGCATGTCTTTACGGACTTTTCCATCGATCAACTTCGTCGGTGGACGCCCAGAGAACTGGAGGCAGCGGGCCGATTGACGCAGCCGCTCTACCGCGGCCCGCTCGATTCACACTATCGGCCGCTCGACTGGAATGATGCGATCGCGCGCATTGCGCGCACGCTTCGTCAGACGCCGCCGGATGAATCGTTCTTCTACTTCAGTGGCCGCTCGTCCAACGAAGCGGGATTCCTGCTGCAGCTCTTTGCGCGAATCTACGGTACGAATCACGTCAACAACTGCTCGTACTACTGTCACCAGGCATCCGGCGTCGGGTTGATGAGCGTGACCGGGTCGGGTACCGC
>CBFGRU010000253.1:0-3994 GCA_965651255.1 uncultured Phycisphaerales bacterium
CGGTTTCCCGCAGATGCGACCGCGTACGCTCAGTGCGATGTACGAAGAGATCCAGAACGAGCCGCGCCCGTGAGGAAGCGGGTTCGCCCATCAAACATCATGCACCGATCGCTGACAGGCGATGCTCGTCATTGCATCAGTTCGCCGCCATCTCCTCGACCGGCGGACAGGAGCAGATGAGGTTTCGATCGCCGTAGGGGTTGTCGATGCGACCGACGTGCGGCCAGAACTTTGCATCGCGCAGCCACGGAGCGGGAAATGCGGCCTCTTCGCGCGAGTACACATGCGGCCAATCGTTCGCGCTGACCGCTGCCATCGTGTGCGGCGCGTGCTTCAGCACGTTGTCCTCCCGATCGGCGCGACCTTCCTCGATTGCGCGAATCTCCTGACGAATGGCGATCAATGCATCGCAGAATCGGTCCAACTCGTGCTTGGGCTCGCTCTCGGTCGGTTCGATCATCAGCGTGCCGGGGACCGGCCAGGCCATCGTCGGCGCGTGGAAGCCGTAGTCCATCAGACGCTTGGCAATGTCATCAATCTTGATCCCGGCCGAGCGATCGAACGAGCGGCAGTCGAGTATGAATTCATGGGCGCACAGGCCGCTCTTTCCCGTGTAGAGCACGGGGTAATGCTCCGCAAGCCGCTTCGCCATGTAATTGGCGTTGAGGATCGCGACTTGCGTTGCTCGTTTGAGCCCGGCTGCGCCCATCAACGCGATGTACATCCAAGAGATCGGCAGGATGCTCGGGCTGCCGTACGGTGCCGCAGAGACCGGCCCGATCGCGTGTTCGCCCGCGCTTGCCGGCTGTGAAACGGGGTGCGTCGGCAGGAATGGCGCAAGATGTGAGGCGCAACAGATCGGGCCCATGCCCGGCCCGCCGCCACCGTGCGGAATGCAGAACGTCTTGTGCAGGTTCAGGTGGCAGACATCAGCCCCGACATCGCCCGGCCTGCACAGACCAACCTGCGCGTTCATGTTCGCGCCATCCATGTACACCTGTCCGCCGTGCTCATGCACGATCGAACAAATCTCGCGGATCGTCTCCTCGAATACCCCGTGGGTGGAGGGGTACGTAATCATCAGCGCACTGAGTTTCTCAGCGTGCGATTCGGCCTTTGCGCGAAGGTCGGCGACATCAATGTTGCCGCGTGCATCACACTTCACCGCGACGACTTCCATTCCGGCGATGACCGCGCTGGCAGGATTCGTGCCGTGAGCGCTCGTCGGAATCAGGCAGACGTTGCGGTGGCCTTCACCGCGATGCTCGTGGTACGCGCGAATCACGAGCAACCCTGCGTACTCACCCTGCGAGCCGGCATTGGGCTGAAGTGAGGTCGCTGCGAACCCCGTAATCTCGTTCAGCCACGACTCGAGCTGTGCGAACATTTCTCGGTAACCGGCGAGCTGATCCGCCGGCGCAAAGGGATGAACGTGTCCGAACTCCGCCCAGGTGATGGGAATCATCTCGCTGGTCGCGTTGAGTTTCATTGTGCACGACCCGAGCGGAATCATCGAATTCGCGAGTGAAAGGTCGCGTGACTGAAGCTTCGTGATGTAGCGCAGCATCTCCGTTTCAGAGTGATGCGTGTTGAAGATCGGGTGGGTCAGAAACGCGCCCGTTCGCGCGAACGGCGCGCGATAGGCCGCTGCATCGTCGGATTGATCATCCGCAAGCGACTCCACCGTCACCCCCGACGCGTTGTACGACGCGAATGCCTTCAGCAGTCCGTTCACATCGTTAGCGGTCGTGGTTTCGTCGAGCGAAACGCCAATCGTTCCATCCTCGAAATCGCGAAGGTTCATGTTGGACTTGAGTGACGCCTCGATGACCTGCGCGGCGGACTTGCCGACGGGCTTGATGCGCAGAGTATCGAAGACGGGTCCCTCCGGCACCTCGTGCCCCTGTTTGCGCAATCCTTCACGGAGCAGATGCGTAAACGCACGGACTCGCCGGGCGATGCGCACCAGCCCTTCGGGGCCGTGGTACACCGCATACATCGATGCGATGATCGCGAGCAGCACCTGCGCGGTGCAGATGTTTGAGGTCGCGCGATCGCGCTTGATGTGTTGTTCTCGCGTCTGGATCGCCATTCGGTAGGCGGAGTTGCCATGCGAATCCTTTGAAACGCCGATCAATCGTCCGGGCATCTTGCGGACGTGCTCTTCGCGTGTGCTCATGAACCCTGCGTGCGGACCGCCGGCACCCATCGGGACGCCAAACCGCTGGGTCGAGCCGATCGCAATGTCGGCCCCCCATTCCCCCGGCGGCGTCAGCAGCGTAAGGGCGAGCAGATCCGTCGCGGCAACCACGATCGTTCCCTTCTCGCGGGCGCTTCGCGCAATCGTCGCGTAATCTTCAATTCGCCCGTCCGTTGTCGGGTACTGCACAAGCACACCGCAGAACGCCTCGAAGTCGAGCGATGAATCCAACGGATCGCCGACCACGATGTTGACCCCGAGCGGTACGGCGCGTGTCTTCACGACTTCGATCGTCTGCGGATGACAATCATGCGCAACGAAGAACGAATCTCGTCGCTCGTTCAGTCGCAGGCACATCGTCATTGCTTCTGCTGCTGCGGTGGCTTCATCAAGCAGGGAAGCGCCTGCGACCGGGAGGCCGGTCAGATCGCTCACCATGGTCTGAAAGTTCAACAACGCTTCCAACCGACCCTGCGCGATCTCCGCCTGATAGGGTGTGTACTGTGTGTACCAACCGGGGTTTTCGAGGATGTTGCGCAGAATCACGCCGGGCGTGATCGTGCCGTAGTACCCCATGCCGATGAACGAGCGATTGACCGTGTTCTTGACGGCGAGCCGCTTCAGTTCCAGCAGCAACTCGTGCTCACCGCGCGGCGCGCCGAGCGCCAGCTCGCCCTTCATGCGAATCGGCGCGGGAATCGTGGCATCGACCATCGCTTCGAGCGAGGCGTACCCGATGGCCCCGAGCATCTCGCGGACCTCATCGTCATTCGGGCCGATGTGTCGGTGAATGAACGTGTCGGAGGGCTGGAGCAGATCAGAGAATGTCATGGAGGAAGCCGTCGAAGAAGTCACGGGAACGGCGATAGTGGTCATGGGCTCAGGTTGCTCGACATCGTGGAGTCGCTGACGGCCGACGACGGTCGCCGGCATGAGCGTGACTATAGGAATGGCTGTTTTCGCCTTCCATGCAACGTTGGCTTCATCCGCAGCCATCAGGGTGAAATGCGGTATGATTCTGACACTGCCGGGCCGGGTTGTCCGGCTACCCGCCAGGTGCGGGTGAGCACGATGTGAAGTGATCGACCGCAAAGAAGGAATGGACCTCATGAAATCGAGGATGTTGACCTTGCCCCGCCCGCGCCGTCTGATGTTGACCGGCCTTTCCCTGTTGCTGGTCGCTCCGCTGGCGTGGGCACAGTCCCCGACGACCAATGACCAGGCCCCATCGGGCGGGTCGATCATCGTCGGCCCGGTTCGGCCGCACGGCTTCCAGTTGCAGACCGGGAACGATGGCACCGTGCCGGAAGATCTGTCGAACCTCGATTTCGCAGGCATTCTGCACCAACTCGGGCCAGATGCGGTTCAGTGGTACCAGCATGTCCTCACCCTCTCGAACCCATACTTCGAGGGGCGTGCGCCCGGCACCGAAGGTGTCGAACACGCAGCCCGGTACGTCGAGTGGTGGTTCCGGCAGTACAACCTCGAACCGGCATTCCCCGCCGTCGCCTCCGCTGAAGGCGAAAACGATGAAGTCCCCGGTGGCGCCCTGAACGATGCCGTTGCCTGGACCAGCTACCGCCAGACGTTCAACGTGCGTTCACGCTCCGGCCCGGTCGCGACGGACAACGTCGGCGCCGTACTCCGCGGCAAGGGGAATCTCGCTGATGAGTGGGTCATCATTGGCGGCCATTACGACCACGTCGGTTTCGGCGGTCGCGGCACGACCGTTCATCCCGGCGCCGATGACAACGCCAGCGGAACCGGTGGTGTTCTGCTGCTCGCCAAGCGCCT
>CBFGRU010000254.1:0-3986 GCA_965651255.1 uncultured Phycisphaerales bacterium
AAAGCGAACTGATGTATAGATCATGGGTGGGAGGCGTCGGCCAACCATCGCTGAATGTCGCCTGATGGTTATTTGGCCACTTCGACTCGGATGTCTGCTGGCCATGCGTCCAGGTGTTTGAATGAGTCTGGTGATGGCTTGAAGGCGTACCTTTGGGACTGCCGTTCTGGGAGGTTGCCCATTCATGATCATTCGGCCAAGTTCGCGTCAGTGAAGTGACGTGCTGCGCAGGTATCCATTGAGAAGAACGCTGTGGCGTGTGATTTCCGGGCCACATCCCACTCATACTCTGATAGTGCGCGGGTCCGGTCGGCCAGGTCGTCGTAACTGCTATTTGATGATTTGCAGGCCACTCCGTGCTGAACATAGTCCAATGTTCATCCTCGCTTCCTGGCCATTCGCCATTACTTATGGCCCAACTGTGATTCGCTGGCCAATGTTGCTTGCTGTAGGTGAGTGTATGGGGAATCGGCCACTGATCGCTGAATGTTTGATGGTGCCCGTCCGGCCAGTCATCGTTCTGATGATTCACCATTCCCAACATCACGATTGGGATTACAGTTAAACTGATGCGTCTCATATTTGGCTCCCTTTCTTTAGCGTATCTGGTGAAGGAATTCGACCATCTGCTGCCAGACTTCTTTCGATCCGCCCAGGATGGGCCAGAGCATCTCCATGACCGGTCGGCACCGGCGGCCGATCCGCTGGCTCACCAATTCAGGCAGGAAGTAGATGTGCTGACGAGCGGTGAGATCGAGCTCCATGATGACTTCGCCACGGTAGTTGGTACTTGTACCCGGCACCTGAACCGGCGACGCCTGTGCAGTCGGATCATCCCGACGCCGCGCCTCCAGGATCAGCCCGGCCATCTCGCGCTGCAGTTCGATCAACTCACGATCCGCCTGCTGACGGATCGCGGCGACGCGCGCCCGATCGGATTCGCTCAACTCGAACGTTTCGATCCACTCCCACATTCGCGCCTGGCCCGGCCGCGCCAAATGCGGAAAGCGCGCGAGCAGGCAGTGGTGATGCCACGCTTCCGCATCGGCCACCACCCCGCTGAGCGCCGCGATGAACCGATCCTGCAACGACCAGTGCGCGAGCCATCGCGCCTGATCCCGCTGCCACGCTGCGCGCAGCCGATCATCGCGTTCCTTCTGCTCCCAGAACGCGACGTGATACCGCAGATGCGATTCGCGGTAGACCGCCAGAGACTGATTCAGATGTTCGTGAACTGCCTGCTCATACGAGCGGATGATTTCCTCCGCGGCCGCCTCATCCCGCACTTCGCCCCCGGCCGCGCGGAATGCTTCGAGCGAGGCCACGAGATCGAAATCCTCACCCGTGCCGATCATCGGGTGATACGCCGGAAAGAGGCGGAACTGGTGCAACGTGGCGATGCGCTCCAGCCGCAGAACATGTCGCTCAACACCAGCCGACGCAGGACCGAGCAAGACTTTGATGTCATTCAGGAATGTCGCAAAGCGCTCATCGAGCGAGGTGAACTCGCGGAGCACACCATCGAAGCGGTGCGTGCGGAACGGCCGCTCGTCGTACACGCGCTGCGCAATCTCGCGGCGATCGGCCAGAAACGAATCGAACAGCGTCTGCAGGATGATCCGCTCATCCTCCATCGCACTCGTCGAGGCAAGCCACGAGTCAAAGCGCTTCTGATCGAGCTGGGGCAGAAAAAGCACATCGAGTTGAGTTCGCTGGAACCAGTCGATCCGCCCCGGCGGGTCTTCGAACCGCACGCGCGGAGGCCGCCGGCCATCCACCTTCCACGCTTCTTCGACGTAGTCGATCGGCGGTTCTGGAGGTGGTGGCGAGTCCTGCGCCGCGACATCTCCTGCAATCGCCGAGGCGATGAGCGCAAACAACATCATCAACCCGACCAGCCACGATCCCAGACTTGGTGCTTGTTTCACGCCAAAGCTCTCTTTCAATGAATCGAGCCCGTTTCCTCAGTCATGCTCCCCAACCCTCGCGACCCGCGATGAGTTCAACGGCCGACGCCCCCTTTCCGGGGTCCGAGTTTCACTACGATCGGGTCAGCCCGACCAAGAAACCTGTCGCTTGCTGCTTACACACCGCCGCCGCCAGATCCGGGCGTCGGCCAGGTTTCCGACACCGTCGTCGTATGATTCGCCGGCCAATTTTCCCAGTCTTGACTGCTCCATGTAATCGACACACCGAAGAAGTGATTGGGAGGCCACTGCTCGCTCATCATCACCGCATGACCGTTCGGGACTGCTCCCGGGGCCGGCCAGTTCTCGCTGAAAGACTTGTAGTGATTCGCGGGCCAACTGTCGCTCCGTTGTGTACTGTGATCCTGTGGCAGCGGCGGCCACCCGATCGAAACATTGAAGCGATGGTTGTTCGGCCAAACCTGGTGACTCGTCTGGTAGTCATGACTTCCACCGGGCCATGTCGATGAATTGGCGACGTGGTGATCGTCATCTTCGCTCGGCGGATTGTGCTCTTCAGAATAAACCCCCTCGTGGTTCGCCGGCCAGGTTCGACTACTCACCACCTTGTCGTGTTCCGTTGGCCACGTGTTCGTCAGGGCCGCCGTGTGATTGGCGGGCCAGTACGATTCACTGGTTAGGGTGTCGTGCCACGGTTCGCCCTCCCATTGCTCGCTCCACGGATTTCCGTGGTTGGCCGGCCAGTCCTCCTCGTCAGTCCAACCGGATGAGAGGTCATACCGGTGGTTGGCCGGCCAGGTATCACTCGTTTGTTGATTGTGATTGTTTTGGTCCCACTCCTGAACACTGACCGTATCCAGATGATTGGGTGGCCAGTCCCATGCGGCCAGCATGGGAACCGTCGAGAGAACCACGATCAATCCCAACGTTGTTGCTTTGCCTTTCGCCATAGTGACTCACTCCTTTGTTTTTTCGTCAGAACTAGAGTCAATACAAACCTCCGGTGTACGCTTCGGTTACTTTTCCGTAGTACTCCCTGCCCAGAATGTCGATCACTCGAACGCGAAAGTCGTTGTTTGTGGACTGAATCTCTAGATCCAGTGCTCTCATGCGTTCACTCACAAAGAAGTGGGCGGTGTCGATGACACCCTGTGTCGGTTCATCCGGCAGCGACCCCTGGCGCAGTTCGAGTGTGGCTCGAATCATCCTCCGCTCGTGCGCTTCCACATCGCGCTCGAATACCTGCCACGCCTGATCGATCTGCGCCCGCTCAGTCGGCGGGAAGACCTGCTCGGCCAGCCACTCGCGCAGCTTGCCCATGCGATTGCGGTAGACTTCCCGGAAGATCGCACGCATCGCGTGCTTCCGCCACACGGCGGCCGCTTCGACACTGCGCCGCATGAGGTTCTCTTCAATCTCGCCAATGTATCGTTGATTGAGGTCGTAGAACCGCTTCCAACGCCCGGCATCCTGCCGCCAGGCGCGCTCGACCATGCTCCAGTCATCCTTCCCCATCGCCGCGTAGAACGTTGCGCGCGCTTCGCGATAGGTCTTCACCAGTTGCGGCCACTGCTGATCGAGTTCCGCTTCGTACCGATCGAGTATCTCGCGAATCTCTGGGTGCAGATCGCGCCGCGTGGCCTCCCGCTCCATCTCAGCCACTCGGAGCGCGCGAATGTCCGCCGCCGCGGCCGCGACTTCCGCCGTCAGGTCGAACCAGTCCCCCGCGTATGCCGCCCCCGCGTGGTCGATGAAAACGCGCCAGTCGTTCAGGATGCTGCGACGCTTCAGGCCGCGAATCGCCGAAAGCCACGCATCCGCGTCATCATCGGGCGCGAGTGATTGCAGATCGCTCATCAACGCATCGAACACACGATCAATCTCGTGCCAGATGGGTGAGAACTGTTCCGGACGAACATCTTCGGAAGGGCTGTCGCGGGTCGTTCCGAGCGGCCTCACCCGGTACGCCTGTCTCCTGACGTCATTCAGATTCTTGATGTACTCATCAAAGAACACATGGGCGACGGTGCGGCGGGCGTCATCCAACCCCAAATCATC
>CBFGRU010000255.1:0-3982 GCA_965651255.1 uncultured Phycisphaerales bacterium
GCGACATGTCGCGATGCTTCCGCGACATGTCCTCGTGCTTCCGCGACATGTCGCGATGCTTCCGCGACATGTCCCCATGCTTGCCCGACATGTCGCGATGCTTCCCCGACATGTCGCGATGCTTCCGATACATGTCCCCGTGCTTCCGGGACATGTTCCGGTGCGCTTTTTTTACTCACTTCGGTGTTCTTTGGCTTCATTCGCCACCCGCGCGGACCGACATCGCAGGAGGAAAGCCAGATGCAGCGGCCGAAGTGAGCGGTGCCCGGCGATGAACGGTTGCTGCGTGTTCGACCGGCTCAGCCGACACGGGGTGATGCGCGGCCGGACCGAATCTGGATTCCACGATCGGGAAAACTTTCACGGAATCGCACACCGGACGCCCTTCGGCGGTTGCGGGACTTGCTCCCTGTGCCTATGTTTGGCATCCTTGGGCGGTTCTGTGCTCGAGAACGAAGTGGATGGCTCATTTTCCCGTCTACATGGCTTGTGCTGTCGGCGCACTCGGGATTTTCCTGCTGGTGCGCTTTCAGGATGTGAACTACCGGATCCTCGGTGTCATCACCGGTCTGGCTGGTCTGGGCTGGCTATTGGCCCAACTCGCCGTCAGTGCTGACGCTGGGGAAGACCGGCCCGCTGTCCTGTTTTGGGTCTTTGCCTTGATCGCGATCGCTTCGGCGGCGCGGATGATTACGCATGCACGGCCGGTCTATTCCGCCCTGTACTTTGTCATGGTGGTGCTGGCAACTTCGGGCCTGTTCCTTCTGCTGCATGCAGAGTTCATGGCCCTGGCGCTGGTCATCGTTTACGCGGGGGCGATACTCATCACCTATCTGTTTGTGATCATGCTTGCCCAGCAGGCGCCGACGAGCGAGGCGGAAGAGCAGCGGGCGAGCTACGACCGCATCGCCCGTGAGCCCGCCGCTGCCGTGGTGGTCGGGTTCATTATGGTGGCTGTGCTCAGCCGCGCCATCTTCGATCGAGATGTGCAGCTTCCGCCGCCGCCGAGTGAACAGGCGATCTTCGCGCAGGCGGTCGAAGATATCAATCTGCTCCCGGCCAAGCGTGAAGCGTTCATCAGTGCTCTGCACGCGCGTTCGCTTGCAACGGATTTGCCGACCAACGCTCCGCTCCAGTCGATCGACTGGTCCACCGCGACGTTCATCCGCAATGCTGAGACAGGCGAGACGATCACCATCGACCTGACCGCTGCGGACATCGATCGTGACCTGTTGCGTACGCTCGTGCCGCTCAACATCGAGCGTGTCGGGCTCGCGCTGGTCTGGAAGTTCCCCGCATCGCTCGAGATTGCGGGCATCATTCTGCTGATGGCGATGTTCGGCGCGGTGGTCCTCGCGCGGAAGCAGATTGAATTGGGCGAAGATGAGAAGCGTGAAGCCGCAGGTATGCGGCGAGTGTCCGCTGAGGCGATGGAGCAGGATCGGGGAGGTGATGTGTGAGTCAGTATTCGCTGACCTTCACCGCCACGCTCGCCCAGGCGGCCGATTTCGGATCGGTCTCGCTTGGTCATTACCTGCTGCTCAGTTCGGTTTTGTTTGTGATCGGATTGGTTGGCTTCCTTGTTCGGCGGAACATGATCATCATGTTCCTGTGTACGGAGCTGATGTTCCAGGCCGCGGCCATCGCGATGCTGGCATTCGGGCGGTATCACGGCGATGTATCAGGCCAGGTGTTTCTGATCTTTATTCTGACGGTGGCGGCGGCCGAAGCCGCGCTGGCCCTGGCATTGGTGGTTCTGCTTTATCGCCGCAAACAGACGCTTGATGCCGAAGCGTGGTCGGAGCTGAAAGGATGATGATGGAGTTCATGCATCTCATCCCGATGCTGCTCGGCATCGCAGGAACCGCTGCTCCCGCGGAAACGGTGACGATTCCCGCCGCGGTGGATGGGCCCGCCTGGGCCGGGCTGATTCTGCTTTTCCCGGCGCTCTCGTGCGTGTTGTGCGGCGTGTGCGCCGCCCTCAAGCTTCGCAGCAAAGCCCCGGCGTGGATCACCGTGGCGTCGCTCGCCGCGAGCTTTGCCACGACGCTTGCGCTGTACCTCGGTTACCAGGATGGTCAGCCCCAGCAGATTCTGCTCTTCCACTGGTTCAATCTCATCTGGGATGACGGCTCGTTCGTTGCGAACTTTGCGCTCTACATCGATTCTCTGACGCTGCTGTGGATGTTGTTCGTCACCGGGCTGGGCACGCTCATTGCGCTCTACGCCAGTGAGTACATGGAAAGCGATGTCGGTAAGGGGTACGCGCGGTTCTTCGCCGGAGTGAGCATCTTCCTCTTTGCGATGGGCGCCCTCGTGATGGGCGACAACCTCGTGATGCTTTACCTCGGGTGGGAAGGTGTGGGCTTTGCGAGCTACTGGCTCATCGGGTACTACTACACCCGACCGAGCGCGGTTGCTGCCGCGAAAAAAGCGTTCATTATGAACCGCATCGGCGACCTCGGCCTTGCACTCGCCATCTACTTCATCTGGCAGAACTTCGGTACCGTCCGCTACGATGAACTCTTGCCGCTCCTGGTTGATCCGAATGCCGCGTACACGAACGCGATGATCGGCGGATGGAGCGTGACCGCGATTCCGTTCCTCCTCATGCTTGGCGCGTTCGGCAAGAGCGCTCAGTTGCCTCTGTACGTCTGGCTTCCGGATGCCATGGAAGGCCCGACGCCGGTCTCTGCGCTCATTCACGCCGCCACGATGGTGACCGCGGGTGTATATCTGCTCTGCCGCATGTATCCGGCGCTTGCGCTGCACCCGACTGCGCCCGCCACCGTTGCGTGGATCGGCGCGCTGACGGCGTTGCTTGCCGCCACGATCGGGATGGCGCAGTATGACATCAAGCGCATCATGGCCTACTCCACCGTGTCGCAGCTCGGATACATGTTCCTGGGCGTCGGTGTGATGACAACCTACGGCGCGGCGTATCACGTCTTCACGCACGCCTTCTTCAAAGCCGTGCTCTTCCTCACCTGCGGTGCGATCATGCACGGCTTTGCCGGCCAACTCGACTTGCGCAAACTCTCGGGGCTCGGGCGCATGAAGGGGTGGCGCATTGTCACCATCACGATGGGCTATGCATGCGCCTGCCTTGCGGGTGTGCCGTTTGTTACCAGCGGGTTCTATTCCAAAGACATGATCATGGCTGAGGCGTACGCGAACCACGCCGTCTGGGGCGCGCAGTTCCTCGGTGGAATCGCGCTCCTCACCGCGTTCCTCACCGCGTACTACACCTTCCGCGTTTTCTTCCGCGTCTGCATGGGGCCCGCCCACTACGAAATGGGCGATGAACACCACGGCGGCGATGATGATCACGGCCACGACCATGCTCACGGCCACGATGATCACCACCATGCGCACGAACCACACGCCCCTCGACTGGCGATCAACTTCGTCCTCGTCGTCATCGCCATCGGCGCGGCCGTTGCGATCATTCCCTACTACACCGGATGGGTGAAGGGCATGGTTGCCGGATCAAGTGCTGCCGGCGGCATTCCAGGTCACCACGAAGTTGTCGGCGGTTTCTGGAGCGATCCCCACCGGTGGATGCCGTGGGTCGCCAGTGTCACCGGTCTTGCGGGCATTGCGCTCGCGTGGTGGTTCCATCTCGCCAAACGCAAGCAGGCCGATGATCTTCGCGCCATGCTGCTCGGCAATCCGGTCACACGCTGGCTGCCGACCGCCATGGAGAACAAGTGGTACGTCGATGAGGTCTACCACGGCGTCGTTCGACTGCCCCTTTGGGTTCTCTCTCACATCTTCCACCTGTTCGATCAGTTCATCATCGACAAGCTGATCGTGAACGGTTTGTTCGGCGGTTCGCCGCGCGCCCTCGGGCGGAGCTTCCAGCCGCTGCAGAACGGCATCCTGCAGGGGTATGCCGTCACGATGGCCGGCGGTGTTGGTCTGGTCCTCTTCTTCGTCTGGCTCATGTGGACGGGGGTGTTGAACTGATGCCCTGGTTGCC
>CBFGRU010000256.1:0-3975 GCA_965651255.1 uncultured Phycisphaerales bacterium
TGTTCTGGGCAAGTCGAATACGAAGGATCATCGCTGGTCCCACGGGCCGTTTCATCGACTGAATGACAGACTCTAGGTCGGAGCGGGCACTTCAAATGTGCGCCCTTGGGTCTGATCGCATGGTGTTCTCAGCGCATCAAACTATTCGATTTCGACGAAGCCGGCAGGTGTGCAACGGTGCCCCCGGAATCCCCGGAACGCCCGGAACCCGCCTCGCGTTCACACTCATGGAAGTGCTGATCGTGGTGGTCATTCTCGGTATTCTCGCGGCGATTGTCGTCGTCTCCTTCGGCGGAAGCGTGCGCGAAAGTGAGCAGCGATCATTCATCAGCAGTCTGCAGACGCTGGTTCAATCGGTCGGGATCTACCAGGCACGCGAATTGAATCACGCGCCTGACAGCTCGACGGGGATTCTTCCGAACGAACTTGAAGATTACTTGGATCGTCGTTCATTCGAAGCATTGACCCCGATCGGCGGGCGCTGGGACATTGAGTACAACGATCATGGTGTCACCAGCGCGGTCGGGGTGCACTTCGACGGCTCCGGCGACACGCGCGATGCGGTATACATGGCTGAGATCGACGCCTTGTGTGACGATGGCGACCTGACCACCGGAACCTTCCGCCAGCTTGCCGCAGATCGCTACTACTGGGTGATTGTTGAGTAGTCACGATCTCTGAATTGTTTCAATCTCTTCATGGAGCTTGCCCGGCGTATCAACGCTTTCGGATGCATCAGGTATAACCATGTGACAAGCATGTCACAGGAGAGACCCGATGCAACCAGGCCGAGCGGTGTACTACATCCTTTATCGAACCGCGTTCATGATTCTGGGCGTGGCGTTGTTTGCGGTGAGCATCCACGCGCAGGGGACGGCCGGCTACTACCGCACGCCGACACTTCATCGCGACACGATCATCTTCAGCGCTGAAGGTGACCTTTGGCGGGTCAGCGTTGATGGCGGGCTGGCGCAACGGCTGACCACTCATCACGGGAACGAGACGATGCCCTCCATCTCGCCCGATGGCCGCTGGCTTGCGTACACCGCGAGTTACGAAGGTCCGACCGAGATATACCTGATGGCACTGGACGGAGGGAACGTGCCAGGCCCACCGAAGCGGCTGACGTTTGACAATGATCGCATCGCGATTGCCGGGTGGACGCCTGACGGCCGCATCCTTTTCGCGACCCGCAAGTACTCGACGCTGCCCGATGCGCAATTGGTTGCAATGCACCCGGAAACAATGGCGCGCGAACGCATCCCATTGGCGCAGGCCGCCGACGGAACATACAACGATGCCGGTGACACGCTGTACTTCACGCGGCTGCGATTCCAGGGCAGTCACACGCGACGGTACAAGGGTGGAACCGCACAGAATCTCTGGAAATGGCAGAACGGAGCCGATGAAGCGGTTCCGCTCACCGCGGACTATGCCGGCACCAGCCGCACCCCGATGTGGCATGATGACCGCATTTACTTCGCAAGTGACCGGAGCGGCGTCATGAACATCTGGTCGATGAACGCCGATGGCGGCGATGTGCGCCAGGTGACAGTACACACCGAGTATGAAGTCCTGAGTCCCGCGGAACACGATGGTCGCATCGTCTATCAGCACGGCGCTGACCTCTGGCTGCTGAACCTGCGCGATGGCTCAACGCGCCAACTCGAAATCATGCTCGCGAGCGATTTTGATCAGACCCGGGAAACGTGGATTACCGAACCAATGGACTATCTGACCAGCGCGCATCCATCGCCGGATGGTTCACGGATCGCGCTGACGGCGCGCGGGGAGGTGTTTGTCGCCCCCCTCAAACGCGGCCGGCTGGTCCAGGTGACGCGCACTCCCGGGACGCGATATCGCGATGCCAAGTTCATGCCCGATGGAGAGACCCTGCTCGTCATGAGCGATGAATCCGACGAGGTGGAGTTCATCCGCCTGCCGGCCAACGGCCTCGGCGATTCAACGGCGATGACAAATGATGGAGATGTACTTCGCTGGGAAGGTGTTGTCTCTCCCGACGGCAAATGGCTTGCGCACCACGACAAGAACCAGCGGCTGTGGCTTTTCAACATCGAGAGCGGCGAGAATCGGCGCATCGATGAATCGCCGGTAGATAATTTCGGCGGCCTGACGTGGTCTCCCGACAGCAGGTGGCTTGCGTATGTGAAGCAGCAATCCAACCAGAACGGTCGCATCTACCTCTACGAAGTCGATGGCGGTGCACACATTGCCGCAACGACCGATCGGTACAACTCGTACGCGCCGGCGTGGAGCACGGATGGCGCATGGCTCTACTTCCTGTCCGATCGTCACTTCAACTCACTGACGCGCAGCCCGTGGGGTCGGTGGCAGCCGGAACCGTTTTTCGACGCGACGACGAAGGTGTACCTCCTGGCGTTGAAGAAAGACCTGCGCTCGCCGTTTGCGCCGCCGACCGAACTGGAAGCGGAGCAGGCGAAAGCCGCACAGAAGGAATCCGAAAGCGCGACGCCGCCAGTGGCAGAGGGTGAGCAGAAAAAGGAGGAACCGAAGGGTTTGCGAATCGAGATTGATGCAGAAGGGCTTGAAGCGCGCCTGCTGGCAGCGCCCGTTCCGCCGGGCAACTACGGCTGGCTTCACGCGGATGCCAAGCGTCTGTACTACACATCGCGACCGCTCCGCGGTCAGACGGAGTTGACGACTCTTGAATTGACAAACGACAATCCGCAGCCCAAATCGGTTCTCAGCAACATTCGAAGCATCGAGCCAACGTACGACGGGAAGAAGCTGCTCATCCGCCAGGGCAATGCGCTGCACCTGGTCGACGCGGGCGCCAGCATCTCGCTGGGTGAGAAGACCCGCGTCCCGCTCGATGATTGGTCGTTCACGACAACGCCGCGTGAAGCGTGGCAACAGATGTTCACAGAGGCGTGGCGGCTTGAGCGTGATTACTTCTACGACCGCAACATGCATGGTGTGGACTGGCTGGCCATGCGCGAGAAATACCGGCCGCTGGTGGATCGCGTCGCTACCCGTGATGAACTGGCCGATGTCATCGCGCAGATGGTTGCGGAACTGAGCGCGTTGCACATCTTCGTTTACGGCGGCGACCTGCGGTCCGGTGATGAACGAATTGCGGTGGCCTCTCTCGGCGCGGTCTTCGAGCATGACCATGCCGCAGGCGGCGCGCGAGTCAGGCATATCTATCAGCATGATCCTGATGAGCCTGATCGCGCCTCACCGCTCTCGCGGCCGGGCGTGGAGCTGCGCGTTGGTGATGTGATCGAACTCGTCAACGGGCAACGGGTGCTGGATGCGCCGGACATCCACGCGCTGTTGCGCAACGAAGCGGGCAAGCAGGTGCGTCTGCGTGTTCGGCCGCGCAACAGCGACGAGCCACGTGATGTCATCGTTGAGCCCATTTCTGCTGGCGCAGAAGCCGATCTGCGCTATCACGAGTGGGAGTACACACGCCGACTTGCGGTCGAAGAAGCAAGCGCGGGCGAGTTCGGCTACTTGCACCTCCGATCGATGGGCGCAGGCGATATGGCTGACTTCGTTCGACATTTCTACCCCGTCTTTCACCGGAAGGGGCTCATTATTGACGTGCGCCACAACACGGGCGGCAACATTGACTCGTGGGTACTCAGCCGTCTGATGCGGCAGGCGTGGTTCTTCTGGCAGCCGCGCGTCGGCGAGTCGTACTGGAACATGCACTTCGCATTCCGCGGACACATGGTGATTCTCGTTGATGCATTCACGGCATCGGACGGTGAGGCCGTTGCCGAAGGGTTCCGCCGGCTCGGCCTCGGCCCAGTCATCGGAACGCGCACCTGGGGTGGTGAAATCTGGCTTTCCAGCAGCAACTTCCTCGTCGATCGCGGGATTGCCACCGCCGCCGAGATCGGCGTCTATGGCCCCGAGGGGGTCTGGCTCATTGAAGGGCACGGGGTCGAGCCGGACATCGTGGTTGACAACCTCCCCCATGCAACA
>CBFGRU010000257.1:0-3968 GCA_965651255.1 uncultured Phycisphaerales bacterium
GATGATTTGGGGTTGGATGACGCCCGCCGCACCGTCGCCCATGTGTTCTTTGATGGCGCAGATAAGGGGTCGGAAGTCTTTTTCTGGCCCATGTTCTGACGGCCGCGAGCGCGAGAGGTGCGTGTGTGTGGAAGAGGTTCAATTGCCAGCGGTTTTCTTTGACAGGAACCAGAGGGGGGTAGATTGAATGGACTGCGGACCCGTGGTGTGTCCGCACCGCTACGGTGCAGGAGTCTCCGCTTCATTGAGAAGGGACTTCAAGGTGAAACGACTACCAGGTTCGGGATTGTGGCTGATCGGTTGGATGGTGCTGGCATCGCTCGTTGCATCGGCGATTGCGGGAAGTGGTGCTGCGCAGGACTCGGCACCACCTCCAGAACCGCCGATCGACTACGTCGAAGAAGCGTGGAAGGTGGATGGCCGGCGGCCCCGACGACAGATTGATCTGACGATGCCGGTGCGTGAAGCGTGGTGGGAGCGAGCGCGGATCGATGAACTGCACACTCCCGCTCTGGAGAATCGGGATCTGTCGGCGTTTGCCGAACGATACATCCTCACTGACGACGAGTTATTCATCGCACAGTCGTTGCTGATTGAGTTTCATCAGCGATCAAATGAGATTCGGCAGGCGATCTACGACCTGCGGCCGTTTGCTTCGGAGAATTACCTCGGAGTTGTCGAACAGTGGCGTGCACTGGATGCGGCGTTCGATGAGTTTCTGGCCGATCTGGCGACCGTGATCGACGCGACGCGGAGCGACGTGCGTCGCGCGGGTCTGGCCGATCTGTATCGACGGGCGACGCTTGATCGACTGCCGCTTTTCTGTGACCTGACACCGGAGGTTGAGGCGGGCGACCGCTTTGATCTGGTGCGGGCGGTTCGGGCATATGCCCCGCTCAATGTGGCGAGGCCCGAATTGCCGGAGTCGATTCGAGACATTCTGTCGCGATATGACATCGAAGCGAACAAGTTCATTCGGGAATCATTGGTGTCGGCGCGCGAGACCCGGCTGCGTCATTGGTTCGCGCAAACCGCATACGGAGAGAAACTGCGACGCGATCAGAGCGATGCGAATGCGAAGTCAGAAGAGCGAATGATGCGAGAGCAGTGGGGGCGCGAGGTGGCGCGCTGGGAGGGCTGGTGGCAGCTTTCGGAACGGTTCGTCGAGGAAGTAGCGAATTCGACTGACGACCCCGAGGACTGGATCGCTCATGTGCGGCGACTGCAGTTTCCGGTGGTGCATGATCGTTGGCGAGAAGATCAGATTCGTTCAGTTCTCAATGCCGCCGAGTTAGATCGGCATCTTCTCGCGCAGGTTGAAGTACTCTGGAATGAGGTGCTCCAGAAGCGGAGTCGTCTTGAACGCGAGGCGATCTCTCATGTGATGCACGCGCGTCGTCATTCCCATCCGATTCTGACTCCTCCTACTGTCAAGACTGATCCTAGCGGGAGTCCTCAGATAACGAGTGATCCGGACCAACCGCAACCGTTGCGGTTCATTCCGGATTGGTACTCCAACGAGGCGGCTGGGCTTCAGCGATCGCTCATGGACAAGTTGATTGAAGCCGGTGCGCCTCGCGAGTTGCTCAAAGCTCTTGCGTCGATCCGTCGATAGCCGGTGTTGCGTGTTTCATCGGCTCAGCAAAGAAGGAGAACAGGATGATCAGAGTTGTCTGTATCGGAGTCATGGGTGTTAGTGGCGCGGTACATGTCGGCATGAGAGCGGCACCGGACCACACCAGTTACTACAGCCAGAATTGGAACCACGGGACGGAGACCAGCTCCAATTGGCCCGCCAACCACAGCATTTCCGTATCCAGTCAGCAAGGGTGGGATCCGAGCTGGCCAGCCAATCACTATGTGGAGCGAAGTCAACATTGGTCGCACGGAGCAGAAAACGGGACAGGTACGTTTCTTATCCCCGCTCAGGTCGACGTGAGCGGCAACTAACCACATCGGCGACGACGTGGGCGTTGGGTTGCATCGGGTGAGGAGTCTGCGCTTCTTTGAGAAGGGGCTTCAGGGTGAAACGACGAGCAAGTTCGGGATCGTGGCTGGTCGGGTTGATGATGTTGTCATCGCTCATCACAGCGGCGATTGCAGGAGATGTTGCAGCGCAGGACTCGCCACCACCTCCAGAACCGCCGATCGACTACGCGGAAGAAGCGTGGAAGGTGGATGGCAAGCGGCCTCCGCGCGTGCGATTCGAAGACCCACCGGGCCGGATCGACTGGTTCCAGCGAACTCAGCTCGATGTGCTCTTCCTGCCTCATCTCGATCAGAAGCGCTTTGACTCGTGGCTTACATCGACTGAAGCGACGGAAGATGAGCGGGTCATTCTGCAGACACTGTTCGATTCGTTCCTGGCCGATCGCCGCGAGATTGCCCAGCGTGTGTATGACGAGCGGCCGTTCCGCACGCACCGCTTCGACGGTGTGCTCCGCGAGTTCACCTCGCTCGATGAGCGCTTTGCGACATTCCTGAATGACATCAAAGTCGTGCTCGGTCCTGCGTCGGCTGGTGTTGAGCGACATGTCCTGCGGCTGGAGCGCATCGCCACGTTGCACCAGCTCCGCCTCTTTCCGGCGTATCACTCGATGATCGGCACGGGTGAGGATTTCGATCTCGTGGCCTCTTTCGAGGCATTCCGCGCGGCCGGGGGCGAAGTGCGGGATGCAGCGGCCGCGGAGGAACTCATCCGCTCGTACGAGCAGGCGATCCACGAACATCTGAGTCAGTCTTTGGCGGTCTACCGCGAATCGCATCTGCGGTACCACGTGGCGTTCTGGGAGCAGAAGGAACGCGATGATCGGCTGCGCGCAGCGTGGCAGCGGGATCAGGCGCGATGGCTCGCGCACTGGTCGTTGCAGGATCGGTTCATCGCGGCGCTCAGCGGGGTGGTGGCCGATGCGGAAGCGTGGCATCACCACTGTCTGCTCGCGCGCTTTCCGCATCTGGCGCGGCCGGGCCAGGCGCGAATGTGGGCGTGGATCGAAACCTTCGAGTTGAGCGAATCCGACCGGGCTCGCGTCGCCGCGACCCGTCAGCAGGCCGACCGCGAACTGAACGAACTGCAGCGTGAAATGGCCGGGCTGATCCTGGAGGCGCGGCGTCGGGATGATCCGACCGAGCAGGTCGCGCCGGTGGAGAAACCGGGCACATCGACAAACTACCTCGGGGAGGTCGTCATGGAGATGGACCTAGATGTCCGGCAGCACGTGCGCTTTGTGGTCACCGTAACGACTGAACGAATCGGCCGCCGGTGCCGGCCGGTCATGGAGAAGCTCTGGCCCATCCTTGGCGAATCGAGAGAAGTCTGGGAGCAGATGGGAACGTTCCTTTTTCAAAGGAGATAGCGATGAAAGTGAGTGGACAGATGATGACGTTGCGAAAACGAACAGTAGTGGTGGCCATGATGGCAGCCATCACGGTCGTCGGTTTTGGAGCAGTCAATGATGACTGGCCGGACGGGCACCATCAAACATTCAGTGATCAATGGCCGATTCCGCATACGCTCACCTATAGCAAGCAACATTGGCCTGCAAACCACAGTTGGGCCATCAGCAGCACCGAATGGCCCGGAAACGAGGATGAGCACTGGACAATGTTGAGCACGAAATGGCCCGCGAATCACCTCGCGGAGATTACAAACTCATGGCCGACCGACCCGGTTCATTACCAGAACATGAGCGGTATTTGGCCGGGAAATCACACGCCCGAAACATCCACCGAATGGCCCGGGTCTCATATTACTTCACTGAGTCGAAGCTGGCCAAGCGATCATGCATGGAGCACTTCACAGAGTGGCAGCCCAAAGGGAACTCCGTCGATCCATGTTCAAGAACACTCACGGACATGGACGCATGGGCAGCAGACCTCCGAGTCGAAGTGGCCGAACAATCATCAGGCAACTTTCAGCGATGGTTGGCCGACGCCTCCCACCCATGATCTATACATCAGTTCGCTTT
>CBFGRU010000258.1:0-3934 GCA_965651255.1 uncultured Phycisphaerales bacterium
GGCCGCCGAGGTAGACCGATCGACCCGCCAGTTGATCCTGGTAGGCGATGGCGACCGAATCCGCAACACCATCCACTGAACCGAGGAGCGTCGCGTTCGCATCCAGCGCGCCAGCCCGTTCGGTCAGGTTGGGCGAGATCTGGAAACTGTTGATCCCATCCGTAATCGCGTGCGAGCCGAGGATGTTGATCGTCGGATTTCCGCTCGTGAACTGGTAGCCCGCATCGGCGAAGGGGGTGATGTAATCCGCATCCAATGCCTGCTGGCCGGTGTACACATCGGTCGCGAAGTTGTACCAGCCGACGGTGACGATACCGCCGCCCGCATCGAGGTATTGACGGAGTGCAGCAAACATCTGCTCGGTATACCCGTTATTGCGGTTGCCGCTGTCGCCGAGCACGACCACGTCGTACTGCATCAGCTCAGCGAGCGTATCGGCATCGCCCGCACCGATCGCGGAGGCGTTGAACGTGAACCAGGTGTTGTCGTTGAGCTGCGCTGCCGCATCGGCGTGCGTCATCGTGCCACCGCCGATCACACCGACGCGAATGCCGCCCGCGTGGGCTGCGCTCACGAGGCATGCGCCAGCGCAAACCGCGCCGAGCGCCCGAATCAATCGACCCTGACCATTGATCTTCGACATTGTCCCTCTCTCCTTCATCCAGTTGGACATCTCTCTCCCACACGCCACCGTACGCACACCTGCACACGCCGGCCGTGCGGGCAGTGTACCACCCCATGACGCATGGACAACCAGAAATGAACCAGAGAAATGCTCTCGGAACGCCCCGTCCTCGCCAGAACGCCCAGATTCACATCCCCATCACCCCACACTTGTGTGGGGTCGGCGTTCAACCATCGAATGACTTTCGATGAACACGCACACCATCCGGACACCCTCGATGGAAACCGACCTCGAAGGGACGTCGTTCAGTTACCCCACACAAGTGTGGGGCTATGAGGGGTTTGATCCGGGAGTTTGATCCGGGGGTTCATTCCGGGGGATTTCGTCCGGGGGTCTAGTCCGGGGGTTCGATCCACGGGTACGGGGCGGCGGGTTTTCCCGCGCGAAGATTGTGCTGATCGATGTACTTTCGCGTGTTGTTGAACCGGCGGTCATCCGAAATGAACACCTTCCAGTACCCACGGGTCAGATACGCTTTCGATTCCGGTTGTTCGGCAGGCGCACCAGGGCGCTGGATGAGCGACCCTTGTGACGACCGACAAGTCGGCCAAGGGTTTCGTTGTGGTTCGATCCAATCAACAGATGAACGTGCGTTGACTCAATCGCGCACGCGAAGACCTGCATCGTTTCGGTGGCAACGAGTTCACCGATGGTCTGTGCGACCACGCGCTGCTCTTGAAATGACAACGTCTTCGGCGGTTCTTTCATCTGCTGCTGCGCGTGATGCAACGAGGTGGCATCGGGTTCGTTCAATCGCCCGCCCGCGCGAATCACGTGGCCGCACGCATCGAACATCGCGGACCAGTGACCGGGTTTGTCCGGATCACCCGGAAGCCACGTGCCGTATGTCGTCCAGATCAAATGAATCCTGATGGTCGGCCCACGCGACATGGCCCGCAATCCTACCCCATAGCCCCACACTCGTGTGGGGTGGGCGCACGACTTCACCGGATGCTCGGCTTCCATCGAGGGTGTCCGGACATGGTGCGTCGTGGCCGACCGTCATTCGATGCGGTCGGATTTCTGCAAGTTGTGCTTCGCGCAGAGCAGTTGCACGTTCTCAGCCACCAACGAACTGCCGCCCTTTGAAAAGGGCAGGTTGTGATCGAAGTGGAGATTCGTCGTGGCCCCGCAGAGAACGCATTGACCGTTGTCGCGCTTCCACACTTCGACTTTGACATGGGTTGGAATCAGCCGCCGATGAGGCAACTCAATGTCGGAACCCGCGGGTGCGGCTTCGGCCAAATCTGACAGTGGCTGGAGCATGAAGACGAACACCTTGCGGCCGTTCTCTTCTTCAATGGCTGCATCGACCAGCAGAAACATTCCCTTGTCCGACCAGATGCCGGGTTTGATCTTCTCGTAGACGCGCACACGCTCCGGTTCACCGCCCCCTTCCGCAAACGCCTTGGCTGCAGTGTAGAACTTGCCGTTCTCGGTGAGCCCACCATTCGGCGTTCTCATTGGTTGGTCTACGGTCTTTGGATCGACACCAAGGTCGCGAATGTTCGGCACATCGTGCCCCTGGTACAACAGCACTTGCTTCTCTTCGTCCCAGCGATCGTGGTACGGCGCGTTCTCGCGCATGGACATCAGCAGAATCGAGTACCCCGGACGAACACGAAAATTCATCCCCTTCTGCAATGACAGGCCTTCGCGGCCGACCATCGCTGAATAGGGAATGATGTCATCGCGCACGTCGAGAACTCCTACCTGCTCGTGGTGCTCGGACCGCGCTGAGAACAGTGGAAGCATCGACACCGCACGCATCGCAGAACCAGAGCAACTCGATGACATCAATCCGTCGTTCGCCACTCTCGACTTTTGCGACCCAACTGGGTGGAACGTCGAGAAGCTCGGCTAAAGCGCGCTGAGTGAGGTCAGCACTTTCACGCATCGTGCGAAGCAGCTTGCGCAGTTGTTCGTATGCGGCGGTATGGGTCGAGCGTGTCATTGCTCCGATCATCGGAGCGCGGTACAATGCTCCCAAATTCGGAGCAAACATATGTCGCCACAAGCTCCCCAACCGGCAGATGGGCTCATCACCCTGCGGCTACCCCAGAACTTCGTGGGACAAGTCCTTGACGGCCTCGAAGTCCTCATCGATGAGTGGGCCTATACGGCTGAATACCTTGAACATGGCGCTGTGCGCCAAGACATGGTTGTTCGCGACTGCCACAAACCGGAGGAGGCACGGCGCATGGCCGCCTCATACTCCAAGATTTACGACGACATTGCTCAGCAATACCGCGCTGCGACTGGGGAATGATGAGTTACTTGCCGCTGCGTCAGAGCCGCCCCGAATAACGGGTGTGCCAGCAATACCGGGACCGGTACGTTTTCAGGCACGGACAACAACACCCGCGCGTTACCGGGGTCGAACGTGCTCGGGCGGGATCGGTTCCCGAAGGGAGTCAAGCCGGGTGGTGGTGGTGGTCAGGGCGAAGTTGCGGGTTCGGCGGGCGATGGTGGCGGCATCATCTTCTTGAGAGGTTTCGGGTTGATGAACGACCACATCAACCCGCACGCGGCGCACGCAAAGATCGGGTAGCGGATGGCGAGATCGCGACGCAGCAGCCAGTTGAAGAATCCGCGGCCCTTCGGCCGGAACGCCAACCCGCCACCAAGATCGAACTGGCCGAGCAGCTTGCCCTCAACCAGTTGCCCGCTGCGGCAGTTCGGGCAGCGAGACTTCGCATCATGAGCGTTCAGGGCGGTGGATTGCGCGTGCATCGATCTCTCCGCAGGGACGGTGGAGGATTCCTGGTGTTGTGTTCTTTGGAAACGCGCCCGCGGCCTTGCATCACGCCGGTTTTCATGCGTAAGGGGCCTGAGCGAGGGCGCTGTTTCGCCGCGAGCCCGTCCTTTCGGGGGCGAGGGCGTCGATTGTTCCGTTCGTTGATCCTGACCTGCTCTCCTGCAATCGCGGGTCGATTGAAGAGGGAGCTTGCTCAATGCAACAACCCCGCCTCGTTGAGGAGACGGGGTTAGGGTGTTGATCGTTGAACGATCTGCCTTTGGCAGATGAACAGTTGGGTACGACTTCGCCGCCGGTCACCCGGTCGGCTATCCGCCTGTGAGGGCGGACGAGGTTGCGCTGACAGTCTCGGTGGAGATTGCTCTCCGGCGGGAGGGGTTGTTCATCGGACGAAGTGTCTGATGAGTTGTTCTCCCGTTTGGCCGAGTCTAAGGAGATCCCTTAGAAAGGAGGTGATCCAGCCGCAGGTTCCCCTACGGCTACCTTGTTAC
>CBFGRU010000259.1:0-3921 GCA_965651255.1 uncultured Phycisphaerales bacterium
TCGAGACAGTAGGTGTAGCCCTGCACGCTGACGATGAGTCGATCGCCGTCGAGCAGGATCGCCGGAAAGCCGGAACCCTTCGGTGCCTGCCAGGTCCAGGCCAACTCGCCGGTGTATCGATCCAAGGCAACGACTTTCCGATTGAACCCGACGAAGACCAGATCTCCCAGCACCCGTTCGGTGTTGTTCGGTTCGGGTGAACTCATTTCGTTCGTTCCAGGATCCACTCCGCGATGTCGCGCATGACGTCTTCACTGAATGTGATGGGCAGGTTCATGTACTCCGAAACGGCGCCGGTCTCCGCCGGCTGGAACAGGTGGTTCAGACCCGGGTACGTGCGGACCGTAACATCGCCGCCGGCTTCTTCGATTGTTTGGACGATGGCATCGAGATTCTCGCGAGCGACCTGGGCATCGAGATCGCCCCGCAGCGCAAGTACCGGCATGGTGAGCCGCTCAAGCGCTGGCTTCGGGTCGTACGCCACAAAGTGCCGCATCCATGGTGAGGTCAGGCGGCTCAATTGGCGTCGCGCGAGTGCGGATACGCTCGCGGCGGGCTGGCCTTCGCGAAGATCGAACTGCGCCTGCACGTATGCTTCGATCGAGGGAAGCAGCTCGTCATCGGCGACACCGGACTCAATCTTCACCAGCATGTCGCGAAGCTTTTCGAGGACCGGTTCGATCTTCTCATCCGAGAAGTCCGCCTGGCGCAGTTCTTCACGGGTCTGAATGATCTGCATTTCCATGCCCTTCAGGCCTGGCGCTCCGAGCAGCGCCATGAATGCGACGTCCTCGACATTGCCGGCGACCATCGGGGCCATCAACCCGCCTTCATCGAAACCGATCAGGCCGATCTTGCCGGCATCGATTCGTTTCAGGTTGGCGATCGCGTACTCCATGATCGCCTGTGCATCGGATGCAAAGTCCGCGGTGTTGGCATCAAGGTAATTGCCCGTCGATTGGCCGACACCGCGGTCATCGAACCGGATGACCGCGATGCCCTGACGGGTCAGAAAGTCAGCGAGCACGAAGAAGTGTTTATGGTTGTAGACGTCCTGGTCGCGATCCTGGGGCCCGGTTCCCGAAAGCAGGATGGCGACGGGGAAAGGACCTTCGCCTTCGGGAATCGTAAGAGTGGCGCCGAGCACATGCCCATCCGGATGTGGAACGAGGAAGTTTTCCGCCTGATAGGGGAACGGGGGTGTCGGATTCTGCTTGCGATCCAACGATGGTCTCGTCTGGCGCGTCGGTGCACGCTCGGGCTGTGTGGGCGTCGGAGCGGCCTGGGGCGGAAACTTCGGCAGCGTGTAGTCAGGAATGCGCTCGAAGCGAAACTCGCTGGTCACATTCATCTGGGTGTATTCACCGGCGAAGAGATCGCCTTCAGCGGTGATGTGACCGTCGTACCAGGCGGGTGAGCGGCTGCCCATGACCGCGATGAACCGGTCCCCTTCGCGATTGACAGCAATGAGCGGCCATCCCGCGACGCGCTGATCGAGCACATCGATGTGACCCATCCAGTGGCCGCCCGGAGTCTGTGAGAAAAGCAGATTGATGCGGAAGGGGATCTCTTCAATCTCAATCGAGCCGCCGAAGGCCATTTGATTGGCTCCATCGCGCGGTCGAATGGCGCGCTGCAGTTTCATGCGGCCGGGATTCTCGAGAAAGTTCGGCCAGACCATGGTTCCTTCGAGCCACTGGCCATCATCACTGACGGTCCCTTCGAAGTTCACCCAGCCAAGCTGGTCGAGCGGAGTGGGAGGGAAATCCCACTTCGCGCTGCGCGGGGTGGATTCGGTGATGCGGCATTCCATGTGCGGGGGCGAAATCTGGGCGGCAGTTTGCGTCATGTTGAGGCCGGTATCACCCTCGGTAATGTGCACGCTGATGATGAGCGGTCCGAGGTCGGTCTCAACGTTGCCGCGCCAGAAGCCGACGATCGGCTGGTCCGCGTCGAAGGGGAAGACTTCATCGAGGTACTCGTATCGTGGCAGTTCGCGCGGAGGGGCTGCTTCCTGATCCTGCTGCACCACTTCAACGCCGGACGGTGGAACGCCGACGGGAGGCCGCGTCGGACCTTCCTGTGCGGCGGTCATGGCCGGCAGATAGACGATGGTGGCGCAGATCGTGGCGAGGATGGAGAGTTGCGCACAATGCCGCATATGACAGTTCCTTCTTCTCAGCGCTGACCGGCGGATCGATCGACCGCCGGGGATGTGGGCAAGCCGTGGGTGGACCGGGTCTACGAAGTGGCGGAAGCAGCGGTTCAGCGTGCATCCAGCGGAGTAGACGCCGGGCGCCGCGAGAACCTTCCACCGTCGCCCACCGCTGCAATCTCTTCAGTCGGCAATCAACCGGCAGGATCGTAGCGCAACTCCCGCATGATGCGGTTCTTTTCGTCGCAGATCACGACCCGCGGCTGATGGGTTCGAAGTTCTTCGGCAGATAGGTGGCAGAAGCTCATGATCAGAACGCGATGGCCGATTCCGGTAATGTTGGCGGCTGCTCCATTGACGCCGATCACGCCGGACCCCCGCTCGCCGCGAAAGATATAGGTTTCGAACCGTGCCCCGTTGTCGCAATCAGCAACGAGGACTTTCTCGTTTACACACAGGCCGGTTGCGTCGAGCAGAATCGGGTCGATCGTGATCGAGCCCATGTAGTCAGGATGACACTCGGTCACGGTCGCGCGGTGGATCTTGGCAAAAAGGGCCTCCCGCAGCATGGCTTAGAATGCCTCCTCATCGTGATCATCCGCGCCATCAAGGTCATCCTCCGGGGCATCCTCCAGCGGTCCGTCGAATCTGTGGGCGGCCTTCTGATCCTCGCGCCGCCAGTCGATCAGCGTGCCTTCAGCCCAGAGGCCATCCAGGTCGTAATACTCGCGGAGGTTCGGCTCGAAGAGATGCACGACCAGATCCACCAGGTCGATGACGACCCATGTCGTCGCCGCATCGCGGTTGGCGCGAAAGACCTTGTGCTCGCCCGATGCATCGGCGACATCCTCAACCTCGGCGGCGACGGACTTCATCTGCCGCTCGCTGGTGCCGTTGGCAACAATCAGAAAATCGCAGAGCTGGCTCAGGCCGGTGACATCGATCAGACGGATGTGCTCGCAGCGCCGATCCGCCAGGAGCTGCGCGGTTTCGATGGCAAAGTCTCGGAGGGTCTGTACTTCGGTTTCAGTCAGCGTTCTTCGCATGCGTGTTGTATGGTAGGGGCGCATTCGCGCAGCTTCGAGCAACCTGCCTCGGTCGTGCCCACACCGGGGGTCTGGTCGTCTACACTTCACGTCCATGGCAAGACGTGAAACAGTCATCACAGGTGTCGGCCCGGTCAGCGGGTATGGCGTCGGGCTGGAACCGCTCTGGCAGGCCATGCTCGAAGGTCGATCCGCGATCAGGCAGTTCACGCGGTTCGACGCCTCGGGCCTGCCCTCCAATGCCGGGGCGGAGGTGCCCGAAACGTTCAGTGTTCGCGAGGTCGTGCCGAAGAGCTACCGCAAGGCGACGAAGGTCATGGCCCGCGATATTGAATTGGCGGTCGGTGCAGCCCTGAACGCGGTGGAGGACTCCGGCCTGCGGACAAAGGGCACGCACCCGGATGATGAGCCGAGCATTCCGGCGACGCGGTTCGGCTGCCACATCGGCGCGGGTTTAATCGCCGCGGACGTTGAGGAACTGACCTCCGCGCTCGTGAGCAGCCAGCGTGAAGATGGTTCGTTCAACCTGCATGCGTGGGGTGAGACGGGGATGCAGAACCTCACGCCGCTCTGGCTGCTGAAGTACCTGCCGAACATGCTGGCGTGCCACGTGACGATCATTCACGATTGCCAGGGCCCGTCGAACACCATTACCTGTGCCGAGGCGAGCGGTCTGTTGAGTCTGGGTGAGTCGCGACGAGCCATCGAACGCGGTGTGGC